>JANNBP010000299.1:0-23047 GCA_031385555.1 Deltaproteobacteria bacterium | reverse complement strand
GGCTCCACGATCGGCTCCACGATCGGCTCCACGATCGGCTCCACGATCGGCTCCACGATCGGCTCCACGATCGGCTCCACGATCGGCTCCACGATCGGCTCCACGATCGGCTCGTCGGGTTTCGTCGCGGCGATCGGAACTTCGTCGCGGACGAGCGGCGGGAGCTCGAAGAGCGGTGGCACCACGCTGAGGGCCGGCTTCGGCTCCTCCAGCCTTCCCGGCGGTGGAGGAGGCACGGCGCGCTCGGGCTCCTTCGGCGATGCGACGGGCATCGACACGTCGGGATCCGACGATACCGTGATCATCTTCGAGTCGGTCTCGGTGGTCGTCGCGACGATCGCGGCGGTCTCGACAGGCTGCGTGCCCTCGACGGGGATCGGCTCGACCGCGGCGTTCGGCATCGCGGGATCCGACGGACGCTCGCCCTTCCCCTTCGGCTTGCGAGGCTTCTTGCCCTTGCTCATTGCTGCCTCCGGAACGGCGACTTCGACAGCAGGTGCTGCGAGACCAACCAGATGCCGAGGAACACCGTCGACGCGCACGCCGCCGCGTACCCGACGGCGCGCCACGGGTGCTGCGCCATGCCCGATTGCTGGACCCAGTTCTCGACGATCGCGAACTGACCGTTGAGCACGGCGGCCCCGAGCAGGCCGAGGAACAACAAGATGCCGCGAATCGGGGCGCTGCGTCGCGAGAACTTCGCGCGGCCCATCACGTAGCCGAGCGCACCGGCGAACGAGGCATGGGCGAGCGTGGTGACCACGCACTGCGCCGCCGCCGTCGACAGCTGCGCGTTGAGGCCCTGGTCCGACAGCCGGTGGTAGTTGACCCACACGGCGAAGCCGGTGCCACACGCCATCATGTAGACGATGCCGTCCATCGGCTCGTCGAACTCGCGCGACAGATAGACCGTGTAGCGAACGACGGCGTACTTGCACATCTCTTGCGCGAGGCCGGCGATCAGGACCGCGTAGATCACGCGGTCCATCGACACGGCCGACAGCCCGTGGACCTCGAGCGCGCCGATCGGCACCGCCTGGTATTCGACGAAGCTCGCGAGCGGTGCGGCGATCATGCAGCCGAGGACCGAGACCCCGGCGACCAGCGCCTTGGGCTCCGGTTCGTGGCGGTCCATCAGATAGAAGAACGCGAGCCACAGGCCGGCAGGGATGGCGGCCATCGCGAGCGCGAAGAGCGGACCCAGATGGACCGCGCGATCGAGACCCGCAACGAGCTCGACGAGCCACGTGACGAGGACGAATCCGATGAGCCCTGCGATCAGCAGGAACTTGGTCCCGACCAGTACACGGGCTCGGCGGAGTGACCACCGCGGCCTTTGCATCCCGAAATCTTACGCTGCGGAGGGCGAACGCGCGCGTTCCCACATAGAATCACCGCGCACATGGCCAAAAAGACGGCTCCCGACGCGCAGTTGCTGACGATGCCCGAGCTCGCGAGCTATCTCCATCTCGACGAGGCAACGGTCAGCAAGCTGGTGACCGCGGGGAAAATCCCGGCTTTGCAGGTCGAGCGGCAGTGGCGGTTCAAGCGCCCGGCCATCGACGCCTGGATCGAGGAGCAGCTGGTCGGGGATGAGGAGAATTTTGCCGATGTGCCGGATGGCATGAAGTTGCCGCTCGAGGACCTGCTCCCCGATCAGGCGATCATCCCGCAGATGCGCTCCAAGGCCCCGATGGCGGTGATCGAGGAGCTGGCGGCCCGCGCCTACACCAACGGTTGGCTGTCGGACAAGCCGTGGTTCGTCGGTGCGGTCGTCGAGCGCGAGTCGCTGTCGTCGACGGCGATGGACGGCGGCGTCGCCTTTCTCCATACCCGCGCGAAGGACAAGGGCAAGATCGCCCGGCCGTTCGTGATCGTCGGTCGCTCGTGGGAGGGGATCGATTTTGGCGCCCCCGACAACGCCCCGACCTATCTGTTCTTCCTGCTGGGCCTCAAGTACGACCGGCTCCATCTACCGATCCTCGGCCGCCTTGCAAGGGCGCTCCGCAACTCGACGACGATCGCGAAGCTGCGGTCGCTGAGCTCGCCGGATCAGGTGCGTGCGCTGCTCCTCAAGGAGGATGCGAACGCCCGCTCGGGCATCGCCCCGCAGGTCGAGAATGTCGCGGAGTTCAAACCCCGGCTCGACCGGACGTTGCGCCTCCGAGCCATCCGCCGGCTCCAGACCCAGCGTGTCGTGGACGCGGCCCCGGAGCCACCGCCCAAGGCCAAGCGCCGGTCGCCGAAGAAGAAGTAATCACGTCGGTGTGATCTTCGCCTCCAGCGTTGCTGGACGGCTCGGCTACCAGGTCGCCGCAGAAGACGTAATCACGTCGGTGTGATCTTCGCCCTCCAGCGTTGCTGGACGGCTCGGCTACCAGGTCGCCGAAGAAGACGTAGTCACGTCGGTGTGATCTTCGCCCTCCAGCGTTGCTGGTCGGCTCGGCTACCAGGTCGCCGAAGAAGACGTAGTCACGTCGGTGTGATCTTCGCCCTCCAGCGTTGCTGGTCGCCGCAGAAGACGTAATCACGTCGGTGTGATCTTCGCCCTCCAGCGTGCTGGACGGCTCGGCTACCATTCGGGGATGGGCCGCACTGCCCTCTATCGAGATCGGGTGCCGTTTCGCACAGCCTGTGCGGAGGTCCAGCTCGACTTCGAGGTCGTGCTCCTGCGAATGCCGGATGGCCGGTCGCGCCGCCTCGGGCTCGACGGCGCCAGCCCCCTCGCGATCGATGGCTGCATGCGCGCGCACGTCGATGTCCACGACGAGCGCCGGTTCGTGCGGATGCTCGTGCTCGAGCACGCGCGCAACAGCGATGTCTTGATCACGCCGCCCGAGCACGGCGCGGTCGCGCCCAACGTCGTGCGCTTGCCGGAGGCGCCGACCGACGCGGCGGTGCTCGAACCGAACGCGTGGGAAGCGCTCGCCGACTGGGTGATCGGGGGTGGGCGGTTGGCGGCGTGCACCATCGACGAGCTCGCGCGCCTCGCCGCGATCGCGACGCCGGCGTTCGCGGTGTTGATCGGCGAGGTCGCGGCCCAGCGCGCCCTCGAGCTCGGCTGGATGTCGCGTGGTCCGTTGCGCGGATGCATCGACGTCGATGCGGCGCTGCAACCATTCGTTCAGGCGGCGCGGTTCTCGCCGCGTGCGGCCGAGGCGCTGGTGAGCGCGCTCGCGCATACCGCCGGCTCGACCCGCCGTCGTCGTCGGTAGCTGTCCGGCTCGACTGGTCGCATCCACCACCTTCTCGGACAACGTGGGGTCGGACCCTGTCCGGTCGAATTGGTCGCATCCACCACCTTCTCGGACAACGTGGGGTCGGAGCCTGTCCGGCTCGAATTCTCGGACAACGTGGGGTCGGAGCCTGTCCGGCTCGAATTGGTCGAATCCACCATTTCTCGGACAACGTGGGGTCGGACCTGTCCGGCTCGAATTGGTCGAATCCACCATTTCTCGGACAACGTGGGGTCGGACCCCTCACGTATCTGCGCGAACGTTCGTCGGCGCCGCTAAGTGGCCCTCAATTTTTGGCCGCGCTAGCTTTCGGGCATGCGAGCACTCGTCGTCGTCGCCTGTCTGGGCTCCATCGCGCGCGCGGATGATCTCTCCCTGACGTCGGCGAACGAGGAGCTCGGCGATCAGGGGATCGGCGGCATGGTCGGCGTGGCGAGCGGCGGCCGGGTGACCGCGGGTGGCGTGCGTGTGACCGGCAGCTACCTCTATCAACTCTCGGATCAGGACTGGTTCGACGGCATCGCGAGCTTCACGTTCGGCGGGGGCGAGGCCGGTTGTTACAGCGACCGTCAGGACCGGATGTCGTTGTCCTGCGATCACGGCCTCGCGGATGGATCCGCGCTCGAGCTCGCCGCCGGCGTGCGCCGGATGTTCAAGGGGCAGGGTGGTTTCCGGCCGTTCGTGCGCGCGGCGATCGGCATCTCGTACACGCGGTTCACCGCCGACGAGCTCTCGGGCGTCGGGGTTCCGGTACACCTCGGCGGCGGTGTCAGCGCGAAGGTGGCGGATGGGGTCAGGCTGGTGGCATTCACCGAGCTGACCGTCGGGCTCGCGAATTTCGGGCGCGGCCTCGAGACCGAGCCGCAGCTCGGACTGGCGGTCACCGCCGGCGCAGAGTTCCGGCTGCGCTGATACCGTGCGCGGATGCGACTAGCGCTCGGCATCGGCGCGATCGCAGTGGCGATCGCGATCGCCGTCGTGATCTGGCCGCGCGGCGGCTCGAGCACGCCGGATGCCGCGATCCCGGATGGTCCTGCGCGCTCGACGACGACGCTCGCGGTGACGATCACCGATCGAGGACAACCCGTTGCGGGTCGCGTGCTGCTGCTCTCGAACCACGCGCCGCTACGGATGGGCTCGATCGACGTGTTCGGAGAGCGGCAGGGTGGGGCAGCGTGCGAGATCGCGCCCGACGTCGTCGGATCGTGGGACGGGCTGATCTTCGGGCGCGGTGCGGGGGACGTGCCGGTCGGCGTCGATCCGTGCGTGCCCTCGCCGGCGATCCCGTACGGCACCTACGACGTGCTCGCGTGGCGAGGGATCGAGTACGAGCTGTGGCGAGGGCAGGTCGATCTGTCGGCGCAGCGTGGACGGGTCGAGCTGAAGGTCGAGCTCGTGCGAGCCTGGACGCCCGCCCACACCCTGGCGGCGGATCTGCACGTTCACGCGCGTGCCTCCGACGATTCGCACGTGCCGAACCCGCAGCGCGTGATCGCGCAGGTCGCCGCGGGCATCCAGGTGATCGCGCTGTCGGATCACAACACCAACGGCGACCTGACGAGCGACATCAACGCCCTTCGCCTGCAGGACGTCGTCGCGGCGATCCCGTCGAACGAGCTGTCGGCGGACTACATGCACGCGGGTATCTATCCGGTCGTCGTCGAACCGAAGAAGCACAACAACGGCAGCCCGTCCACCGACGCGCTCAACGCCGCGACGCTCGACGAGTTCTTCGCGCTGGCGCGCAGGCAGGTCCCGACCGGCGTGATCCAGCTCAACCACCCGCGGCTGCGCTCGGCATCGCTGTTCGATGCGACGGAGTGGGACGGCGTGAAGTGGCCGCCGCCGTTCCCACTCGCGTTCGATGCGATCGAGGTCATCGCGGGGCACACGATGTTCAACGTCGAGGGTGATCGCCGGCTCGACGAGTGCGTGCGCGACTACTACACGCTCGTCGATCACGGCTTCCTGTCCGCGCCGCTCGGCAACAGCGACACGCATGACCTCAACTGGATCCTCGACGGCAGCGCGCGGACCTACGTCTTCGTCGACGATCCGCGCACGCGCGACTTCGATCGTGCGGCCTTCGTGGCGGCGTTGAAGGCGCGGCGCACGCTGGCGACGAATGGTCCCTGGCTCGACATCGAGGTGTCTTCTGCCCAAGGCAAACCCGGCGTCGGGCCAGGACAGAGTCTGCAGGCCGCCGGCTCGGTGTGGATCGACGTCTCGCTCTCGAGTGCGGCGTTCGTCGAGGTCGAGAAGCTGCGGATCACGATCGGTGGCGCGAAGGGGCCGCAGCTCGTGCAGACGATCGACGTGCGTGGGCACACGTTCCACTGGGCCGGCAAGGTCGACATCGGTCGTCGCGACACGTGGATCGGGATCACGGCCGAGGGCGATGGCGCGATCCCGTCGGAGGTCACCGGTTCGTACCACTACGACCGGAAGCGCCGGGTCACGCCGTTCGCGATCGCGAGCCCGATCCTGATCGATGCCGATGGGGACCACAAATGGCGGCGCGGCACGTTCGTCGTCTCGCTGCCGTAACGCTGATCTGATCAAGACGAGGTCGCGATCGCGAAGTCGCGCGAGTCCGATGAAGGAACTACACCCTCCATCATTGTAGCGATTTCGAGGACTTCCATGAAGTGGCAGGTCCGGTAGCCGGACGTGAGAACTCGAGGGATGTCCTGTCGCCACGGCAACCCGACGAAACCGCGTTGTCACATCCGGTATGGCGGTTGCGTTGAGGTCGCAGCCGTATGACGAACCTGCGAAACGTTGCTTGGTTGGTGTTCGTGATGGCGTGCACGGAGACGCCGGAGCTCGACAACGAGGAGGTCGACCAGGAGCTCGGCGCTGGCGGCGTGGTGATCAACGAGTTCACCGCGGGCTCGTCCGGCAAGGTCGAGCTCTACAACGGTGGGGTGGCGCCGGTGGACCTGTCGGGATGGCAGGTCGACGACATCAGCGGCGGCTACGCGCCGAAGACCTTGCCCGCCGGCACCACGCTCGCGCCGGGTGCCTACCTCGTGGTGAGCTACGCGGGCGTCAACCACGCGTCGATCGATCAGGTTCGCCTGCTCGACAACACGGGCGCGGTGCGCGATACGCAGAGCAACTTCTACGCGGGCACGTCGATCCTCGGCGCGTGCTTCGGGCGTCAGCCCGACGGTGGCGCGTGGGCGACCGCTGCGCTGGTATGTAGCCTCGGCGGTGGCAACGGCTGCGCGACGAGCGGCACGTGCAGCGACGGCAACACCTGCACGACCGGCGAGACGATCCAGAGCGATTGCTCGTGTGGCGGTGGTGTGGCCCTGAATTGCGACGATGGCGATCCGTGCACGGCGGATCTGTGCACGCAGCAGGATGGCTGCCGCAACGACACGCTGCCCGACGGCACGTCGTGTGGTGCGGGCGCGACGTGCCAGGCCGGGGCATGCACCGCGGCGCCACCCACGGATCCCGGACATGCGGAGCTCGTCTCGCTCGGGCGTCGCGATCGCGTGCTGCTGCAGGGCGTGGTGGTGACGCCGGACTCGGCGTTCGCCGGCGAGGTGCTGGTGGATGGCGATCTGATCGCGTGTGTCGCGACGTCGTGCGCCGGGCACCCGCTCGCGGCCGACGCCTCGGTGGTGCAGACGCACGGCGTGATCTATCCGGGCATGATCGACGCCCACAACCACATCCTGTTCGACATCTTCGACGAGACGCACTGGTCGCCGTCGAAGGTCTACACGAACCACAACCAGTGGCCGAACGAGGCGAAGTACAAGGCGCTGGTCGACACCAAGCAGTACCTCAACGGCGAGACCTCGACGGTCAGCCTCGGCTGCGAGATGAACAAGTACGGCGAGCTCAAGGCGTTGATCGCGGGCACGACGAGCGTGCAGGGCTCGGGCAACCCGGCCGACAAGCAGTGCTACGGCTCGGTGGCACGCACGATCGATCAGGCGCCGAATGATCTCGGCAGCGACAAGATCCAGACCGCGACGATCTTCCCGACCCGCAGCGCCGCCGACGCGGTGTGCAACAACATGGCGGCCGGCAAGACCGACGCCTACGCGATCCACGTCGCCGAGGGCGTCGATGCGACGGCGCGGAAGGAGTACGCGACGCTCGGCACGATCACCACGACGCCGGAGTGCCTGCTGAACGACAAGACCGCGATCATCCACGGCACCGCTCTCGGGGACGCCGAGCTGACCTCGGTGGCCGCGCACGGCATCAGCATCGTGTGGTCGCCGCGCTCGAACGTGTTCCTCTACGGTGGCGGTGTCGACTTCACGAAGACGACCAACGTCCCGCTCGCGCTCCAGAAGGGCATCAACATCGCCCTCGCGCCCGACTGGTCGATCGGTGGTAGCCAGAACATGCTCGACGAGCTGCGGTTCGCCGATCAGGTCGACAACGCCGCGTTCGGCAACCTCCTGTCGTCGCGCGATCTGGTCAACATGGTGACCATCAACGCCGCGAAGGCGCTCGGCGTCGAGCGCGTGCTCGGCTCGATCGAGGTCGGCAAGAAGGCGGACCTGGTCGTCGTCCCCGGCATGCTCGCCGCGCCGTACGATGCGCTGCTCGCGGCGACGCCGCGCACCGTCCGGCTCGTGATCGTCAACGGGCGGCTGCTCTACGGCGATGCGGAGATCCAGCCGCTCGGCGCCGACAACCTGACCTGCGAGACGCTCGACGTATGTAGCGGCGCCAAGTTCGTGTGCATGGCGGAGTCCGGCGCGACGGTGTCGAACAAGCTCGGGCAGTCGTTCACCGAGATCAAGTCCGCGCTCGACGGCGCCCTCGCGGCCTACGACGCCCTCGATGTCACGCCCTTCAACTTCTCGCCGATCGCTCCGCTGGTTCGCTGCCCCGCGAACTGAGCGCGTTTCCCCTCTGTTCGACCGCGACTTCCTGGTCGCTCGATCGTCCGTCTGTCCTGGAGAACTAACGTGAAGAAACTTGGCCACCTCGTTCCATTTCTGTTCCTCTCTGTCAGCTCGTGCGCCGACGCGGTCGATCCCGACGACGGCTTCGAGGACACCGCTGACGCCGTCACCGTCGTCAGCGACGATGACCTCAATGGCATCTACGACGTGACGACCGACGGCGCGCCGGCAGCGGACGCGGTGATCGAGTCGTGGCCGGCGATCGGCGTGCGCCTGACGCTCGACGGCAAGAAGTACTCGCTGGCGCGCTCGGGAGATCGGTTGACCGCGACGGGCGTCTCGCTCGACATCGAGGTCAATGGCTCGAGCGTCCGCGACGACGGGCTGACTGGCACCCTCGACGGCAAGCACGTCGAGCTCGTGCGCGACACCACGACGAAGCCGGTCCAGACCCTGACGTTCCCGGGCGATCGCCCGTTCCGCGCGTACCTCGAGGACGTGATCACGCCCGCCGCGCAGCTCGACCGCGAGGGCTATCGGTCGTATTCGTCGACGAAGGTCGGCGCGTTCGTGCGCAGCTGCGTGCTCTACAAGTCGGGCTCGTGGGCCCGCAAGTACATGAAGGGTGCGACCACCACGGAGAAGTTCGCCAACCTCAACAAGCTGATCTCCGCCGTCGGCGGGATCCGCAGCACGCCGCGCCGGCTGACCAAGGAGTACAAGTTCTACAACACGCTGTCCCAGGTGATCGCGGATCCCTCGCAGACCGGGCTCGCGATGTCGACGCTCAGCATGTACTTCGCGGCGGGCGCCGGGAGCTCGCTGCGCTGGCAGTTCGCCCCCGACTCGTCGGCGTTCTTCATCACCGACAAGGTCAGTCGCGCGGAGCGGATCGGCGTGGTCGCGATGGACACGCCCACCCACGACACGCTCGCGAGCACGTTCGGTCGCCAGCTCCTCGATCTCGGCGCGATGAGCAGCACCGACGCGCCGATCTACACGCGCGCGATGATGGAGCTGCTCGCGAAGTCCGACAACCGCAGCATCGCGCAGCTCTCGGGTGTTGCGCAGTCGGCGATCACCGACTGGTACAGCGTGATGGCGATCGAGGACTACCGCGGCATGACGTTCGGGTTTCCGAGCCTCGGCTGGGGCTACAACATGACGAACGTCCAGTTCTTCGGCCTCGTCGCGCACTCACTCGCGCGGCCGGGGCAGACCGACAGCGCCGGCAAGCCCGTGATCGGCCAGGTTATCGTCGGGAGCACGCTCGTCCCCGGCGAGGCCTCGTACGCCGACGTCCTGAACAACGGCAACGACATGCAAGAGTATCAGGACATGTCGCGGCTCAAGCAGCTCGCGTCGAGGTTCCTCACCGAGAAGCACCCGGCCGAGGTCGCGGCGGTCAAGGCGGCGTTCGTCGGGATCGTTCCCGACAGCGCGCTCGATTCGCACGCGCGTGTCGATCTCTTCCACTACATCTCCGCGCAGCTCTACGACACGCAGGGCCGTAGCAAGAACCTGCGCGGTGCACAGGCCGACCAGGCGATCACCGCGGTCTCGAACCTGCTCGCGGTCCTGCGCAGTGACAGCGCGGCGTTCGAGGCGTTCATCCTCGCGAACGGCATCACGAAGAGCAACGTCGCCGCACCGGTGTCGACCGGCTTCTGACCGACGAGACCGTGGCACGCCCGGGTGAACTCCCGTATCCGATCTACGAGCAGCTCCGCGAGGGCGGTTTCTGATGTGATCGTGGACGCGACGTGCCGATGAGGCCGCCCGGTTCCCAGCGCACGCGCTAGTATCTTCTACGTGCGTTGGGCGTTGATCGCGTTGCTCTGCCAGGCCTGCGCGACGACGGTTTCGGGATCGGTGTTCCTCGATCGCAATCGCGATCGGATCCGCCAGTCCGACGAGCCGGGCGTCGAGAACGTCGTGGTTGCTGTCGATCGCGGCGTGCCGGTGCGGACCCGCGCCGACGGCACGTTCGCGATCTCGTCACCGTCGGGAGACGGCATCGTGTGGGCACGCGTGCCGGATGGGTTTCGCCCCGCGTCGGTGTGGGCACCGGCCGGCGAGAACGGGCGGGTCAACCTACCGCTGGCACCGCTGACCTCCGACGAGCTCGCGGCACCGCTGTCGTTCGTCGTCGCCGCGGACACGCACACCACCGCGGTCGATCATCCGGCCGAGGGCGGCAAGTGGGATGGCGGCGATCTCGACGACGCGCTGTCGCAGGCGGTCTCACTCGGTACCGCACCGCGGTTCTTCACGATCGTCGGCGACGTCACCCAGGCGAACGGCAGCGACGAGTTCGCGCGTGTCGAGGAGTCGCTCGCGAAGCTCGGCGCACCGTGGATCCCGGTGCCCGGCAATCACGACTGGTACGACGGCGGCGTCGCGTGGCGGCAGCGCTGGGGCCCCGACAACTACAGCTTCGACACCGGCAACCTCCACGTCGTCGTGTGGGACACCAACCTCGCCGAGGAAGATCAGCTCGCGTTCTTCCGCAACGACCTCGCGATCCTCGATCCGGCACAGGTCGTCGTCGCGCTCGGCCACGCCTCGCCGACCGACGCCGTCGCCGATCAGCTCGCCGCGCTCGGCGTCGATTACCTGTTCACCGGCCACTGGCACGCGAACCGGCGCGCCGAGCGTCACGGGCTCGTCGAGTGGGGCACGCAGACGTTGGTGATGGGCACGATCGATCAGTCGCCGTCGGGCTACCGCGTGGTGACGTTCCACGACGGCGTGCCTACCGTCGAGCACCGCGCGCGGGTCACCGCACCGCATCTGGCCGTGTCGTCGCCGCATCCAGGGAGCTGCGCGACCGCCGCCACGCCGCTACTCGTCTCGGCGGCGCTCGATGCCGCGGTACCGCGCGTGCGCGCGACGATCGATTGCGGCGCGGAGATCGATCTCCAGCCGATCTCGTCGGCTGGCGGGAGCTGGAGCTTCGGCGTGCCGCTGCCGGCGTTACTGCCGGGCACGCACACCGTCGATGTGATCGCCGAATCACCGGCGGGCCGGCGGGTCACCAAGCGCCTCGACTTCGCGATCTGCACGCCTCCCGACGTCACGCCCGTTGCGGGCGACTGGACGCAGGTCGGCGGCAGCGCGACGCACACCAATGCGACCGACCACGCGATCGCACCTCCGCTGACCCAGCGCTGGGCGGTCTCCGTCGGCGGCAACGTGCTGCTCGGCACGCCGGTCGTGAAGGAAGGCATCGTCGTCGTCGGCGTCTGGGACCTCGGCTCGGGCGATCGCGGCGGGCTCGTCGCGCTCGATCTCGCGACGGGTGCGGAGAAGTGGCGCGCGATCACGCCGTACTCCGTTCGCGCGGCACCCGCGATCGGTGGCGACACCGTCGTCGCCGCGCTCGAGAACGGCGAGCTCCGCGCGTTCGCACTCGCCGACGGCGCACCGCGGTGGACGTACGACGTCGCCGACGGGGTCGACAGCCTCGCCGCCTCGCTGTGGGCCGCGCCGGCGATCGACGACGACACCGTCTACATCGCGGTGCAGGGCCGGATCGCGGCGGTCGCGCTCGCCGACGGTGCGCTGCGTTGGAAGAACGATCTGGCGCCGTCGTACGCGTGGCTCGGCTCGCTCGCGGCGATCACCGTCGCCGACGGTGCCGCGGTCTCCAACGTCTCGCGCAACGACGGCATGGCCGCGTGGAGCACGGTCAACGGCACCCCGCGGTGGAAGCTGACCGGCGGCAAGACCACCGCGATCCACGCGACGCCGGTGTACGTCGACGGCGATCTGATCTTCATCAACTCCGCCGGCGTCGCCACGCGAACCTCGTTATCGGGGACGCGAGACAAGTGGTCGCGTGCGCTCGTTCCCGACGGCCACGAGTGGAGCTACTCGGTCACCGCTGCGCCGGCGCTCGCGAACGGTCGGCTGTTCGTGCCGACCCAGTACCAGGAGCTCCTCGCACTCGACGCCGACACGGGCACGCCGCTGTGGCACCACGCGACGCGGCCCGGTCCGCTCAACTTCGCCCACTACCGCGCGTCGGAGCCCGGCTTCGCGGCCAGCCCGGTGGTCACCGGCGAGCTCGTCTGGGTGCCGCATCCCGACGGCACGCTCAGCGCGCTCGCCGCCGCCGACGGGCGCGAGCTGTGGAAGACGAACCTCGGTGCGCCGATCGTCAGCGCGCCTGCACCGGCCGGAGACACGCTGGTGGTCGCGACGTTCGACGGCGTGGTGCGTGCGCTGGTGCCGTCGCGCGAGGTCACGCCCGGGCCATCGACGTGCGTCGATCCGTTCGCGGAACCGGTCGACGAGCCGGAGGCATCCACGGGAGGTTGCTGCGACAGCGGCTCGCTCTCCACGAGCCTGCTGTTCGCGGGTGTGCTCGTGCTCCTCCTCGGTCGCCGTCGTGTTCGTAGATCGGGGACAGGATCTACCCCTCCAACGAACTGTGATCGTTGAGGGTTTCGAGCCGAACGTAAAATCGGCTCAAGCTCTGCGCAGAAGCCATCCCTGAGGTGATTTTACGTTCGCTCGCAGAACGCCTGCGATCTCGTCGTGTTGCGGGGGTAGATCCTGTCCCCGATCTGCAAGCGCTCTGAGGTGAGTTTACGTTCGCTCGCAGAACGCTGCGATCTCGTCGTGTTCGCTCGTAGATCGGGGACTGGATCTACCCCTCCAACGATTTGTGATCGTTGAGGGTTTCGAGCCGAACGTAAAATCGGCTCAAGCTCTGCGCAGAAGCCATCCCTGAGGTGATTTTACGTTCGCTCGCAGAACGCCTGCGATCTCGTCGTGTTGCGGGGGTAGATCCTGTCCCCGATCTACAAGCGTGCGTGACTACTTGGTGACGCCTTTTGGCAGCAGGAGGTGGAAGCGGCCCTTGCCGCCCATCCGCCCACCGATGTCGCCGGCGGCCGCGTCGTCGCCCCAGTAGATGTCGCCGCGGACCGCACCGAGGATGTTGCCGCCGGTGTCCTGCGCGATCACCAGCTGACGCCACGGTCCGACCGTCGTGCTGTTCGCCACGGGTGCGTTGGTGTCCACCCAGATCGGCGTCGACTGCGCGATGAACGCGCGATCGATCGCGACCGAGCGGCGCGCCGAGAGCACGACCATCTGCGAGCCCATCGCGCCCTGCTGCTTCGCTTCCTCGAAGAACACGAACGACGGGATCTGGTCGAAGATGTCGTTCAGCTTCGTTCGATTGTCGGCGAGCCACTTCCGGATGCCGGGCATCGTGCCGCTGCCGGGAGTCTTCAGCCCACCCATGCCCTTGATCACGCCGCCGAGCCCGTTGCCGGAGCGGCCGTTCTTGCCGCCGAAGTCGAGCCACACGACGGTGCCGTCATCCATTCTCGCCTTCGCGGATCCCTCGATGTGCGCGAACATCAGGTCGATCGGCTCGTCGACGTACATCAGCTCGAGCTTCTTGCCGTCGAGCGCGCCCTCGCGGATCTCCTTGCGCGTGAAGTACGGCTCGAGCTGGCCCTTGTCGGTCACCCGCCCCCAGATCCGGCGACCGTGCGAGTCCTTGATGAACTTCGAGAGGTCGACCATCGCCAGCTCCTTGGGGCGCGCGTAGACGGGCGACTGGTACTTGCCCTGCTTCTTGCGCGAGCCCTTCATCTCCTGGACGAAGTAGCCCGTCATCTTGCCGTCGACGCCCGCCTTGCCCGCGGCTTGCCACGGCACGAACTCGGCCTCGAAGAACGCCTTCGCCGCGGCGTTGTCGCCGGCCTTGACCTTCGCGGCGGCCTTGCACGCCGAACGCCACTGCTTCGCGATGCCGCCGTGGCCGTCGTGGCCCATCGGATCGCCGTCCTTGAGCGCGGCGATCTTCTCGCACGAGCGGAGGAACGACGGCACCGCCTCGGCGTGCTTGTCGGCGTCCCACGCCGGCAGATCCTTGAAGGTCTTCTTCGTCAGGGTGAGCGTGTCGTGCGGCGGACCCTTGCGATCATCGTTGCGATCGGCCTCGTCCTCGTTACACGCACACGCCGCGCTGCCCGAACCCGCAGCGGGTGCAGGCGTCGCCGATCCAGAACCCGCCTTCGGAGCAGGCGCCGGCTGTGCGCTCGCTTCTCCGGTCGGGTAGTCAGATCCGCTGCACGCCGCGAGGAAGATCAAAAGTGCCCAAGCCCGCATCATCAGACGATGACAACGAGTCGGTGCGAGGGCAAATTTCAACGCACGATGAAGTCGTAGCCGATCGACAGCGCGAGGCCCAAATAGCTGGTGTCGTTGCCCGAGAACGAGGCGCCGACATGCGGCGTGTAGAACAGACTGCCGCGGACCTGGACCTTCCGGACCTGGAAGCCGGCGCCGAGGTCGAGGCTGAGCTCGGGCTCGGAGTCCGAGACCTCCACCCCCATCCCGGAGGCCTTCGAGCGCACGTAGTTGAACCCGATCGCCATCGTGAAGAACGTGCCGCTCGCGACGTCGGGGTCGAGGTTGTACCGCATGCCCGCGAACGCCAGCAGCATGGTCAGGCTGTGACCATCGATGTTGGAGAGGTGGAACAGCGGGCCGCCGCGCGCCGCGAGGTAGAGCTTGCTGCCCACCCGGCGCTCGTAGCGAACCAGCGCGCCGAGGCCGGCGTCGGCTTCGGCGCCGTAGTCATCGGTGGGGAGCACGTACAGGGCATCGATCCCGAGCCGATCCTTCGGCAGCTCTTTCGCCGGCTCCTCGGCGTAGGCCTGCCCGGCGAGGCACAATGCGACGACGACGATCCACCCGCGCATGGGTGGATGATCGCGGAGCGCTGCGATCGGTGTCAATCTGCGAGTCCATGTGGGAGCGCCTTGCCGGATCGGACCGCACGGGCAAGCCCGGGCTGCCGATCCACGAGCTGCTCGCGCCACTTCCCGTGATCGCGATCGCCTTGCTCGTCCTCAACGATCGCGTGCTCAAGGGCTCCGCGGCGCCGGAGTGGCTGACCGGCAAGCTGTCCGATGTCACCGGCGTGTTCGTGTTCCCGCTCGCCGCGACGGCGGTGGTGGATCTGTTCGGGTACGGCCTGGCAAGGCTCGGCGTCCGCTGGGACTACACGCTGCGTCGCTGGAAGCTGATCACCGCGATCGCCTTCACCGCCCTGGTGTTCGGTGGCATCAAGCTCTCGCCGGTCTTCGGCGCGTGGGTCGAGCACGCGTGGGCGTGGTTGGTGCCGAACGCGTCGATCTACCCCGATCCCACCGACGCGTTCGCGCTGGTGATGCTCGCGGCGACCTGGTGGCACGGTCGCCGGGCGATCGCACGAGGCGCCTACGGTCGGCTGTCGCTCGCGCGGCCGGACTACGCCGATGCCGCGGCCTGTGGCGCGGATCCGGCGATCGTCTCCGAGCTCGATCGAGCCGTCACAGACTGGATCGCGGGTGGACCTGCGGCGCCTGTCGACGCGGCGCTCGACAAACTACGCGCGTAAGGCGCGCACGAATCGTCGCGAATCGCGCAGACCTGAGACGGGTCACCGCCTGGATCGCGGGAGGACCTGCAGCGCCTGTCGACGCGGCGCTCGACAATACGACGCGCAGATCAGGGCGCGTAGATCAGGGAGCGCAGATCGTCTCGATCAGGATCGCGCAGACCTGATACGGGTCCATGTTCGCCGCCGGGCGACGATCCTCGAAGTAGCCCTTGCCGTCGTTGGCCGCGGCCATCGGGATCCGGATCGACGCACCGCGATCCGACACGCCATAGCGGAACTGATGGATGGAACACGTTTCGTGCTTGCCGGTGAGGCGCTCCTCGTTACCGGCGCCGTAGACCTTGATGTGCTCCGCATGGCGCTTGCCGAGCTTCTCGCACATCGCCTCGATCACCTTGATGCCGCCGTCGGCGCGCGTCGCCTTGGTGCTGATGTTGGTGTGTGCGCCGGCGCCGTTCCAGTCGCCCTTCATCGGCTTCGGGTGGAGCGTCGCGCTGACGCCGTACTCCTCGCCGATCCTGTAGAGCAGCCAGCGAGCGAGCCACAGCTGATCACCCATCTCGAGGGGTGACAGGGGACCGATCTGGAACTCCCACTGCGCGGGCATCACCTCCGCGTTGGTGCCGCAGATCAGAAGGTTCGCCCGGATGCAGGCCGAGGCGTGCGCCTCGACGACCTCGCGGCCGAACACCTCGTCGGAGCCGACGCCGCAGTAGTAGCCGCCCTGGGGCGCCGGGAACCCGCGCTCCGGCCAGCCGAGCGGATGGTTGCCCTCGAAGAACGTGTACTCCTGCTCGATCCCGAACCACGTCTCGTGGTCGGCGTACTTCTCCGAGGCCGCGCGAAGCGCCGCACGGGTGTTGCTCGTGTGGACGCTGCCGTTGGCGTTGTACACCTCGCAGAGCACGAGGATGTCGTGTTCGCCGTGCAGTGGGTCGGCGACCATCTTGACGGGCTTCAGCATGCAGTCGCTGAAGTGGCCCTCGGCCTGGCTCGTGCTCGAGCCATCGAATCCCCAGTCGGGCAATTCGGACAGCGACTTGACGGGCCCGTCGACGATCTTCGTCTTCGAGCGGAGTTTGGCGGTCGGCTTCTGACCATCGATCCAGATGTATTCGGCGCAGATCTTCTTCGTCACGGCGGCTCCTTGTTCCCTACAAATACCAGCCGAACGTTTCCGCCGCGTTTCCGAGAGGAGTACGATTTGAGTGCGCGATCCCCTCTTGCCGGGACCGCAACGAACACACTGATTTCGCTGTATTGGCGAGGTACCGATGGGGAACGAACTGCGCCTGGTCTGTTTCGAGCTGCAGCACCAGCAGTTCGCGTTCTCGATCGACTCGGTCCGCGAGACGCTGTCGATGCAGCCGATCACGCGGGTGTTTCTGACCCCTCCCTGCGTGGCCGGCGTGTTCAGCCTGCGCGGCGAGATCGTGCCGGCCCTCGACCTCGGTCCGTTGCTCGCGATCTCGCGGCGCCAGATCGGCGACGACAGCAAGATCGTCGTGCTCAAGAACGCGCTCGGGACCGTCGGCGTCATCGTCGACCGCCTGCTCGATCAGCAGCGAGTGGAAGACATCCAGCCCCCGCCACCGAGCCTGGCTCCGGAGGTCGCGGCGCTCCTCAAGGGCGTGGCAACGCTCGAGACGGGCTTGCTGCGCATCCTCGATGCGAGCGCGATCCTCGACGTCGAGGCGCTGCGCGCGCTCCGCAAGGAAGCCGCGAGCTAGATCGCCGATCGGTTTGTAGGCCCAACGATATCGATCTCTTGCGACGTGCTTCGTCGGACCGCACACCCACTCGATCACCGAGATTCCATCACGATCGTCGGAGATCGAGCTGCTGGGCCGAAACGGCGGGGCGTCTCCGCCATCTCGTGGAAGTGAGCGACCCGCGTTCTACATGCGGTAGTTGATGCCGGCCGAGATGACGAGGAAGTCACCGGCGTTCTTCAGATCGACGAGGTTCAGGTTACCGATCACATCCAGGTTGTGTTCGAGCGCGAAGACCACGTCGAAGTCGAGCGGGATGCCGCCGAACTCGTCGGTCGAGAAGAACGTGACCGCGTCGCCGTTCGGGCCGCCCTTCGCGGCGTCGTTCAGGTTGATGTCGAACAAGCGCGTGTTGGCCTGGATCGCGAGCGCCGGCGTCGCCTGGAACGCGACGGCCGCCGGGATCGAGATGCGGATGGGCTTGGTGTCCGGAATCTCCATGCCGCCGAACTCGAAGTTCGTCAGACCGAACACCAGGCCGGGGCGGTTCTGCGGCGTGCCGATCCAGAGCTTGTCGCTGACGTGATAGCGAACGTCGACCCCGGCCACCAACGCCGAGTTCTTGAAGATCGGGTCGTAGAACAGCCCCGCCTTCACTTCCGCATCAAACTTGCCCTGAACGAGGTTGAGGCCGGCACCGAACTTGAGGGTGCCCTTGAAGCGGTTGGAGCCTTCCTCGCCATCCTCGATTCCAGTCAAGATGATGCCGTGCTCGAACACGCCACCCTGGAACTGGGTGCCGCCGAAGCCGAACAACAACTCGAGCTTGTCGCTGATGCCGTAACGCGCGGCGACGTTGATCGACGTGTCCGTGGTCGAGTCGCCAGTCGTGTTGGTCTGGCGATAGAAGCCGGCCGTCGGCGTGACCTCGAACATGCCCTTCGCGGCGTTCTGCGGGCGGTTCGCGAAGTCGAGCGGCCAGGTCGCCGCGGTGTACACACCACCCGCTACGGCCGCGTTCGCGTCCATCTTCGCGCCATCGGGACCGACGGAAGCCTCTCCACCGACGGTCGCGCTGGCACCCGCACCACCACCTGCGTTCGGATCGGCCGGCGGCTCATCCGCGAACGCGACTCCGGTCATGGCCATTGACGCTGCTGCGATAAACAAACACTTGGATAGATGCATTCGAGCTCCTTGTAAGACGGCCTGGAGCGAGGCTGCGCCTCCACTCCCTCGTTGAAGCGGCGATCGTAGGCCGCAGAGCACGAGTGACGCCAATTTTCGCGATCGAGCCGCGAGGAGCTTATCGAAGTGCGACGCTGTGACAGCTATTCGACGGCGATCTGGAGCCGGAACACTTCGATCCAGTTCTCGTCGATCGGCTGATCGATCACCCAGTTCGAGACCACGAGGTCGTTGACCTGGATCGCGTTCGCCGCGAAGAAGCCGTAGCCACCCGGCCACGGATCCGTGTGACCCGCGATCGACTTGCGATCCCAGCCGGTCGTCAACTTGCGCGAGAGCAGCAGCTCCTGCGTGGTCGCGTCCTGATAGACGATCATCGGGAACGAGCCGTTGGCGAGGACCAGCGAGGCATCGTCGCCCACGAAGTGGTACTCGGGCTTCGGCAGACCATCGACGGTGGTGCCGACGATGCGGAGGCCGTCGTCGACGACCTCGCGCGGTGCACCGGCTGCGTCGGTGACGTAGACGAGATCGTCCTTGGTGGCATCGACGTACGCGACATGAACGATGCCCTGGGGATTGACGGCGACGGACGGCGACCAGCCGGCATCGACATCACCCGTGCCATCGAGGACGACGGAGACCTTGAACCGATCGTTCGCGGTGTCGAACTTCGTCAGCTTTAGCTCGCCGGCGCTCCGGTCGTAATAGACGATGACCGGCGACTGGTCGGGCATGCGGTTGAGATCGACGAACAGCCCGAGCCCCTCGGGGAGCGGGTAGATGTTCGGGTTCGCCGGATCCTCCGCGGGGAGCGGAGCGCTCTCGACGACGTAGACCTTCCAGTCGGCGGCCGACGCGGGGTGCGTGGTCGACGCGGTGGCGAAGCGAACCTCGGCGCGGCGGTTGGCACCCTCGGCGACATGCGCGAGGTACGCGACGCCGGGCTTGCCGTCATCGCCGCGGAGCGACAGCGACGTGTACATGCCGATCAGCGCGCCGGACTGGCCGATCTCACCGCCACCGAGATCACCGGTGCCGGCCTGGATCACGTGCTTCACCCACGCGCCGTCGGCGCCGCGCTCCGCGAACCGCAGCGAGCCGGTGTCGCGATCGAAGTAGGTCACCTGCGGGGTGCCATCCGACTGCACCGCGACGCTGGTGTACATGCCGACGTCCTCGCCCTTTTCGGCGATGCCGTGGCGGTAGAGCGACTGCGGGACGATCACCGGACCGTCGGGAACGCCGTCGACCCACTCCCACGCGGTGTCGGGGATCCGCCCGCCGGCATCGGCGCGCGCGACCACGAGGTCACCATACTGGTTGTGATACGCGGAGACCCAGACCGAGCCATCGGAGCCGGCGGCGACATCGGAGTACGCGCCGAGCTTGCCGATCAGGATGTCGTCCGAGCACGCGCAGGTTCCGTCGAGGCAGAACGCGATCTCTCCCGACGGGCACTCGGGGCAGTCGCTGAACAGCTCGCACGACGAGGCATCGCTGCACGAGCAGCCGGGCACGATCGAGAGCACCGTCGAGAGGCCAACCCACAGCGCGAGCTGCGCGACGACCGGCTTCTTGGCGAGCGTGCGGAGCAGGCGGCGGCGCGGGCGGAGGACGAGGAGGCCACCGACGAGGACCATCAGGATCAAGCCACCGGTCGAGGGAGTGCTGGAGTTGCAGTTGCTGCAGCCGGCGCCTTCGCCCGGCACACCGTGGAACGGCGCGATCAGGATGTGGCCGATGTTGCCCGCTTCGTCGCGCGCGAACACGACGACCTCGCCGTTGACCGAGTACTTCTCGAGCAGCCCGCGGTCGATCGCCGCGAAGCCACCCTGGAACCACTCCGACTCGTGCGCGCGCTCGCCGGGACGACCGAGCGACCACTGCACGATGTTGCCGCTGACGATGTCGAAGATCGTCAGGTGGTACTGGTCGTCGATCCACTCGGCCTTGTCGGCGAGGAAGCGCGGCGCGACCGAGTCGATGTTCACCTTCGTGTGCACGACCTCCGAGGTGGTCGTGTAGTCACCCTTGACGCGCGCCTTGAGGCCGATCTCGTACTTGCCCTGCCACGCGAACGCCCGGTCGGCGATCACGAGGCCATTCGGGCCCGGCGCCGCGTACGGGCGGAACATGCCGTGCTCGAGGTTGTACGAGTACTCGAGCTCGTTGCCGTGCGAGTCGGTCTTCGCGACGTCGAACGCGACCTGCGGCATCGCGCCGCCCTGACCCTTGAGTGCCGAGCGGACCTTCGCCGGAGCCGGCGTGGTCACCGACGTGAGGCGCGGCTGGATGGCGACGCGCTTCGCCGCGAGATCGGCGGTGCGGGCCTGCAGCTTCTCGAGCGTGACCTGCTGGTTGAGCGCGGTCAGCATCGCCTGGTTGCCGAGCGTGGCCTTGAGGGCGAGGAAGTCATCCTTCGGCGTCGCGATGCGCGCGATCGACAGGTTGTCGAGCGTGAAGCCCGCGAACGTCGGGACGGCGATCGGCGGCAGATCGCCGAGCAGCGGCGTCACGAGGTCGAACACCGACGGCAGCACGGCTTCGAGATCCGCGGGCGTCTCGCGCGCGAACTCCGAGTTGAGCACCTTGATCTCGACCTCGTCCGACGAGATGCCGCCGAGCACCGGCTTGATCACCGCGCCGGTCGGCGTCTGCTCGAACGTCAGCCCGATGTCGACGTTCATCGTCAGATCGAGCGTGAACGCGCGGGTGTAGCGCTCGAACAGGAAGGCGTAGAAGTCGACCTCGAGATGCTCGATGTGGATCGTCAGCGCCTTGTTCGCGGTGTCGTCGCTGAGCGTGAACGTGAGCGGGCGCTGCGGGCGGGTGACCAGCAACAGGGGATCGTTGCCGTTCTCGGTCTGCAGCTCCTCGATCGAGGGAACGAGGATGCCGATCGTGCCGACGTTGAGCTGGTTGATCAGGCTGGTGCCGACGCCGAGGCACATGCCGCCGGAGCTGACGATGTGGTGACCGGCGAGATCGAGCGTGGTGTTCGAGATGCCCATCATCAGATCGGCGTTGCTCGACGCATCGGTGCTGCCGTTGAACTCGTTGGCGAGCGGCAGCGTGAACGTCGGGCGCGTCACCGTGGTGCCGCCCTCGACGTACGAGGTGGTGGACAGCGCCGCGCCCGCGGGAGCCGCGAGGTTCGGCGGCAGGAACGGCGGCACGCACAGGGCGGGCTCGCTGGTCAGACCGAGGTCGCGCGTCTCGGGGTGCTGGTCGGCGTTGAGGCCGGTGATCACGCCGATCGAGAGACCGCCGCCGTTGGTCGACACGAAGCCGCCGGGGACGATGCGGCCTTCCATCAACGCTTCCGTACCGGGCGAGACGCCCTCGACGAGCGCGCCGAAATCGATCATGCCGGCGATCCCGAGGGGATTCGGGAGCAGGTTGTCGATGAAGCCATCGAGGAGCGGCGCGAGCAGCGGACCGACGAGGCTGGTGACTGCGTCGAGGACGTCGACGATCAGGTCACCGGCGACCTCGGCCGCATCACAGATGATGCCGCCGCTCGAGATGAAGTCGATGCCGCCGACGTCGATCTGATTGACGCCGGTGACGCCGATGTCGAGCTCGCCGTCTGGACGCTTGATGCCGAGGCTGAGGTTGAGGTCCGCGATGATCGGCGTGTCGGGGTTGGCCGCCGTGGTGGAGATCCGCAGGTTGCAGCTGCCGATGAAGATCACCGAGATCGGGATCGTCGTGTCGATGTTGAGACCGACGCGAACGTTGAGCGCGTTGTTGCCGTTCGGCGTGAGGTCCGTGAACGCGACGCTCGGCGTGATCGCGCACGCCTTGATGTTCGAGCCACCGGGGCCGCACGGGTTGGTGACGTCGCAATAGCTCGCGAGGTCGATGCCGATGCCGATGTCGGCCGCGCCCTTCTTGATGCAGATCGGCGACAGCGATCCGTTGATCGCTTGCGGCACGAGGTCGCGCAGCTTCTGGAAGCCTTGCGCGGTGACGCGGATCTGCGCGCCACCCTCGACCGTCTGATCGGTGGGCATGCCGTGGATGTTCGGTGCGGTGCCCGGTGGGGGCAGCGGCTGCTCACCGCAACCACCACAACCACCACCAACACTTCCGCAACCCATCGCTGCGACGAGTGCGGTCGACAAAACGAAGTTCAAGCCAGTTGAACGAACAAACACGGTGCCCTCCAAGCGACCGGCCCTCGAACCCCCGAGGTGCGCGATCGGTCCGTTCATAGCCGAGGAGGGTTTTGGATTGAAATGAAAATCAGCACACTACTAGCTGAAACAGCTAGGGTTTTTCGACCCCAGTAGATCATGACGACGGATCAGGAACTTAGGTCAGGGGAACGTGAGGTGCGGCGCAGTGGATACGGGCACTCCTTTAATGAGTGATCGCACGGTGCGGCGCGGCTTGACAGGTATGGGGGGTAGCCGCTATCTACTGCGCCCGCACTGGGTCCGTAGCTCAGCTGGATAGAGCGCCGGGCTTCGAACCCGTAGGTCAGCCGTTCAAGTCGGCTCGGACTCACTGAAAACTGAAGTTTCTGAAACAGCCGGGGGCATAGCTCAATGGTAGAGCATCGGACTCTTAATCCGCAGGCTGAAGGTTCGAGTCCTTCTGCCCTCACTA
>JANNBP010000262.1:0-1676 GCA_031385555.1 Deltaproteobacteria bacterium | reverse complement strand
GCCCAGCGCTTCTGATCGGCGCCGTAGAGCAGGCAGGTGATCGCCACCACGCGCTGCTCGTTGAAGCTGTGCTCGTCGTAGAACACGTGCTTTGCACCGGGCCGCTTGGCCATCGTGTCGAACCAGTGCGCCGCGGCGAGCGCGGCCTGGAAGCCGGGCGTACCGAGCTGGATCATCGCGAGCGTCGCGAGCTCGTCCGCCGCGTCCTCACCCTTGCCCGTGATCGGGAGTCCCAGCTCGCCGACCAGGGCGTGACCGAGCTCGTGGAAGAACACGAAGAACAGCGTGCCGCGCGCGAGCTCGGCGGACTTCGTGTCGTCGGCGCCCGACTGCTTGAACTGACCGACGAGGTCATCGTAGAGGTCGTGGCACATCGAGATCGAATGCGTGCCGGGAGAATAGAACGCGTTGATCTTGCCGCACTCCTTGAACATCACCGGTAGCGCGCGGGGCAACCGGGTGCGGAGATCGAGCGCGGCGACGACCTTGGTCATCGCCTCGACGAAGTCGTTCGGCGGACCGACCGTCTTCTTGCCGGCCTCGTAGCTCGCGGTCATCCGCGGACCGGCGACACGCGCCGACAACAGGATCTCGGTGTTCGCTTTGCGGAGCAGCGGATCCTGATCGGCGCCGACGGCCGAGATCAGCAGCACGGCCTTGCCACGCACGGGCAGGGCGAGGATGTCCATGTCGACCGGCTTGCCGTTCTTCGCGATCACCTTACCGCTCGCCGCGATCAGCTTGATCCCGTCGCGCGTGGTGGTGGAGATCTTGATGTCCTCGACCTTCTCGCCGACCAGCTTCTTGAAGGCGTCGGCATCTGCCGGCATCCCGGGAACCTCGACGAGATCGAGCGCGCGCCCGCGCGAGGCTTTCGGGTGGAGCAGGATCGTCTTGCCCTTCGGCTCCTGCACCCAGCCATCGGGGATCTTGAGCTCGACTCCGTGGACCACGACGATCTCCGCCCTCGCGGTGCGAACGCCGAACATTGCAACGACCAGACAAACCAAGAGCCTCATCGATCCCCTCCTGTGTAGCGCTCGCGAATGACCTGGACGGCCCGCACGAATAGTGGATGCGCGTCGACCGGATCGTCGACGAGCGGGTGCCAGAAAAATTCGAACACATGGCCACCATCGTCTGCGCAGTGATGCGACCACGCCTCCGCGAGTGGCTCGATCGGTTCACACAGCTGCAGCGACCACACCTGCGCCGGATCGATCGCATTCGACAACCCGAGGTCGGCGACGACTCGCGCGCGGATCCCGGCACCTCGAACAGCTCGCGGACCGCTGCGGCGCCGACGGCTTCACCGTGCTCGATGCTGCCCTTGACGAGCTGACACCCGGCGCGCGGGTGGCGAAACATGAGCAGCCGGCCGTCGCGCACGACGACCGCGCACACCTTGGACGCGATCATCGGCGGCGATCGAGGAACATCTCGCCGAGCACTGCCGTGATCGAGCCGGTTGTCGAGTGTTGGTCGTCGGCAACCCGCGTCCATGCGACCCCCTTACGCGGTTCGGGTGCGGTTTCTTTTGGCGCATCGAAACCATCGCGCTCCGAATAGTCGCCGGCGCGCCGCAGCACCGCGTCGAGCTCCTGAGAATCAAACCAGATCCCGTGCGAGGCGCAGCGATCGAGCGCGACCGAGCCGACGCTGACCGGCACCATGCC
>JANNBP010000261.1:0-25428 GCA_031385555.1 Deltaproteobacteria bacterium | reverse complement strand
CCCGATGCCGGTGTCGATGCCGGTGTCGATGCGCTGATCGACGCGAACTGACCACAGGCGTGGTGTGGCGTTCACACCCGAGGGACGGATCGTTGCGGTGGTTGCCGGACGTCACCAGCAAGGTCTCTGCGACGCCAGCGGTCCGCTGCGTGCAGTGCGGCCGGCACATGAAGCACACCATCGCCTTGGTTGTTACCGCGCTCCTCTCGATCCCTTCGCTCGCTCGCGCCGACGAGCCCCTCGCGCTGGAAGCGAAGGCCGAGAAAGAGAACACCGTCAACGTCAGTCCGCTCGGCGTCCTCGTCGGTGACTACGCGCTGACCTACGAGCACCTGTTCGGCGGCCACCACGGCCTGATCGTCGAGGGCATCGGCAGTCGCTCCGCCGGTGATGCCGGGAGCTCGCTGCAGTTCGGTGGCGGGGTCGGCTACCGCTGGCACTGGCGCGGCCGCCAGAACTCCGGCTTCCTCGGCCTGATGGTCGCGCAGCGCTTCGGCACCGGCAGCGTCACCGAGAACAACATGACCCACGACATGTCCGTGCGCTCGACGACGGTGACCGCGAACATCGGCAAGCGCTGGGCACTCACACCGGCGGTCAACGTCACGTTCCGGATCGGTGCGGGCTACGGCAAGCACGTCGCGACGGCGAAGGAAGACACGATGGAGGCGAAGCAGGCCGAGGAGCTGATGAACGACATCCTGTCGTTCCTGCCCGTCGGCTTCGACGGTGAGCTCTCCGTCGGCTACGCGTTCTAGGGTCCGAGCGTGCCGGTAAGCAGCGACAGCGCCGACGCGAACTTCGCGTCGGACATCGCGGCGTGGATCACCACGTCGAGCTCGTCGGGGTTGATCGTCAGCTCGTCGAAGAACATCGCCGCACTCGCGGTCTGTCCCTGCAGCAGCGTCGCAGCACTCGCGGCAGCGCCAGGATCGGCGAACCGGATACGAACGTCCGTGATCAGACTGTCGGTGATCCGTGCCGAGCCCATCACCGATCGCATCGGCGAGCCGAGGGGCGCACCGGCCATCACCTTGGCATCGTCGAACACGAACCACAGCGGGTGACTCGGATCGAGCTTCGCGATCAGCTCGGTGAACCGCGGGTTCATCCGCAGCGGTGCACCGGTGTCGGTGTCGAGCACGCCACGCAGCGACTCCGCCGAAGCGTCCGGGCCGATCTGGATCACCAGCGTGTGGTCGTCGGCGAACGCCAGCGCGAGCTTACTGTCGGTGGCGTTCATGGTGACGACGCCCTGGTCGATCGTCAGTGCCGAGGGCTGGGCCGCGTGCGCCTGCTCGATGCACTTCATCAGGACGTCGCGGCGATACCCGCGGAGCACCATCACGCCGCGGGGCTTGGTCGCGTCGATGTTGCGCAGCCCCATCGAGGCGCGCTTTAGCGTCAGCGGGTCGAACCCGCAGGACGCGAAGTACCCGGCGACGTTCGCCGGGATCCGCTTCTCGAGTAGCGGCGCGAAGGACTTCATCGACTGAGAGCCCATCAGCTCCTTGAGGTCGGCGACGACGACCAGCGACGAATCCTCGGGCAGGTACGCGAGCGCGTCCGACGAGGAGACCGAACGAGGCGCCTTCGGGGCGGGGGCAGGCGGGGCAGGCGGCGGCGCGGAGCCCCGGTAACACCCGACGGTGATCGCGATCAGGCAGACCAGCACGCGCATCCAGGATCCGTAGCACGGCGGCTTGTGGACTTCCCCGAGGCCCGCTCCTATCATCTCGACCGAGCGGGGCCGTGCGAGGAGCGATCTTATTTGTGACGTGTGCGGCCTGCGTCGACGGGTTCCGCGGCTCGAACGTGCAGATCGATCTGTCGCCCGGCACGCCCGCCCAGGCGCCGGCGGGTGCCACGCCGAGCGCGACCGAGGTGCCGGCCGCCGTGCACTTCAAGCTGCTCGCGATCACGCACGAGGGCGACTCCGATGCCTTGATCGAGGTGCAGCGCTTCGAGGTCCACAAGGTCGTCGACGTCTCCTCGCCATGCTTCATCGACCTCGGCGACAACGTCCGGTTCCCGGGCATTCACGTCAGCGAGTTCGAGCGGGCGGTGCAAGACGACACCGGCATCACCGACCTCGCGAACCCGCCCGCGGACGCGACGCAGGAGCAGATGATCGACGCGGCCACCGCGCAGCAGCGGATGCGCAACCTGGCGGCGCTCGGTGGGGCGATGGGGATCAAGGTCGTGACCTCGGCGTCGGAGTCCGGGTATCCGACCGTCGATGCCGATTGCGAGAGCGGCGGCCTACCGCCTCCGCCATGCCGCGATGCGGATTCGAACGCGCGCCGGCTGTCGATCTGCCAGGCCACGTGGGCGGGCGATCCGCTGCTGTTCGAGGGCACCGACCGCGTGCTCACCGCGCCGCTCGCCGGGACGACGTTCGGATTCGTCGACGGCCTCAACCCGATCACCCCGACCCCGATCGGCGGTGCGCAGTGGTTCGTGGATGTCGCGCTCGAAGAGGTCGACGAGTATGCGATCTCGTTCCACGACGATGGCACCGACAACGCCGGAACGCTGTTCCTCGTCGGCGAGCCCGTCGATGGACCGCGCGGCGTCGATCACGTGCATCTCGATAGCCCGCTACTGCCGGGCGTGGTGAGTGCCGAGATGGCGGTGTTCCCGAATCTCGGAGAGGACGAGGTGCACTTCTGATGCGCGCATTCCTGGTGCTCCTTGCCACCCTCCCGAGCTGCAAGTCCGTCGAGTGCGGGCCCGGTACCTTCGAGCGCGACGGGCAGTGCGTGCCGGCCGACGACATCGTCTCGCCCGCGACGTGCGGTCCGTTCACCGAGCTGGTCGCCGGGCAGTGCGTGCCGGTGTTCCCGCCGACGATCTGCGACGACGACAGCACCACCACCGAGCTCGACACCGGCACCGGCGTGACGACCTGCATCGGCACCGGCGCCGGATTCGCGTGCGAGCAACCCGCGCAGGGCAAGCAGACCATCTGCGGTCAGCTCCACGATCTCGAGACCGGCATGCCGTTCACCGACGGCAACGCCACGTGCACGCCGTGCGCCGCGACCACAGCCACCGGCGTGTGCTCGCTCGGGCTTCGCGCGCTCGACGCGATCAAGTTCGCGCAGAACCCGCAGGACCCCGGCGCGATCCTGACCACGGACCAGATCACCCTCGACGATTGCGGTCGCTTCAAGATCCCGAACATCACGCTGCCGACCAATCCGTTCATCGGCATCGCGATCGACGACGCCGCACCCGCGATGGCCGGTCCGGCCGGCACCACCAACGCGATCGGCATGGCCACACCGGCAGTCGCGAACCAGGCGCTCAAGGAGTTCGAGGCGTTCGTCGCACCGAAGGCGACGACGGATGCCTGGGACGTCGATGGTCCGCCGGTGTCGGGGGGCATCTTCGTCGCGATCTTCCGCGCGATGCGCACCGGCCAGGCGAACCAGGCCGGCGTCACGATCCTCAAGGGCCCATCGCCGATCAGCGACGACGATTTCTACTTCGCAGGCGCGGCACGCACCGCGATCGATCCCAACGCCACGTCGACGAGCGCGAACGGTACCGCCCTGGTCACCAACGCCGCGCTCGAGGGGTACATCGGCGCGGGTGGCTTGCCGGCGGAGTGCGCGTACGAGGGCCACGCGGGCGTCTCGATCCCGAACGTGCTGTTCATCCAGATCTTCCGTCCCACCGATGCTTCCGGACAGACGTGCGGGTTGTAGCGGCGCTCCTTCTTCTTTCAACCGGTCCTGCCGTCGCCGATTCGACGAGCGGGATCGACGGTGCGTTGTTCCGCGGCTCGTACGACAGCAACGGCGTGTTCGCGGTCGAGGGTGCGCGGCTGCTTCCGAAACGCGACCTGTCGCTCAAGTTCCTCGTCGGCTACGGCCGCTCGCCGGTCGCCGTCGCGGTACCCGGCATCGGCGATGGCGGCAGCGATCGCATCCTCGATCAGCTGCTCGTCCTCGAGATCGCGTTCGCGCTGACGATCACGGACAGGTTCGCTCTCGGCCTCGACGTCGGCGCGTATCGCACGCAGCCCGGCGACGGCTACGGCGATCGCGGTCGCTTGATCGCGGGCACCGGCAACCAGATCACGGCGGGCACCGGCCTCGTCGCGCTGCGCCGGATCTCGAACCTCGATCCCGGTGCCTCGCCCGGCGACTCGGGCTACCTCGGTGACGGTCGCGCCGGTCCGCTCGATGCGCGCCTCGGCGGCAAGCTCTCGCTGCTCCAGCAGCCCACGCTGGCGGTGGCGTTCGTCGGTTCGGTGTTCCTGCCGTTCGGCGAGGACGAGATGTTGCTCGGCGATCGCAGCCTCGTGTTCGAGCCCAAGCTCGCGATCGAGTGGAAGCCGTCGGCCGGGCGCGCGACGCGCGTGATCGCGAACGCCGCGGCACGGATCCGCCGGCGCACGGTGCTCGAGAGCTTCGAGGCAGGGATGACCGACCTCGATGCGAAGGTCTTCCTCGACGTCGGCAGCGAAGCCGTCGCCGGGCTCGGCGCGGTCGTCGAGGTGTCTCCTCGCTTCCACGTCGGTGCCGAGGCGCAGCTGTTCGTGCCGCTTCCGGCCCCGGTGTCGTACGGCGGTTGCCGCAGCTACCTCGGCACGCGCTGCGAGAAGCTCGCCGCCGCCGACTACTTCAACGATGCACGGAGAGGCGATCTCGCGGTGCTCGCGACCGCCGGTGCACAGCTTCGCCTGTCGGCGGACGTCACGCTGCTCGCGACGCTCGGGACGTCGCAGCTCGGCGCGCGCGGTGACGACGTTCGCCTGACGACGGGGCTGGTGTGGGCGCCCCAGCCACTCGGGGCCTCGGTGCCCGGACGGAACGATCGCGACGGGGACGGCATCCCCGATTCGCTCGACGGCTGTCGCACCGAACCCGAGGACAAGGACGGCTATCAGGACGAGGACGGCTGTCCCGACGAGGACAACGATCGCGACGGCATCGCCGACCCCGTGGATCGGTGCCGCGACGAGCCCGAGGACAAGGACGGCTTCGAGGACTCCGACGGGTGCCCGGAGCACGACAACGACGGCGATGGTGTGCTCGACGCGATCGATCGCTGCCCGGATCAGAAGGAAGACCTCGACAAGTTCGACGACGAGGATGGCTGCCCCGACGAGGACAACGATCAAGACGGCATCCCAGATGTGCGCGATCGCTGCCCCCTCGAGCCCGAGACCAAGAACGGCTTCGAGGACGACGACGGGTGTCCCGACAATCGCGGGGTCGCGACGCCGTCGATCGACGAGCGTGCAGATCGGATCGCGATCGTCGGTGGTGTGATCGCGTTCGAGGGTGTCACCCTGACCCCACCGTCGAAGCCGTTGCTCGATCCGGTCGCGGCGCTCCTCAAGGCGAAGAAGCTGCTGATCCGCGTCGAGGTGCACGTTCCTCGCACCGCCCAGCCCGCTCGCGACAAGGCGCTGGCCCAGCAGCGCGCGAAGGCGGTCGTCGACTACCTGGTCTCGCAGGGCATCAACGCGAAGCAGGCGCAGGCCCTCGGCATCGGCAGCGAGCGGCCCCTGACGACCCTCTCGGTCGGCGATCCCGCGCAGGCGCGCGTCGAGCTGGTGAAGCGATGAAGCGCGCCGTCCTCCTCGCGAGCCTGTTGTCGTCGACGAGCGCGTACGCGCAGGCGACCGACGTCGAGGTCCCCGTCCTGATCCTCGACACCGGCGATCCCGCGAGCCCGGCGCAGGACGAGGCCCTCGATCTCGCCAACATCGTGCAGTCCGCCGCGAAGGGCGTCACCACGGTGCAGGAGGCACCGGCGATCGTCACGGTCGTCACCGCCGAGGAGATCCGCGATCGGCAGTTCATGACGCTACCCGATCTCTACGACACGGTTCCGGGCTGGAGCAGCGTCGGCCTGTTCCACGGCACGTTCACCACGCCGATCGTGCGCGGGCAGGGCCAGGCGGTGCAGTTCCTCCACGACGGCGTGTCGCTGTTCGATCCGTTCGTCAACGTGCCGTCCGCGACGCGCGTCCAGCCGATGGAGCTGATCAAGCGTGTCGAGATGATCACCGGTCCGGGTGGCGTGCTGTGGGGCAGTAACTCGTTGCTCGGCATCCTCAACGTGATCACCAAGGACGCCGAGGATGTCGAGGGCATCGAGACCGGCGGTCAGCTCGGCGATGGCCGCGGCGACGGCCTGTCGATGCGCGCCTACGCGATGGCGGGCAAGTCCGGCCTGCTCGGCGGCAAGCTCTCGATGTTCGCGCACGCGAGCGTCGAGACCTACGAGGGTCCGCGGCAGAAGTTCCCGCTGCTGATCTTTCACAACGCACTGCCGCAGCCGAACTCGGCGAACGTCTACGGCCCGCTGACCGAGACCGATCAGGGGCAGTCGCTGATCACGAACTTCTTCCTCAAGGCGAAGCTCGGGCGGCTCCAGCTCCGCGTGAGTAGCCCGTTCGGCGCGATGTACAACCCGGCCGGCCTGTCGGGAAACCCTTCCCGCTCCACGCTCCCCGACGACACCCGCTGTCCGCTCCCCACCGGGGGCGTCCTCGATCCGACGTGCGCCGATCCGCTGCGCACGTCGCGCGACAACCAGCAGAACGTGTTCGATCGCTACGCGGTCGCCGAGTATCAGACCCGGTTCGCCGACGAGAAGGCCGGCATCACGGCGCGTGCGTACGCGATCCAGTTCGTCCGCGGGTTCACGCCGCTGCAGGTGCTCGCACCGTCGACGCTGATCCAGGGCGGCCTCGCGTTCCAGGCCGATCTGACGAGTTACCGGTTCGGTTCCGCACTCGACGGTGACCTCGAGCTGACGCGCCAGCTCCGCATCCAGTACGGCGTCGAGGCGTTCTACGAGCTCAAGCCCGACAGCGTGACGCGCTCGCGGCAAGGCGCCGGCACCGAGAGCGAGATCATCGCGCCGTACGATCTCGAGCGGCTTCCCCTGCTCTGCCCGCGCAGCTTCGCCGACGGTGCCGTCACCCCGATCGCCGGCTGTCCACTGACCTTCGCGTTCGACGCCGATCGCACCGTGCTCGGTGCCTACGTCAACCCGCAGTACCGCCCGAACAAGAAGCTGATCTTCGATCTCGGAGGCCGTGTGCAGGTCGCGCCACCGTCCCTCGGGCTCGTCAGCTACGACGTCAGCACCACGATCGCGGGATCGTTCGTGTGGAACTTCGTCCCGGGCTGGCACGTCAAGCTCAACTACGCACAGGGCTTCCGCCCGCCGGTGTTCAACAACACGACGAGCAACGGTGAGGGCGTGCAGATCGGCGGCAATCCCAACCTCGGCGTCGAGACCTCGGATGCCGGTCAGGTCGAGGTCAACGCACGGATCTGGAAGGGCGAGCGCCGGATCCGCGAGCTGTCGTTCCGCGTCGACGCCAGCTACACGCGGATCGACAACCTCATCCAGGTCACCTCCGGCAACTACGACAACTCCGGTCAGCGCGGCATCGCGAGCGCGGAGTTCCTCGGCAAGCTGTTCGTCCAGGGCGGTCACCGCGTCGAGCTCGGCTACACGTACCTGCGCGGCGACACCAGCGACAAGGGCCGGCTCAAGAACCTCCCCGAGCACTGGTTCGATCTCGCGACCGTGTTCTCGTTCGGTTCGAAGTTGACCGCGACGACGCGGCTCAAGGTCACCGGCGCCGCCGAGGATCCGAACCGCCTCGTCGAGTATCGCGACCTGACGTTCGATGCGATGGGCGAGCCGCAGGCGGTGTCCGTCGCAGCCACCGATCTCGTGCTCGATCGGCTCCCGCCCCAAGCCGAGCTCTCCCTCGGGCTGTCGTACATGCCGAGCAAGCACGTCACGCTGCGCGCCACCGTCTACAACGCGCTGGTGCAGCACGCCTATCAACCCGACGTGTTCGGCGACTACGAGCCGCACCTCGAGTACCTCCCGAATCCGCAGCCCGGGTTCCGCGCCTACGCGTCCGCGCTGATCACCTATTAGCGCGCGCCTTCTTCACCGGTGGCTTGCCGAGGACATCCCGGAAGAGCGCGACGACGAACAACGCCGCGACGACCAGCCCCACGGCCCACACCTTCTTCATGTCGGTCGGGGCAACCGCCGTGTCCCGCAGCTTGATGGCCGGGTTGATCTCGTTCATCAGGTCCCACAGCGTGTACGTGGTGAACAACACGAACACGATCAAACCGCCGATCACGACCTTCCACCGATTGGGCATCCGGCACTATCGCACCCATCGCTGGGATACGTTCGCCTCGCATGGCGAAGTCCAAGGCCGTCGAGCCGACCACCACCGAAGTCGTCCCCACCAAGCAGCTCACCGTGTCGACGCTCCGCGAGGGCGGTGGCCCCCACGTGCTGTCGATCGAGATCGGCGATCGCGTCGCGTACTTCTCGGGGGGCAGCGGCCGCGGCGAGGTCCACGCGACCTCCGACGGCAAGAAGCTCCATCGCAGGCAGTCCCCCGACGGAGGCTTGCGCGGCATCAAGCTCATCGGCGACGAGCTATGGCTGACCGGCGAGTACGGGAAGCTCCTGGTCTCGACCGATCGCGCGGCCTCGTGGACGGCGCTCGAGAGCCCGACCCGCGAGTGTCTGTGGGATCTCGCCCGCGACGCCAAGGGCGCGACCTGGGTCAACGGTACCGGTGGGGCCATCCTCAAGTCCGCGAAGCCGGACGCGCCGTTCAAGGAGGTCAAGCACGCGCTCAAGCCGCGTGATGATCGCGCCGATCCGCGCATCGAGATCGTGCCCGCCGGCGTGATGTTCCCGCTGTTCAACGCGTACTGGGATGGCAAGCAGTTCGTCAAGCCGAAGGGGCTCAAGGGCCCGACCGGTGCGCTCGCGATCGCCCCGTCGGGGACGATCGTGATCGTCGGCGACAAGGGCGCCGCGTTCCGCTCCACCGACGGTGGCGTCTCCTACAAGCCCGTGACCACAGGGGTGACCGTCGATCTCGACGACGTCGCGGTCGTCGCCGGTGGCTTCCTCACCGTCGGGGACAAGGGCACGCTGCGCCGCTCCGAGGACGACGGCGTGACCTGGAAGCCGCTCGCCTCCAAGACCAAGTCGCACCTGTGGTCGATCGGGAGCTGGGGCGCCGGCGCGTTCGTCGGCGGCGACAACGGCCTGCTCCTGCGGATCGACTCACCCGGCGACACCTACTGGAAGGGCGCCGTCGATCAGTTCGCGCCCAAGCCCGTCGTGCAGGCGAACATCACGCCGCTCGCCGCCGCCACCGAGAAGGCTCGCGAGGCGCAGTGGAGCAAGCGGTTCGCCGAGGCCCTGACCGCGCACAAGGCGCTCGCGGCCAAGGTCGCGCAGGCGAAGTTCAAGTCGGACGATCACACCAAGGCGATCCTCGCGGCGCTCGACGATGTCGACGAGTACAAGGTCTACGGCGACGCGCTGCAGACCGCCGGCGATCCGCGCGGCGAGCTGATCGCGCTCCAGGCCGGTGGGCAGACCAAGCCGGCCGCGAAGTACCTAGAGGCGCATCGCGCGACCTTGCTGGGAGGGCTGGCGGAGCTCGACGAGGAGAAGGTCGCGCTCGAGTGGAAGTACGGCTTCATCCACTCCGCTCGCGTCGCGTACGACGACGACGACGCCTACGACGAGGAGACCGAGGACGAGGTCGCGACGTGGGTCGCGACGCTGCTCGACGAGCCGTCGGCGCAGTTCCTCCAGCAACTGACGGTCGGCATCGTCCAGATGGTCGACAACAGCTACGACAAGATCATCCGCGAGATCGGGCGCCGTCCACGCCCCGCGCTGCGCCACCTGTTCCTCGGCGACTTCGATGGCGAACAGACCGAGATCAGCTGGAGCTCGATCGGCGACGCCACCAAGCTGTGCGGCGCGTGCGAAAAGCTCGCCGACCTGACGCTGCGCAGCGGTTCGATGAACCTCGGCAAGCCGGGGCAGCTGGTGTTCCCTCACCTGACGGAGCTGACGGTGATCACCGGCGGCCTGACCAAGGACAACCTCAAGGCGATCGTCGCCGGGCACCTGCCGTCGCTCCAGACGCTGACGCTGTACCTGGGCACCAACCGCTACGGCGGCAACCTCGCGCGCAAGGATGTCGACGCACTCTTGAAGAGCGATCGGTTTCCGCGACTCCGTCGGCTCGGCCTCGCCAACAGCGAGATCGCCGACGAGCTCTGCGAGGTGCTGCACCTGTCGCCGCTGGTCGCGCAGCTCGAGGAGCTCGACCTCTCGCACGGCACGCTGTCTGACCTCGGCGTCACCGCCCTCGCGACCTACGCCAAGGCGTTCCAGCATCTCGAGCGGCTCGACATCAGCGAGAGCTACGTGTCCCCCGCCGTGGCCAAGGTGCTGCAGAAGGCGCTGCCGAACACCAAGATCGAGGCTGGCGCCCCACGCGGCGATGCGTTCGAGCGCCGCTACGTGTCCGTCAGCGAGTAGGTCGCTTTTTCTTCCGTGTGGGCGTGTGCTCACATGGCCGGGACCGCGTCGCAGCTCCACGGGCCTGATATCCTTGTCGACGCTTGTCCAAGCGGCGTGTCCTCGCGATCTCCAGCGACCTCGACCAGCTTCGACGGATCGTCGCCACGCTCGAGCGTGCCGGCGCCGAAGTCGACGCGGTGCGCAGCCCCGAGGCGATCGCCGCGGACGTCATTCCCCATCGCTACGTGTTCTTCTCGACGACGGGCGGTGACATCGCGAACCTGGGCAAGCTCGTCCCGAAGCTGCGCGAGCGCGCGCACGTCACGATCGTGACGCCGCAGGCGAAGCTCGTCGATCTCACGAGCTACCTCCGCGACGATCGCATCAACCACGTGATCGTCGGCGACGAGCTCGAGGACGGCGTGTTCGTCACCGCGCAGAAGCTGCTGACCGGCGACATCTTCGGGATCGAGAAGTACCTCCCGACGAACACCCCCGTGCACTACGCGCGGCTGCGCGACTTCGACGGGCGTGGCAAGGCGATCGACACCGTGCTCGCGTTCGCCGAGGAAGCGAAGATGCGCCGCCAGGTGCGGACCGCGATCGGGGCCGTCTGCGAGGAGTTGCTGATGAACGCGCTCTACGACGCGCCCGTCGACGAGCAGGGCAAGCAGGTGTTCGCCGAGGTCGATCCGAAAGCTCGTCGAGACACCCGCTCGCCGCGCCCGGTCTCGATCCGCTACGCGGCCACCGACACCACGTTCGCCGTCGCCGTGCGCGATCGGTTCGGCCGCCTCGCGAAGAACACGATCCTCGCGTACATCGAGAAGTGCATCACCCAGCCGAACCAGATCGATCGCAAGACGTACGGCGCCGGGCTCGGGCTCTATCTCGTCGCCAACGCGGCCGCGACCTACGTGGTCAACGTCGCCTACGGCATCGCGACCGAGGTCGTCTGCACGTTCGATCGCGGCGCGAAGACGCCGCTGCGCCTCGTCGGCGTGTTCGTCCATCCCGGCAACGCGGATCTGTTGAAGGGGCCGCTGCCCGAGACCTACGATCCGAGCCTGCCGTTCTCGAAGTCGAACGCCGAGAAGGACGACGTAGGTGGCTGAGCGCCAGTTCGGCCCATACCGCCTGATCCGCCAGATCGCAGTCGGCGGCATGGCCGAGATCCATCTCGCGAAGACCACCGGCATCGCCGGGTTCGAGAAGTACGTCGCGCTCAAGATGATCCATCCGAACTTCGCGGAGGACGAGCAGTTCATCCAGATGCTCGTCGACGAAGCGAAGATCGCAGTGCAGCTCACGCACGGCAACATCGCGCAGACGTTCGATCTCGGCCGCGTCGGCGAGACCTACTACATCACGATGGAGTTCGTCGACGGCGCGGATCTCTACAAGATCCTGCGCCGCGCGTCCGAGCAGGACGTCGAGATGCCCCTCGATGTCTGCGCCTTCATCGGCAAGGAGGTCGCCTCCGCGCTCGATCACGCGCACCGCAAGAAGGACCACATCGGCAAGCCGCTCGGCATCGTCCATCGCGACGTGTCGCCGCAGAACGTCCTGATCTCGTTCGCAGGCGAGATCAAGCTCGTCGACTTCGGCATCGCGAAGGCGACGATGAAGGCACGCCAGACCGCCGTCGGCGTGATCAAGGGCAAGTACTACTACATGAGCCCCGAGCAAGCCTGGGGCGATTCGATCGACTACCGCTCGGACATCTTCAGCGCGGGCATCGTGCTCTACGAGATGATCACGGGGCAGATGCTCTATCTCGAGGAGGATCTGCACAAGCTCCTCGATATGGCGCGCAAGGCGGAGATCGCGCCGCCGTCTCGGTTGCGTCGCGGGGTGCCGCCGCAGCTCGAGAAGATCGTGATGCACGCGCTGCAGAAGGTCCCCGGCGAGCGCTACCAGTCGGCCGGTGATTTCTCGTCGGACCTCGAGCGCTTCCTGCACTCGTACTCGCCGGTGTTCACGGCCGGCAAGATCGCCACGCTGATCAAGGACGTGATCGGCGATCCGATGGAGGTCCCGAACGATCTGGGGTTCCCGTCGATCGAGGTTCGCGACGGCATCAACTCGACGCACACGCTCGACGACTCCGAGCTCGCGCACGCGCGCGATCGCGAGAGCCTGCGCGACGAGAACAGCGTGATCTTCCGCGTCGCCGAGCTCAAGCCGGCCGAACCGGCGCCTCCGCCGCCACGCCCGTTGCCGCTCCCGGCAAACGCGAAGCCGATCCCGTCGATCAAGCCGCCATCGCGGCCACCCGTCGACAAGGCGCGCCCTCCGAAGCCGCGCCACGCGCACGAGGAGACGCGGCAGCTCGCGCAGCACGCGCCGGCGTCGAACGAGGACAGTGGACTGCTCGAGCCGTCCACCGGTCGCAAGCTCTCCGTCGCGCAGTGGGACTCGACCGATACGGACGGCACAGGTGACGAGCTGCTCGACAACATCGGCGAGCGCACGATGGTCTCCGCGCCCGCGGGCATGACCGGCTTCATGATGGATGCCGGCGAGGACAGCGTCGAGGCCACGCTGATCACCGGCGCGCCTCAGCCCGACGAGGCCGACGCGCCCGACGACGACGACGATTCGATCGACGATGAGGGCCCGACGCTGTCGCGCGATATGGCGCAGATCGCCCAGCCCTCGAAGAGCAAGAGAACCCAGCCGCCGCCCGCCCTCGCCGCGAAGACGCACGCGCCGGCCGTCAGTGCGCTGCGCAAACCGAAAGCCTCGCGGCGCACGCCGGGGCAGGGCGTGCCGTCGAACTCGGTGCTGCAACAGATCGTGGGCTCGCAGGCGAGCGAGCCGATGCCGGTCCCGCAAGTCTCGTCACGTCCGCCGACGCAGCCTCCTCCCTCGCCGCAGTTCCCGTCGGCCACCGGGATCCAGCCCGCGCACGGCTACAACGCCGACGCCTCCGGCCTGCCGATGGGGCTACCTACACCTCCGCCGATGATGGCCGTCACCCACGACGGCAGCACCCCGGCCCACCTCCAGCCCTACATGCATGTTCAGGGGCACGCCCCGCAGTATCCGGTCGCGACCCAGATGCCGCAGACCAACTATCCGCAATACCCGCAGATGACGCCGGGTGCGCTCTACCAGATGGGCTACCCGCCGCCTCAACCGATGACGCTGACCGGTCAGATGCGGCTGTTCGAGGTCGACGAGATCCCCTCGCAGTACAAGCTCGGCGCGACGCGAAGGCGTTGGTTCTCCTACGCGATCGCCGGGATCCTGGCGGTCTCCCTCGCAGCGATCGCCACCTTCCTGATCATCCGGATGACCCGTGAGGGTGGCTCGTCGACGCACGGCTCGGTGATCGTCGAGTCCGTCCCCGCCGGCGCCGACGTGTTCTACGACAACACCCGGGTTGGCGTTACCCCGATCACGATCGACGAGGTGCCGATGGCGGCGCGGCACAGCATCAAGCTCGTGCTCCCCCGGCACGCGGTCTACGAAGAAACCGTCGACATCCCCAAGGGAACGGGCCAGTCGAAGGTGATGGCGATCCTCAAGCAGATCACCGGCAAGATCGTCGTCGACAGCAAGCCCGACAAGGCCGACATCCTGATCAACGGCGAGCCGAAGGGCCAGACGCCCAAGACCATCGTCGACCTCGACATGTCGTCGGCCAAGACCGTCGAGATCCGGCTCAAGGGGTTCCAGCCTCACATCCAGGAGTTGAACTGGCCCCAGGACGGCAAGATCGTCCTCGATGTGACCCTCAAGAAGTAGTCCCACCGACACGTCGGTGGGGTCGGGCGTCCCGAGGGCATTTGTCAGGATGTGACTGTGATCGTCGAGAGAGCACGCGACATCTTCCCGATGGCGCACTCCTTGATAAGATGATCGTCATGGGTCTTTCTCGATTGGTGATCTCGACCGGGATCACGTTGCTGTTCGCGTGCGGGTCCAAGCCGAAACAGGGCGAGCCCGATGCGGAGCTCCCCACCGCGGACGCGTGCACCGACCTGTTCTGCGCGGTCGTCGACTGCACGGCGAAGGGGCTCCCTCCCACGACGGTGACCGGCACCGTGTTCGCGCCCAACGGAACGCTGCCGCTGTTCGGCGTCAACGTCTACGTGCCGTCGTCGGATCCCGGTCCGCTCCCCGAAGGCGTGCAGTGCGATCGCTGCGGCAACCTGCAGGGCGGATCGATCACGTCGACCACCACCGACGAGGCCGGCAACTTCCGGCTCGAGAACGTGCCCGCCACCGCCGACGTTCCGATCGTGATCCAGTCCGGCAAATGGCGCCGTCAGTTCAAGATCTCGACGGTGGCAGCGTGTCAGGACAACGCCGCGGCGAAGGTCGACACCACGCTGCCAAAGAATCGCACCGAGGGTGATATCCCGAAGATCGCGATCACCACGGGCAGCGCCGACGCGCTCGAGTGCTTGATCCGCAAGATGGGCATCGAGGACTCCGAGTTCGGCACCGGCACGGAGGACACCTCCGTCCATCTATACCAGGGTAATGGCGCGAGCTCGTTTGCTACGACACATCCGGGTGGCGCACGCGCCTTCGCGCCGGCGAAACCGTTCTGGGACACGCGTGCGGTGCTCGACACTTACGACATCGTGCTGTTGTCGTGCGAAGGCGATCAGCTGATCACTGGCACCGGCAACGCCGCCGGCGTCAACGACAAGCCGCAGACCTCGTTGCAGGCCCTCCACGACTACGCCGGGGTGGGCGGTCGCGTGTTCATGTCGCACTGGCACAACGTCTGGATCGGCGGCGATCGCACCAACCCGACCAACCCCGCCTACGGCATGGCGGACTGGAAGTCGGTCATCGACTGGAACTTCGGCGCCGACCAGGTGGCCGGCCCGCAGATCACGACGGTCGACGAAGCAACCCTTCCAGCTCCGATCGGCATCGGCGGCCTACCAAACCCCAAGGGGACCTCGTTCGCCACCTGGCTGATGAATGTAGGAGGCTCGACTACCCGCAACGAGGTCAGCGTCACCCAGCCTCGCTACACGGCGCGCGGCCTCCTGGCCCCGCCGCTGGCAGAGCGTTGGGTCTACGTCGAGCAAACGGATGCCCTCAACAATCCGCAGTCCGCGAGCGTTCAGAACGCGCTGTTCACCACCCCCCTGGACGTGGCGGCGGATCAGCGGTGCGGCAAGGTCGTGTTCTCCGACATGCACGTCGCTTCGGGCTCGACCTCCAACACCAACAACCCCTTTCCGGGCACCGGCGTGAACAACAACGGGTGCAGTACGGCCGAGCTCACGCCCCAGGAGAAGGCCCTCGCCTTCATCTTCTTCGACATCTCGTCCTGCGTCGGAATCCTTCAGTAAGCAGAGGTCAGCGCCAGGTTAGTTTCCGATCGAGGCCTCCCTCCGATAGACTGGCCGTTCCTGAGGAGGCCTTATGCGCGCGTCTCGCAACGCTGCTTTGTGGACCAGTCTGTTCGTCGCTGCCATTGGCTGCGGTGGCAAGAGCGACGATACCGGTGACGATGACGACACCGGTCCCGACGCGTGCGTCGGGATCGAATGTCAGGTCGTCGACTGCGCGGCGATGGGCCAGCCCAACACGTCGATCAGTGGAACCGTGTTCGCGCCGAACGGCACGCTGCCGCTCAACGGCGTCACGGTCTACGTCAACCGCGATCCGCTGCCGCCATTCACCGAAGGGGTGCAGTGCGATCGCTGCAACTCGTCGCTGCCCGGCTCCGCGGTCGCGCAGACGATCAGCGACGCGGCCGGTAACTTCAAGCTCGACAACGTCCCGGTCGGCGACAACATCCCGCTCGTGATCACGACGGGCAAGTGGCGCCGTCAGATCACGATCCCGACGATCGCGCAGTGCGCGAACACCGATGTCGGCGCAGCGGAGACGCGACTGCCGAAGAACAAGTCGGAAGGCGACATCCCGAAGATCGCGCTGACAACCGGCGACGCAGATTCGCTCGAGTGTTTGATTCGCAAGCTCGGGATCGACGACGCTGAAGTCACACCATCCGGTGGCAACGGTCGGATTCATTTTTACGACGGCGAAGATGGCGTGAATAAGGTCGCTGGCGCCGCATTGTCCCCGGGGACTGACCTCTGGAACACGGTTCCGGCGCTCAGTGCGTACGACATCGCGTTCTTCTCGTGCGAAGGCGCGCAGAACGACAACACGAAATCCCAAGCTGCTTTGAACGCGGTGCGCGACTACACCGCCGTTGGTGGTCGCGTGTTCATGTCGCACTGGCACAACATCTGGATCGGCGGCAACTTCGAAGATGGAAATGGCAGTCGTGCAATTCCCGAGTGGCAGGCGCTTGCCACCTGGGATGGCAGTGACGGCAAGCCGGGCAACCCGATCTTCATCGATGAGGTTTCGAACCCGAAGGGCAATCTGTTCGCAGATTGGATGGTCAACGTTGGAGGATCTGCAACACGCGGTCAGATCTCGCAGACCCCCGGTACGGACCGTCGTACGGCACTGACGCTCGACACCTCCAAGGCGGAGCGCTGGGTTCAGACGATGAACGCCGACGCTCAGCCAGCTGTTGGTGGTCCGCAGATGTTCCAGTTCACGACTCCGATCGAGTCCCAACCCGCCGAGCGTTGCGGCAAGGTCGTCTACACCGACATGCACGTGTCCGGCAACGGCGTCAACAATGGCGACTTTCCGACAAGCTGTGGCGCTAGCCTCGACTTGTCAGCACAGGAGAAGGCGCTCGCGTTCATGTTCTTCGATATCGGTAGCTGCGTCGGCGGCTTGTTCTAGTCAGAACTCGTCAGCGCCCAGATCGAAGCGCGATCCTTTGGGTCGTGCTTCGCCCTCGAAGTCGAACGGCGGTCCGGTATCGATCGCATCGCGAGCTGGGCTGCCTTCACCAAGGTGGTAGTCCCCACTTGAGGGGTTCACGAACCGCGGGTCATCGTTTGAAGCGCCCGTGACTGGCGTTGGCCCAACGATCGTCGAGGTTCGCGGGCAATCGCTCGGACCTCCACCAATCGCAACACGCACGGTTCCATTTCCTGGAGCCCAAACGATTGTGGATTGAACCATCAGTCCAGCATTGCAGACCACGGCTCGTGGTCCGGTGCCAGCATCGGTTCCGACGTCCGCAATCGTCGAGAAACGTAGAACGCCGCTACTGCCCGGGAGGTTAATTCCGAGACCACTTGTCCTGGAGATCATCAAGTTCGTCGCGTCGATCATCGACCCTGCGATGTTGCTCTCGACACCGACAGTTCCGCCGGTGATGGTTATCCGGTCGAGCGTGACGGTGCCTGTGAATCGAATACCCTGTTCGTTCGGGTTCAGGATTTGGGAGTCCACGATCGTTGCGGTGCCGATGACACTGAAACCGCCTGAGTTCTCGAGTCGAACATGCTCAACCCTGGTTCCGGTGTTGACGTTGATAGAGGTCGCGTTCGGCTGATTGATGATCCTCAGGTTCCGAATCAGCGACGGCAGCTGGATGTCCACCAGCGGGGTTCCATCCACCAGACTTGCGTCACCGAAGTCCGAATCGCCTCCATGGAGGAAGATGAAAGACGCTTGCGTGACCAGCGAACTGAGAACCGCGTTCTGGGCGTACCTGCCTTGCAGCAGCACGATGTGATTTCGCACCGACGTGGTCCTGCCGGCAACGAACACGACGGTGGCACAGGGTGCTGCCTGACTACAGTCGCCTTGGTTCGTGCCCGTCGGAGATACGTACACGCTGGACGATTCCGCCACGCACCCGCCGGTCTCGTCGTCGCAAGCACCGCTTTCGCACTCGGAGTCGAGTCGACAACCTCGACAAGTATTGGCGTCGCAGAATGGCGTAGCGGCGTCGCAATCGTTCGCAGCCAGGCACGCCACGCAGGCGCCACTCGCCGTATCGCAGACTTGCTTATCGAACTGATCGCAATCCGCCAGCCCCATGCAACCCGTGCAGACATCGAGCCCGATGTCACAGACCGGTGCTTCCGCCGAGCAGCCATCCGTCGAGCAGGAAGGCACTACACACGCGTTGTTCACGCACGCGAGACCCTCGGTACACGGGCGCTCGGGATCGCTGACTCCGATCGATGCGCAATCCGCAGCGTCGAGGCAGCACACTCCGGGCACCGGTCTCGTACAGCCGAGCACGAGAAGCACCACGGACCCGAGGAACCAACAACGCCACGAACGCATCGCCCGATGATGCCAGGGAGCCGAGGAACTTGAAACGTTGGCCATGGGCCGGCGCTTCGGCCGAGTCCGCGAGCGGTTGCGATCGATTTTACGCCCGAATCACGCAGGGTTCGCCGAACGACCGTTCTGGCGTACCCTAGCTTCGTGGTCACGACCCGCCGGCATCACCGCTACACGTACGCGCAGTACGTCGGGCTTGCGTTGCACAGCGACCTCAAGCTCGAGTTTCTCGATGGCGAGATCTATGCGATGGCCGGCGGGACCGAGGACCATGCCGCGCTTTCGGTGGCCGTGAGTGCGGCGTTGCTCGGCGCGGTCGGTGAACGCCCGTGCCGAGTCAATTCATCGGATCTGCGGATCTATGTCGAAGCCGTGGGCCTCGCGACGTTTCCCGACGGGTCGGTCGTCTGCGGGCAGCTTCAGCAGCACGCACCCAGCCCAGCTTCGACCGCGCTCAATCCGATGATCCTCGTCGAGGTCACGAGCGACTCGTCGGAGGAATACGACACCGGCGACAAGCTCGAGATGTACAAGACCATCCCGACGCTGCAGGAGTACATCATCGTCGCGCACCGCGAGCGCCGCATCACGGTGCATCGCCGCGAGGGTGAGCGGTGGATCACGCGCAGCGCGATCGTCGGTGGCAAGGTCGGTGTCGAGTCGCTCGGAACCGAGCTCGTCGTCGACACGATCTATCGCAACAGCTCGATCGTCTGATTGCGGTGGTGGACGGCGAGCTGCGTAGCTCGATCGACGATCAAGCGGCGCTTTTTGCGGCTGGCGATCGAGATCGCGTGGGGAACCCGGTGATAGGTTGATCGCCTCATGGCAGCCACCGCAGCACGACAGGCAATGGGCGAGATCACCACGTTGCTCGGACGCGGCGCGACCTTCGAAGGCAAGCTGACCTTCGAGGGCACCGTTCGCATCGACGGGCGCTTCAAGGGCGAGGTGTTCTCGGACGACGTGCTGGTGATCGGTGAGGGTGCGATCGTCGAAGCCGAGATCGATATCGGCGAGGTGATCATCCAGGGCACCGTGGTCGGGAACATCAAGGCGAAGCGCTCGATCGAGATCCATGCGCCCGGCCGCGTGAAGGGTGACCTCCACACGCCGAGCCTGCAGGTCGATAAGGGCGTGATCTTCGAGGGTCGCTCGTTCATGGAAGGCGCAACGAAGCAGCCGGTCGTGCAACCGCCAAAGCCGCCCGCGCCGACGCCCGTCAAGGGCTGATCCACGGTCCCACGTGGGACGCCGGCCGCACCCTTGGTGAGCCCCCAGCACAGCGCGAGCAATCGGCCGAGCTTCTCTCGCACGCACTGATCCTCCAGGACGTACCCCCACGCTCTCGCGAGATCGAGGCTGACGCGCCCCTTTGAGGCTGGTTCGCTCGGCTTCGGGATCTCGCGGCGCATTGTCGCAGCAGCGGCCCTGAAACCTGGAGCATCCGACCGTTGACACCGACGGTGGCGCCGACTATTAAGCAGCGCCCCGCCAGGACTTTCGGCAGGTTGCCTCATGGATCAAGCAGCATCAGCAATCGCATCCGGCCACCCGCTGATCGACATCGACGGCACGGTGTTCGTCCAGTTCGGCCTGTTCCTGGTCATGTACGTGATCGCGAACAAGATGCTGTTCCAGCCGTACCTCGCGTTGCGCGAGCGGCGCCGGGCGGGCATCGAAGGCGCCCGCGCAGAGGCCGAGCGGATGACCGCCGAGGCGGACGCGAAGCTCGCCGACTACGAGAAGCAGCTCTCCGCGGCGCGCGCGAAGGGCAACGAGGAAGGCCGCAAGCTGCGAACCGAGGCCACGGCGCACGAGCGCGACGTGACCGAGAAGGCTCGCTCGACGTCGCAGAAGGCGATCGAAGAAGCGGGCGCGAAGATGCGCATCGAGGTCGAGGAGGCACGCGCGAAGCTGATGCCCGAGGCCAGCGTCCTCGCGCAGAGGATGGCGACCAAGCTGCTCGGCCGGGAAGTGGGTGGCGCATGACCGCCGTCAAGAAGCTGATCACCATCGCCGTGTTCACGGCGGTGGCGTTTGTCGCGTCGTTCGGGACGAGCTTCCTCGCGATGCGCGTCGCGTTCGCCGAGGAGCATGCGGCTCCCGCGGAGCACGGCGAGCACGGAACCGCCGACGGCGTTCGCTACGACAACACGAAGTACTTCCGCTGGCTCGGCAGCCCGTTCGACCACCACGACAAGGACGTCACCGGCGCTCCGTACGGCGACGGCAAGATGGAGGAGGGCGGCAAGCTGCTCACCGATCCGCACCACCCCGGTCACCCGACCGAGGACGAGATGAGCCCGCCGTTCATCTTCATGATCCTCAACTTCGTGCTGCTCTTGATCATCCTGGCGTGGAAGGCCAAGCCGGCGTTCGAGAAGCTGGCGGCGGATCGCAGCGATCAGATCAAGAACGCCCTCGAGGAAGCGGCGAAGCTGCGCAAGCAGGCCCAGGATCGGCTCGACGAATATCAGAGCAAGCTGTCGAAGGCCGACGCCGAGATCAAGGCGATGGTCGAGGGCATTCGCGCCGACGCCGAGGCCGACAAGCAGCGGATCCTCGAGGCGACCGATCGTCAGGCCGCGCAGATGAAGAAGGACGCGGACACGCGGATCGCCGCCGAGATCGAGCTCGCGCGGGCGACGCTGACCCGCGAAGTCACGTATGCCGCCACCGCCGCCGCCGAGCAGCTGCTGCGCGACAAGATGACGGCGTCGGATCAGCAGCAGGTGATCAGCTCGTTCATCACCGGCGTGCAGGCTGCCGCGCGGAAGGAAGTGCCCCAGTGAGCGCAGCGAACACTCCGTCCAGCAAGACCTCCGTCGTCGGCCGCGTAGCGGACGCCAGGGGAGCTCGCTGATGTCGTCCGGCAGTCTCGCAAGGCGTTACGCGAAGGCCGTGATCGCTCTCCCGAACGCGCAAGCGATCGCGGGCGAGCTCCGCAGCCTCGCGAAGGCGCTGACGGAATCTGCCGAGCTGGTCACCGTGTTGACCAACCCGGCGATTCGCCGCGATGATCGCCGCAAGGTGATCGACGGTCTGCTCGAGAAGATCGGCGCGCAGCAGAGCACCAAGCATCTGGTGTATTTGCTGCTCGATGGCGAGCGGATGTCGTCGATCCAGGCGATCTCGCGCGAGCTCGACGCGATGATCGAGGCGAAGGCCGGCCGCGTGTCGGCGACCATCACCTCGGCGAAGCCGCTCGACGCGTCTCAGATCTCTTCGATCACGGCCGCGCTCGAGACTCTCTCGGGCAAGAAGGTACAAGTCACGCGCAAGGAAGACCCCACGCTGCTCGGTGGCGTGGTCGCGAAGGTCGGCGACGTGGTCTACGACGGAAGTCTCCGCACCCAGCTCCGCACCCTGCGTGAAGAGCTCACTAAGTAAGAAGCCAGAGGAAGCCATGGATATCCGCGCCGCAGAGATCAGCGACATCATCCGCAAGCAGATCGAGAACTACGACAAGAAGGTCTCGGTCACCGAAACCGGCACCGTGCTCACCGCAGGTGACGGCATCGCGCGCGTCTACGGCTTGTCGGGCGCCATGGCAGGCGAGCTCCTCGAGTTCGAGGGCGCCGGCGGCGAGACGGTCTCCGGCATGGTGCTCAACCTCGAGGAGGACAACGTCGGTGTCGCGCTCCTCGGCAAGTTCGAGAGCGTGCGCGAAGGCGATGTCGTCCGCCGCACGCAGAAGATCGTCGAAGTCCCCGTCGGTGAAGAGCTGCTCGGTCGCGTCGTCAACGCGGTCGGCGTCCCGATCGATGGCGGCAAGCCGATCACCGGCGCGAACAAGCGCCAGGTCGAGATCAAGGCGCCGGGCATCATCCAGCGCAAGAGCGTGTTCGAGCCGATGCAGACCGGCATGAAGGCGATCGACTCGATGATCCCGATCGGTCGCGGTCAGCGCGAGCTGATCATCGGCGACCGCGGTACCGGCAAGACGGCGATCGCGATCGATACGATCCTCAACCAGAAGGGGCAGAACGTGTTCTGCTTCTACGTCGCCATCGGCCAGAAGCAGTCGACGGTGGCCTCCGTCGTCGACCGCCTCACCAAGGCCGGCGCGATGGAGTACACGACAGTCATCCTCGCCGGCGCGTCGGAGCCCGCTCCGCTGCAGTTCATCGCGCCGTACACCGGCGTCACGATGGCCGAGTACTTCCGCGACAGCGGTCGCCACGCCCTGATCGTCTACGATGATCTCTCCAAGCAGGCGGTCGCGTATCGCCAGCTCTCGCTGCTCCTCCGCCGCCCGCCGGGCCGCGAGGCGTATCCGGGCGTCGTGTTCTACATCCACTCGCGCCTGCTCGAGCGCGCCTGCAAGCTGTCCGACAAGGAAGGCGGCGGCTCGCTGACCGCTCTGCCGATCATCGAGACCCAGGCCGGCGACGTCTCGGCGTACATCCCGACCAACGTCATCTCGATCACCGACGGCCAGATCTTCCTCGAGGCCGACTTGTTCTACTCGGGCGTTCGTCCCGCGGTGAACGTCGGCATCTCGGTGTCGCGCGTCGGTGGCGCCGCCCAGACCAAGGCGATGAAGAAGATCGCCGGTCGCCTCCGCCTCGAGCTGGCGTCGTATCGCGAGAAGGCTGCGTTCGCGCAGTTCGGCTCCGACCTCGACAAGGCGACGATGGCGCAGCTCAACCGCGGCGCGCGCATGGTCGAGCTCCTCAAGCAGGGCCAGTTCGTGCCGATGCCGATCGAGGAGCAGGTCCTCGTGATCTACGCCGGCACCAACGGCTTCGTCGACGACTACCCGGTCGCCGTGCTCGGCCGCTACGAGAAGGAGCTGCTGTCCTTCTTCAAGTCGCGCAAGCAGTCGGTGCTCGACCAGCTCAAGAGCGGCAAGCTCGAGGGCGATCTCGAGAAGGAGCTCCGCGAGGGCCTGACCGAGTTCGCGAAGCAGTTCTCCGTCGACGAGAAGAAGAAGTAGACCCGTGCCGTCGCTCAAGGCCATCCGCACCCGCATCACCAGCGTCAAGAACACTCGCAAGATCACGAGTGCGATGAAGCTGGTGTCGACGGCGAAGTTGCGCCGTGCGCAGGAGTCGCTGATCGCGGCTCGTCCGTACACCGCGGCGATCAGCAACGTGGTCTCCGAGCTGTCGGCGGTCGCGGGCACCGATTCGCACCCGTTGTTCGAGGAACGTCCTCTGCAGAAGGCAGCGATCGTGGTCGTCACCAGCGATCGCGGTCAGGCCGGCGCGTTCAACACCAACGTCGTCAAGGCGGTGGAGCGGTACGCCGCGAACGAGCTGTCGGGCGCGACGGAGGTCTCGCTCCGCATCCTCGGTCGCAAGGGCCAGCAGTACTTCGCGCGCCGCCGCGCCACGATCACCAGCACGGATCCTTCGATGACCGGCGCCACCGCGCTCGAGACCGCTCGCGAGACCGCGAACCGCGTGGTCCATGACTTCCTCGAGAAGCGCGTCGATCGGGTCTACGTCGTCTACAACGAGTTCAAGAGCGCGATCAGCCAGGTCGTCCGCGTCAAGCAGATCCTCCCCGTCGTCCCGGAGAAGTCCGACCGATCCGAGCCGGCGGCCGAGGGCGGCATCGACATGACGTACGAGCCGTCGAAGGAGCTCCTGCTCGAGAAGCTCGTGCCGCTGTTCGTCCAGATCCAGCTCTATCGCGCGGCGCTCGAATCGGTGGCCGCCGAGTTCGCAGCTCGGATGACGGCGATGGAAGCCGCCACCAAGAACGCTGGAGAGATGATCTCCAAGCTCACGCTCACGTACAACCGCGCCCGTCAGGCGTCGATCACCAAGGAGCTGCTCGAGATCATCGGCGGCGCCGAGGCACTCAAAGGCTGATCGAGCTGGTCTCGCAAGCTCGACCAAGGAAGACACCATGGCAACTACAGACTACTCTCCGAACTCGATGGGCCGCGTGGTCCAGGTCATCGGCCCCGTCGTCGACGTGGCGTTCGATTCCGCGGAGCTGCCGGAGATCAACACCGCGCTCCTCGCCACCAACGCCGCGATCGACAAGACGGAAGACAATTTGACCATCGAGGTTGCCCAGCACCTCGGCGAGCACATGGTTCGCTGCGTCGCCATGGACACCACGGACGGTCTCGTCCGCGGCCAGGCCGTGAAGAACACCGGCGCGCCGATCTCGGTGCCCGTCGGCGCCGGCGTCCTCGGTCGCATCCTCAACGTGATCGGTAAGCCGGTCGACGAAGCCGGCCCGGTCAAGTCCGACAAGCGCTCGCCGATCCATCGCTCGGCCCCGAAGTTCACCGACCAGTCGACCGCGGTCGAGATGTTCGAGACCGGCATCAAGGTCATCGACCTCCTCGCTCCGTATCGCCGCGGCGGCAAGATCGGGCTGTTCGGTGGTGCAGGCGTCGGCAAGACGGTGCTCATCCAGGAGCTGATCAACAACGTCGCGAAGAAGTCGGGCTCGTACTCGGTGTTCGCCGGCGTCGGCGAGCGCACGCGAGAAGGCAACGACCTCTTCCACGAGCTCAACGAAGCGAAGCTGTTCGACGGGAGCTCGGTGCTCTCGAAGACCGCGCTGATCTTCGGCCAGATGAACGAGCCGCCCGGCGCCCGCCAGCGGGTCTCGGAGACCACCGGACGGTCCGGGTAGTCGACCGGCTCGCCGAGCACGTTGAGCACGCGGCCGAGCGTCTCGGGACCGACCGGCACCGAGATCGCTTCGCCGAGGTCGGTCGCCTCCATACCGCGCTGCATGCCGTCGGTCGGCTTCATCGCGACCGCGCGGACGCGGTTCTCGCCGAGGTGCTGCTCGACTTCGGCGATGACGTCGAGCGCCTCGCGCCCTGCGCGCGCCGGCGCCTGGATGCGCAGCGCGTTATAGATCGCGGGCAGGTGCCCGGCCTCGAACTCGACGTCGACGACCGGTCCGATGATCTGGACGATGCGGCCGACCTGTTGTTTGCTCGCG
>JANNBP010000088.1:0-45243 GCA_031385555.1 Deltaproteobacteria bacterium | reverse complement strand
TCGGCGAGCGCACCCGCGAGGGCAACGACCTGTTCCACGAGCTGCGCGAGGCCACGCTGTTCGACGGCAGCTCGGTGCTGTCGAAGACCGCGCTGGTGTTCGGCCAGATGAACGAGCCGCCCGGCGCCCGCCAGCGGGTCGCGCTGTCGGCGCTCACCGTCGCCGAGTACTTCCGCGACGTCGAGAAGCAGGACTTGCTCCTGTTCGTCGACAACATCTTCCGGTTCACCCAGGCAGGCTCGGAAGTGTCCGCCCTCCTCGGCCGCATCCCGAGCGCCGTCGGTTATCAGCCCACGCTGTCGACCGAGATGGGTGGTCTGCAGGAGCGGATCACCTCGACGAAGGACGGCTCGATCACCTCGGTGCAGGCCATCTACGTGCCCGCCGACGACTTGACCGACCCGGCGCCCGCCACCGCGTTCGCCCACCTGGACGCGACCACGGTGCTCAACCGCGCGATCACGGAGAAGGGCATCTACCCGGCCGTCGATCCGCTCGACTCGACCTCGACGATCCTCTCGATCGCCGTCGTCGGCGAGAAGCACTACGCGGTCGCTCGCGAGGTCCAGCGCGTCCTCCAGAAGTACAAGGACCTCCAGGACATCATCGCCATCCTCGGCATGGACGAGCTCTCGGAAGACGACAAGATCACGGTCGCTCGCGCCCGCAAGATCGAGAAGTTCATGGGCCAGCCGTTCCACGTCGCCGAGACCTTCACCGGCATGAAGGGCATCTTCTGCTCGCGTGAGGACACGGTCCGCAGCTTCGACGAGATCCTCACCGGCAAGTGCGACGACATGCCGGAGCAGGCCTTCGAGATGACCGGCACGATCGACGACGCGCGCGCCAAGGCCGCTGACCTCGCCAAGAAGGGTTGATCGGTCCACACCATGTCCGAGCTGTCGAAGATCCTCAAGGTGAACGTGGTGACGCCGCGTGGCGTCGTCGCGCATACCGATGCGGACAGCGTCCAGGCACCGGGTGAGCTCGGCGAGTTCGAGCTCTTGCCGGGTCACATCCCGATGCTCACCGCGCTCAAGCCGGGTGTGCTGACGATCGGGACCAAGGCGAAGGCAAAGTACGCGGTGTCGACCGGGTACCTCCGCGTCGATCCGAGCGGTGCGGTCGAGATCCTCATCGAGCAGGCCCTGCCGGCGAAGGAGGTCGACAGTGACGTGGCGAAGAAGGATCTCGCCACCGCCGAAGCGGACCTCGCCAAGTGGGGCGACAAGCCGCAGGACGGCGACTATCAGAACCTGAAGACGCGCATCGGTTGGGCCAAGGCCCGGCTCGACGCCGTGGCGCACTAGGTACGTCGTGGAGGACGTCCCGGACCGGCCCGCATCGCGAGGCTGGTATCTGGTGTCGTTCGGGCTGATCGGCATCGCGCTCGCGATCGCCTTCACCGGCTTCGCGCAGATGAGCGAAGTGGTGGCGACGCTCCAGCGGCACCCGATGCCCGGCTCGCAGGAGATCGCGCTCGCCGGTGGGCGGGCGACGATCTACTACGAGTTCCAATCGAGCTACGACAGCAAGCCGTACGCGACGTCGCCGGATCTCGCGATCGCATGCACGCTGAAGAGCCTCTCGGGGAAGCCGTATCCGCTAGAGGCGCCGCACACCAACGTGACGTACTCGTCGGGTCCCTATGCGGGGCGCAGCCTCTACGATATCGAGGTCACGGCGCCGGGATTGTACACGCTGACGTGTGGAGGGACGCAGCCATTCATGATCTCCCTCGGTGGTGGGATCGGTGCGTGGTTCATCGTCGCCATCGCCGGCGCGTTGATGCCCGGCCTCGCCGGCCTGATCGTGATCCTCGTGGTCACGCTCAAGCGCCGGCGCTGGTTCAAGCGACAGCGGGAGGAGTGATGGACGCGCTCCTCGCGGAGTGCGTCGCGAATCCGGACGACGATGGTCCGCGCCTGGTGTGGGCCGATGCCGTCGGTGGCGAGCGTGGCGAGCTGGTGGTCGTCCAGTGCGATCTCGCGCGAGCTGCCCTGTCGCGCGAGGCGAGGGAGGCGCGGAAGCGACGCGAGCGCGAGCTGCTGGATCGCCACGCGATCGAGTGGGCGGGCGAGCTGGCGAACCGAGCGGAGCGCTGGAGCTTTCGTCGCGGGTTCGTCGAGACCGCGACGGTGCCGGCGGATCCCGCGCTCGACCTCCTGGGGCTTCGCGCGGAGGCGCCGCTGCTCGGGACGTTGACGCTCACCGGTCCGCACCAGGGTTACGTCGAACCGCACCACCTCGACGCGATGCGAGGGTTGCTCGGGGTCGGGCTCGTCGGGGATCGCATCGGCGAGCGCTTCGCGGAGATCGCACCGGTGCTCGCGACCTTCGGGCTGCGTGCCCTCGCTCTCGACGGACTCGACGCGCAGTGCCTTCGACCGCTGTTCGCGATGCTCGACGCCTCGCCGATCGAGACGCTCCAGTTTCGGGACCTGAGGTTGTCGGCAAAGGACTTCGACCGGCTGCTGCGCCACGTCCCGCAGCTGACCGCGCTGGCGATCGAGACGACGCAGCTGATGCGCGACGCCTTGCACGTGGCGGCGAAGCGACCGCTGCGCGCGTTCCGGATCGAGCAGATCACCGCAGCCGAGCTCGAGAGGCTGAGCGACACGCGGCTCGCCGAGGCTGTCGAACGCTTCGGGTTCGGTGCCTTCGGCATGCCGCTGCTACCGAAGCTGCCAAAGCTCGTTCACTGCGAACCGCTCGAGGACGAGCTGCTGCATCACGATCCGCGCGCGATGCTGACGCTCGGAGCCGCGAGATATCGGACTGCCGCGACCTTCGTGTTGCAGCGGGGCAGCCAGATCACCGAGTTTCCCGAGAAGCCTGCCTTCGAACGCATCTCGCTCGGGCGCGTCACCGGCAACACGATGGTGATCCCGGAGTCGACGGTCTCGCGCCGCCATGCGGAGCTCTACTGGAACGGGACCCAGCACGTCGTCCAGGACCTCGCTTCGTCCTCGGGCATCGCGGTCAACGACCTACGCGTGGATCAACACGCGCTGTCCGACGGAGACATCCTCACGATCGGCACCGTCCGGCTGCGCTACTTCGTCGGCCCGGACGCTGGTAGGCGCGCATCGCGCTAGTACACCGACGTGCGCGAGTCCTGGCACCCGCTGACCGCGACGACGCCGAGCACTGCGAGCAGCAACGCGATCACCACGAGCTTCCACACACCACGTCGAGCCATCGCCTCAGCTCTCAGCACTCTGCGCGCCAGAGCGAGCGCGGCGAAGGGCCCACCGCTGCGTGGTTGTCGACGCTTCGCGGTCGACGGTGTCGCCGTGGAAGCGACGGTGTTGCTGGCAGCGCGCCGGTTGTTGCCTAGGGGAGCGGATACGCATCGCCATCTCGAATCACCTCGAGCTCGGCGATCCCCCGTTCGGTTCGAGGATCGGGGACGTAGACGGTGGTCCGGCCGTCCTCCCATACGTACAGCAACACGTAGTCCCCCGAGCGCATGTAGTCCGTTCTACCGGCAGGTCCACGTTGCGCGCTCGCGAGCCAGATCCGTGCATCGTGGTCGAATCGGACCTTGGCGAGATCGGTCGCTGTCCGATCGATCACGAGCCCGATGCCTCGAGCGCGGCTGAGGTAGTGACCGAGACGCAGCTTGATGTGAGGCGGTTGATCGAGAAGCGGCGGTCCGTCCGCAGCCACGTGTCCTCCCTGCCCGCCAGGGCTACCTTCGTCGTGTTCCGTGACCTCGACCTCGACCACGACGGGAGCGGGCGCTGGAATAGGCGCGAGGATCGCGATGCCGCGCGATGGCTCCGGCGCACACGCGGAGAGCACCAGTACGGACACGAGTCGGCGAATCGACATCCGCCGCTGCCGAGCACGCGGCGCGCCAAGGTTCGATCCCGGAGCCGACGATCTCGCCGCGCCTCGCGGAGATCTCCTGGATCGGGGATCGTCATCGGCATCGCGGTCAACGACGAGCGGGTGGATGAGCGACGTCTGTCGCCTTGTGGGAGACAGCTGTCTCCACGGAAGATCTTCGCGACGGGCACCCGGCGAGGACAGACCGACGCCGGCTGGCCCACGACGTGCTTCGGGAGCTCGCATGGGCGAGCGCGAGCAGCTGACCACGTCACAGCGAAGCACCGAACCCTTGCTCGCCCCGCAGCAACCTCTCCAAGCAAACCGCTCGCGCGTCCTCCAGGCGAAGCCGAGCCGGATCAACGACAAGACGAAGAAGCCGAAGCCGGACACCTCGAACAGGGTCGCGTTCAGCGTGCCGCTGACAGCGGAGCTTCGAACCGAGATCGCCGCGAAGTATCGCCAGTACCTGAAGACCGGCACCGTCTCCCTCGGCTCGCTGCGCCCCAAGCTGCTCCGCCAGTATCTCCACGTGATGACACCGACCACGCTGGAGAAGGCGGAGGTCGCGGCGTCGCTCTACAACGTGTTCATCGATGACGACGATGCGGGGATCCTCGCATCGCTGTACAACTGGGCGTACTTGCCCAAGCCGGGCCCGACGGCGCCGAAGAACGTCGAGCCCGTCTCCCGCGAGGTGATCGGGATCGAGAAGCCGCTGCTCGACGCGATCCGTGCGCAGTTCGGGGTCAAGCTGAGTCCCCCGACCACGACGTCCTCGCCGTCACTCACCGACAATTCGAAAGAGGTCGGCGATGCGCTGGGCTGGATCTGGGACCTGCTCAAGGGTGACTTCAACGACAACCCGACGACCGGCCAGACCCTCCTCAACGCCGCGCTCGGCCTGATCCCCGGCGTCGACCAGGCGTTCGACGTCCGCGACCTCGTCGCGAACTTGCTCAAGTTGACGTGGCAGGGCCGCTACGACGAATTCGAGCCGTGGGTCGGCTTCGCGCTGTCCGCGGTCGGCGCCATCCCGGAGCTCGGCTCGGTGATCAAGGGCGTGGGCACGCTGGTGAAGAAGGGCGTCTCGAAGGTGCCGTTCGGGAGCCTGCTCGACGCGCTCAAGATGGCCGGCAACCTCGACGGTGCGCTCGACCTCGGGCACCGGTGCCTGGAGTCGGTGATCTCGCACAGCAAGCAAGGCATCGACTCCGCGAAGTGGGTGCTCGAGAAGCTGATCGCGGCGCTCGGCATGGCGAAGAGCGCGGCGAGCGTGGTCAGCACCGCGATGAAGCAGCGCCTCGAGAAGTTCATCGGCCGCTGCGGCGAGGTGCTGGCTCGGGTGGACACCAAGCTGCGCGAGGCCTACGACTACCTGGCGACGCAGTTCCGCGCGCTCGTCGAGAAGCTCGAAGAGAAGCTCGGCAGGAAGACCGAGAAAGCCACCGTCGAGGTCGGCGAGGAGACCCTCAAGCTGCGCGCGGCCTTCCTCAAGGAGTTCCCGTCGGGGGTCGCACCGGCGTGGCGCGGGGTTCGGTTGCCCAAAGGCAAGCAGTTGATGGGAACGATGGGTGGGGAAGGGACGATGGTGATCCTACCGAAGGGCGGCGGGATGGATGGGGCGCTTCACTACGCGCTCAACCCGACGAAGAACAAGTTCACGACATCCGACACCGACACGATCTGGGTCATCGAGCTGCAGCTCGGGCCCGACCACATCATCGCGTACCCGGAGATGCTCGACTTTCACCACATCATGGTGGCGCCGTCGATCGATCTCGCGAAGCTCGTCGGCTACAAAGCCACGCCCTACACCGTCGAGGCAGCGACGAAGCTCGCGCGCTGATCACAGGTAGCAGGACGGCACGGGTTTGCTGATTCCGCTCAGGAGACTGTCGAGCTGCACGAGCTCGCGCTCCCAGTAGCACAGCGTGTCGGCCTGCCGGAGATAGCCGAAGCCGTAGACCGTCGCGTTCTCGGGCTGTCCGAACAGGTGATCGCGCGATCCGGTGTAGTGAGGCGACGCGTGACGGCGTTGCACGGCGGCGTGACCGTCGGCGAGCGCGGTCAGCGCACGTGAGCGGGCGGCGTCGACGTCCCCACCGTCGAGATGAGCGATCGCAGCCTCGTAGCTCGCGTGCACGAAGCGCGCGCGGGCGGCGGTGACTCCGAACCCGTCGACCAGCTCGCGCGACCACGGCGAATCGGCGAGGCCGAGTGCGATGACGCGAGCGTCGAGATCGGTCAGCTCGGCGGCGAAGTCTCCGAGCGGCGTGAGGACGTCGGTGACGAAGGCCGTACGCGAGTCGAGCGCGGCGAGGTCCTGAAAAGAGACGCGATCCGGCTGCGAGTGGATCCCGAGCCGATCGCCGGCATCGATCAACAGGTCGCGACCGGCGAGGTACGGAGTCAGGCGCTGGCCGATCAGCCGGGTGGCCTGCGTCTCGGCGAGCTCGGCGACGAGCTCGGCGGCAGGCCCGAGGTCGCGACCATAGGCTTCGGCGATCAGCTCGCGCTGCGACGTGGGCAGGTGATAGCTCGCACGCAGACTCGCGTAGTCGGTGAGCCAGTAACCCCACTCCCAGCCCGACGAGAACACCAGGTGTCCGTCGAGGCCGGGCAGGTTCTCGCTGCGGGCCTGACGCGCGATGCCATCGAGATCGAGCCAGCGACTGCGCACGTAGACGGGCAGGAACAGCGGGACCGAGTTGTCGAACGCGATCCAGTACGCGCTCTCGGGGTAGTAGCAAGCGCGGCGGCCGGCACGCAGCTGATCGAACAGGTACGCGCGATGCTCGGAGAAGTCGGCGTGCTCGTACGCGCCGCCGGCATCTTCGAACAGGTTGTAGAACATCACCGTGTGCACGTTCGACACGATCGAGGGATCGGCGTGCTTGACGAGGAAGTAATACGGCAGCTCTTCACCCTGGTAGGTGACGCGCTGATCGGCACCGACGTGGATCGAGGCGTGGATGTCGGCGGCGGGCTTGCGCGCGTGGATCGCAGCGGCCGTGGCATCGATGGCGGCGATGAAGCGCTCGGGATCCTCGCCGAAGAACTCGCCGAACGACAGCACGTAGCCGTCGAACGCGAGGTCGTCGGTGACCAGCGGGAGCCGCTCGGCGAGCTCGGTCTCGAACGGGATCAGCCCGGACTCGTCATCGGAGAGATCGAACGCCTGCTGCATGTTGCCGCTGCCGAAGATCTGCACGCCGAGCGCGACGTCGAGCCCGCGCGCGTGCGCGACCTCGAGGAGATGCTGCGTGGAGGCCTTCCACTCGGCGTGGCGGGCCGGCTGCATGATGTCGTCGAGCGCCGGCCACTGGACGTGGTTGCCGCGGTTCTTGATCACCCAGTCGAAGATCTGGCGAGCGATCCGATCGTCGCCGGCCTGCCACAGGGCGAAGTGCGCCTCGATCGGATGCAGCGTGTGGAGCTGCAGGCCGCGCTGGCGGATCTCCGGCTCGTGCAGCACGCCGAGCTCGGTGGGCTCCAACACCGGCGGATCGGGGACCAGCGTCGCGGTCGGCGTGCGGAACCGGAACCCGAGGTTCTCGAGCGCGTGCGCGACGCCGTACTGCGCCCCGAGCACGTCACCGGTGTGGACGAGCTGCGCGTCGCCGTCGGCTTCGATCCGGTAACACTCGCGACACGGCTCGTCGAGGACGACGCGAATCGCGAAGCCCTCCCCGCTACCGAATCGAAGCCCCTCGTACGGCGTCAGCTCGACGAGCTCGCGCAACGCAGGCTCGACCTCGGGAGGAGACTCGATCGAGATCGGAACCGCGGACTCCCCGCAGGCGGCGACTACCACGACGATCAGCGCTCTCATGGCCGGGACGATCGCCAACTCGCGGTCGAAACGGGCGAACAAGAAAGTTACACGTTGAACATGTAACTTCTAGGTTGCGGTCCCGCTCCACTCGATCTCGTGCTCGAGCCGCCCGTGGGCATCGACCCGCAGCTCGTCGTAGCGCCAGTCGCGATGCCCTCGCTCGACGGCCGTGCCCTCGAAGGCATAGGACACGATGCCGGGATAGTGCAGCTCGATGGTGCCATCGTGGTACGCGGCGCGGAGCCGCACCGTCAGGGCGAGCGCGCCGGCGGTCTCGACGAGCTGCGCGGATTCGAGCCAGCCATCATGCGGGCAACGATGGTCGCGGGCGTCGAAGTACCAGTCGGAGGTGGCAAGCTCGTAGGCGAGCGGCGGGAACTGCGCGCACTGCGCCTCGAGGTAGGCGGCGTAGCGAGCGAATGCACCCGCGTCTCGTTCAGCGTCGAGGATGAAGGCCACGTGATCAATCCCAGTGCAGCACGTACGACGCCGAGTCGAGTCGGGCGTTCGTCAGGGTGTCGAGGAACGTTCGCAGCACCGCGGGATCTGCGGGGACGGGATCGGTCCAGTACGCGAGGCGACGCGACCCGTCGCGCGCAGTCGTCATCGCGACGACTGCTCTGCCGGAGGCAACGACGTTGTTGACCCGCCCCGACACCCGCAGCGAGCTCCGGAGGTTGCTCTCCGGCACGAGGACGAGGATGCCGCTCAAGTGGTCGACGTACGCGGTGCCATTCGCCTCGGCGATCGACTTTCCGCTGAAGCTGAACTGGTGAAGGAGCTTGCCGGTTGCGTCGAGCTCCGACAGCTTGTTGTCGCCGATCGCCCAAAACCGTCCGCCGACGTCGCGGTAGTGGTCGACGTTGTGGCCGAGCTGCAAGCGCTCGTTGCCACGCCACAGCGCGCGATCATCGGAATTGCGTTCACTCGTCCACCACACGCCGCCGAGCCGCGACACGAGCACGTGTCGGCTCGACGGAACGGGCACGTCGACAAGCCCCGTCGGCGTGACTAGCGCGGAGCGCATCCCCTGCTTGCTGATCAGCGTGATGGTGAGCTCGCCGTCGATCACGCGGAGATGGCCGACCACCTCACCGTCGCCATACCCGCCCGACGGTCGAATGGTGGCCGGAAGTTTGAGGACCAACGAAGCAGGCCCGAGGGGCTTCGCCGTGCGCTTCCAGATCTGACCCTGCTGATCGATCCAGTACACGGTGCTTCCCTCGACCGTGAGCTGGCGACTCTCGAGCTCGAACACCAGCTCGCCCTGCGCATTCCATACCCAGTGCTGCGGATTCTCGGATCCGACGATGACTCCGTCCTGCGTCACGACCCTGTAGCGACTGACGCGCGACGGCGTGGAATGGAGCTGATGCGTCTCGGGATCGAAGACCGTCAGCCCGACGACCTGGAGCGCGCCGCGCTCGACCGCCGCCTCGTCCCGCAACAAGGGCGACGCGAAGCCGGTCATCACGATCTTGTTGTCGACCATGCCTGCCAGCTCCGCCGTGCGGACGACGGGAAACATGCGGGGGAACGCGGGGCCCAGATCATCGAGGAGCACGCTGCCGTCGCTCAGGCCGAACGCGAGAAAGCGCCCGCTGTGGTCGACGTCGGCACGCGTCACGCCCATCTCGCGATGCGGTTGCACCGCGGTCCCGGCGGCTTGATGGATCGCAAACGCACCGCTGTCGTTGACGAACACGGCGCCATCGTCGAACGCGAGGATGTGATGGGTGAGCACGCCGGAGCTACGCTCACCGACGGTCCACAGTGGCGACTGACCCTCGTCGAGGGAGACGAAGCCCGATCCGTCCGAGGACCACGCGATCAGCTGGTCTCCGACGTATTCGAGATCCCCGAGACTCGTCTTCGAGCGTGGCCATTCTCGGGGCTTGGCCTCCAGCTCCGCGAGCCTCCACTCGCGAACGAGACCGCCCCCGAGGGCGGCGACCCGCGTTCCATCCGGCGAGATCCGCAGCAGGCCGATGTTGAGGGCGGGGGTCGAGCGCATCCCACCAGGCTCGATCACCGTGAGGCCAGCTGCCCCGAACGCGACCGCACGCGTGCCCCGCACGGTGACGCGGGTGACGCCATCGGCGATCATCACGGTCTTGACTCGCTCGCGCGAGAACGCGACGAGCGCTCCGGACTTCTCGAGCACGAGGAGCTGCTCGCCGAACACCACCAGCTCCTGGGGATCGACGGTCTCGAGCTCGGCGTAGACTCCGGAGTCGACATTCGCCAGCTTCGCGACCCACGTCTGGTCGCGCATGTCGATGAACGCGAGCGTGCGCGGGCCCCACCACACTATTGATGTGATGTTCCCGTTGGCGAGCGTGCGTACGGGACCCGCGGGCACGGCTTGGACCTTGAGCTCGCGACTGCCCGACGCCAGCCACGCGCCGTCGGGCGAGAAGGCGAGCGCGCTCACGAAACTAGCGTGGACTGCGACCCGGCGCTCGATGCCGCCGCGCACCGCGACGCGTACGAGGTCTCGGGCTTGTTTCCAGTGCGGTGAGTCAGGCCGGAGTCCACGGAGCACGGCGATCGCGCTGGTCGGATCGCTGTCCAGCAGGCTGCGGACTCGCTGGAGCACGGCCTCGTCGGCTTGCTCGACCGCGACCGCGCGGGACTCATCCGCGGCATCGCGATCATGGATCACCTGACGGATCGAGATCGTGCTGACCACGCCGACGGTCACCAACGCGATCGTGCCGACGGTGACCGCGATCCGATGGCGCCGCACCCACTTCGCGAGCTTCTCGCGCGTCGAGTACGCGTGCGCGGCGACCAGCTGTCCGGCGAGGAAGCGGCGGAGATCCGTGGCGAGCTCGCCGGCGTCGGCGTATCGCTCGGCGGGCTCGGGCGCCATCGCCTTGGTGAGGATCGCGATCAGCTCGCGCGGGACCTCCTCGGGGATCACCGAGAACGCGGGAGGCTTGCCGGCGGCGGAGGCGTCGACCGCCTCGGTCGCCGAGATCCGGCCGTAGGGCAACTGGTTCGCGAGGATGTAGAACAGCGTCGCGCCGAGCGAATAGACGTCGGCGCGCGCGTCGACCACCTCACCTCGCGCCTGCTCGGGCGCGAGGAAGCCGGGCGTGCCCTGCGCGACGCCGAGCCGAGTCAGGCCGACGCCGGTATCGGCGGCGGCCAGCGTGGTGGGATCCTCCTGGTCGTCGTCGAGCTCGCGTGCGATGCCCCAATCGATCAGCAGCGTCTCTCCGAACCGACCGAGCAGGATGTTCCACGGCTTGATGTCGCGATGGATGATCCGCTTCGCGTGCGCGTAGGCCGCGGCGTCGACGGCACCGAGGAAGGACGAGATCAACGCGAGGCGATCACGTGTCGTCTTCGCGAGCGCCACGCGATCCGCGAGCGGCTCGCCCTCGATCTTGCGCATGATGTAGAACGGGTGACCTTCGGGGTCGCGGCCGACGTCGAGGATCGGGATCACGCTCGGGTGCTGGAGCTGCGCGGTGATCCGCACCTCGCGCTCGAACCGCGCGAGATCGACGGAGGAGGTGGCGAGCGATTGCTTGATCGCGACCGAGCGACCAAGGGCGCGATCGATCGCCTCGACGACCCTTCCCATGCCACCGCGGCCGAGCTCGGACGTCTCGACGAAGCGCTGCTCCGGCGGGTCGAACACCGAGATCGAGAGCGACGGTGGCAGCGTCTCGCGCGGTGCGGGCGCAACACTATCCGCACCCACGGTGGGAGCCATCCATGCCTTGCGCGCCGGACCTTCGCGCTTGGTGGGATCGGGTTCGTCGGACACGGGGAGGCAACGTGAAGCTTAGCCGTGCTACTCCCTCGAAGTCGACTGTCACCGGGGAGGCGACACTCGACGTGGAACTGCGCGACGGCGCGCGGGCACGCCGCTTGCGAGATGCGTGGTCATGTCCCGACTCGCTCCGCCATGCCTCGTGCCGCGCGCTCGCGATCGCGCGGCCACCATCCATCGCCCTGCCGTGCGCCGGAACGTCGACCCCTACCAGCTCTTTCTCGGCCCCTACGCGCGGTTCGCGCCGAGCTGCCGCGAGGTCGACGAGCCGGGTGTCGTCGTGGTCGCGGTCGACGAGCTGACCGGCGCGCTCGTCGGTACGTGCGGACTCCGCGCGTGCTTCGGACGTCCGGTGACGGCGATCCTCGGGCGCCATGGTCGCTGCGATCTCGTGCTGTGGGGCGACGACATCGCCCTGCGCCATCTCGCGATCGTGGTCGATCCGGTGGTGTCGTGGGCCGAGGGAGCGCGCGCGTGTTATCGCGCGATCGATCTGCGGACATCCGGAGGCATGGTCGACGAGATCGGCCGGCCGCTGCAGTCGTTTCGCGCCGACGGCCCGGCGGTGCTCCGCTGCGGAGGGCAGGTGATCTTCATCCTGCCGATCGGCGATCCCAGCGATTGGCCGCCGTCGGCGAAGCACGCGTGGGAGATGCTGCCGGAGCGGATCTATCTCGACGAGTGTGGAGGCTTTGCGCGCTCGCATGCGCGGACCAGCTTGATCTTCCGTCAACCGGCGGTGCACAGCGCCGAGGATCTGATCGCCGGTGATCTGGCGGGCACGCTCGAGGTCGAGCAGCCGGGGCACAGCAGCATCATCGCGTTCGGCAAGCGCGCGTTGCTCGACGGCGCGCTCCTCGGGCGCTACGACCGCTGCGAGCTGCTCGGCGACCTCGACGGCTCGGTGTCGCGCGTCCACGCGATGCTGGTGCGCGTCGGTGACCGCCTGGTGCTCGTCGACCTCGCCAGCACCCACGGGCTCGGTCCGATCGGCGGCGGGCGCGCGCGGGTCGCCGAGCTGGTCGACGGCGGAACGATCTGGCTCGCGCGGCAGACCCGGTTGTGCTGGCGCGACACCTGTCGCCCGCGAGACCACACTCCGGGCCCCGAGGCCGCGTAGCGACAGCAGTTTTGCCGGGCACGAGAGCTGCTGTACGGTTGGCGCAGGAGGAACTGATGATTCGATTTGCGGCACTCTCGATCTGTGTCCTGGCGGCAACGGCGAACGCGGACGCGACGTTCTACAACGCGACCTCGGAGACGCTGACCGTCGAGGCGACGTCCCCGAACGGCAAGGTCGAGAAGCAGAAGCTCGGCGACGGAACCGTCGTCAACTCGTCCAGCCACTTCGTGTCGGTTCAGAAGCTCGGGATCCGGATCTTCGACGATGTTGGCACCGAGCTGTGGAAAGGCACGGTGGGGACCAACGACGTGTACGTGACGATTCCGGACGGCAAGGGCACCAAGACCGTGTTCGCGGGGCTGTATTCCGGAGGCTTCGACACACCGAAGGCTGGGTTGTTCATCAACCTGACCGGCGAGCCGATCACGATCGACCTCGAGGGCATGAACGGCATCGGCGCGCATCGCGGGATCACGCCGGCGGGCTTCGATCCCAAGCAGCTCGTTCGTCTCGATCCGAAGGAGAGCTACTTCACCGTGACCGTGAAGGGTGGAAAGCAGGAGGTCACGCTCAAGGGCAATTCGATCACGCCGGGCCACTACCACGCGATCACCAAGCACCCGAGCAAGACGTATCGCATCCTCTCGCTCGGCTACATCGCGCCGCCGGCGTCGGCCAAGAGGTGACCGAGCTCGACGCGAGCCGCCTGATCGTCGACGCGATCCGCCAGATCAGGCCGAGTAGCTCCGACCAGGAGATCGACGCGCACGCGGATCGGATCGAGCGCCACCTCGCCCGCACGGCCTTCGCGGGCTGTCACTGGGTGCGCGAGTTGCTGTTCCGCTATCGGGCCGTCCGAGTCGGTGGTCTCGAGGAGCGCGACCCGTTCATCGCCGTCGTCGCGAGGGCTTGTCATCGCCGGCTCCTGCGTCCGGCCGCGGCGCATCTCCTGGATCAGCTGGTCAGCGCAGACCGTGTCGGCGGAGCAAGCGGTGCAGGTATGCGCGGTTGACGCCCGCATCGCGCGCGGCGGCGGCGACGTTGTCGGCGTTGCGCTCGAGCAACGCGGTGACGTACGCGCGCTCGAAGGTATCGATCGCCTGACGCCGTGCCACTTCATACGATTGACTGGCGTCCACCTGTGTGGCGGGGTGGGGCGTCGACAGGGTGCCGGGAATCCGGCGCTCCTCGAACACCACGCACTGCTCGAGGTGATTGCGCAGCTCGCGGACGTTGCCGGTCCACGGTGCAGCGGCGAGCGCGGCGACGAAATCGGGTGCCGTCAGCTCGGCGAGCATCCTGGAGGACGCGCCGATCTTCCGGAGCAAGTGCTCGACGAGGATCGGCATCTCACCGACGCGTTCGCGTAGGGCGGGCAACTCGACCTTCACCACGGCGAGGCGGAAGTAGAGGTCGGCGCGAAACGTCCCCTTGTTGACCTCGGCGCGGAGGTCGCGATTGGTGGCGGAGATGATCCGGAGATCGCACTGGATCGTGGTGCGCCCACCGACGCGACGGATCTCGCGAGCCTCGAGCGCGCGCAACAGTTTCGGCTGGAGCTCGGCCGGAAGCTCGCCGATCTCGTCGAGGAAGATCGTGCCACCGGAGGCCTGCTCGAACGCCCCGATGCGCCGATCGGTGGCGCCGGTGAACGCTCCCTGCTCGTGCCCGAACAGCTCGGACTCGAGCAGGTTCGCCGGGATCGCGCCGCAATCGACGACGACGAACGGCGCCTTCGCGCGCGCACCCTCGTCGTGGATCGCCTCGGCGACACCCTCCTTGCCCGTGCCGGTCTCGCCCTCGATCAACACCGTGGCATCGAAGGCGGCGATCTTCTCGAGCTGCGAGAACACCTCTCGCATCTGCGCCGAGGCGCCGACCAGCGAGCCGAAGCTGGTGCGCTGCGAGGTGGCGATCAACGTCTCGGCGGTATCGACGTCGATCCGCAGCTGCGAGTGACCGAGCGCGAGCACCGCTCCGCCCGGGACCGTGGCGTCGGTGATGCCGATGCCGGAGACCGACGTGCCGTTGCGACTCCCGAGGTCCTTGACGCGCACGACGCCACCGGCGATCGCGAGCTCGCAGTGGAACCGCGACACGGTGGGATCGTCGATCACGAGATCGTTCGACGGGTGCGACCCGATCGCGCAGCGCTCCGCGGTCTGCGCCCACGCAGCGCCGGTGGCTGGACCCGCGGTGACCGTGACGCGAAACCGCCGGATCGCGCGGCGCTTGTCGCCATCGGTGGGCCGGGTGACCACGGGATCGGGAACCATGCCCCAACGGTAACAGCGCCGGTTCACTGATCCCAGAACGCGCGGGCCAGATCGAGCGTGTTGCGGACCTTGCTCGCCTGCGCGCGCAGCTTCGCGGCCCGAGCGGGCTCGGAGGTCGCGATCCGCGCCGCCTCCTTCTCGAAGTAGTCGATCAGCGCGAGCAGCTCCGCTGGCGTGGGTGGGACCACGATCGTGCTGTCGCGAGCGATCTTCTTCTTGAGCTCCGCCATGCGTTCGCGCTTCGCCGCGAGCTCCATCATGCGTTGATGCGCGACCTACCAGCGCACGAACGTGCGAACCAAGGTGACGCCGCCGCGCCCCGCGTCGACGCGTGCGTTGTTGGTCTCACCGCGGTCTTCGGAGCGCTGCGACTTGAACACGTCGGTCTGCGGAAACGTCGGGACCTGGACCTGGCGATTGATCTCGGCCCACTCCTCGTACGCCTTTTCTTGCTCGAGCTGGTAGAGCCCGCGCTCGTCCGGTCGAGGCACGCATCGACGTCGGCTCGTCGGGATCGCGCTTCGAGATCACGGTGCGCCTGTTGTCGGCGATCTCTCGTTCGGCTTGCTCGCGGCACCTGTTCCTCGAACCTGCCGCTGGGCGGTGCAGGCGCCGTACCTCTGCAAGCGCCCCCGAGGACGCCGGTTGCAGCGAGGGAGTGTCGCTGGGCAAGCAACACTGTCGCTCTGGAAGACGCGTAAACGACAGTGGAAACCGTAGGTTGGCTCGGTACGGCGGTTGCTCTTCTCCTCCTCATGTCGCACGCCATCACCGACCTGACCGAGCTGTGGACCCGCATCGAAGCCCGGTTCGACCGCGATGTTGATGCGGTCGCCGATCGCGCGATGACGGACTCGGCGTTGCCGGTCGGTGCGTTGCGCGAACGGCTCGGACTCGACGAGCGCGCGTGTGACCTGCTCGTCGCCCTCGCGACGGCTGCGATCGAACCGAGCGTGACCTCGCGGTGGCGCGATCACTTCGATGATCGCTCGCCGCGCGTCGACGAGCTCGTCGCGGCACTCGCGGTCTCGACCGCGGACGAGCGCGCTCTTCGCGAGGCACTGGCTCCGACCTCATCGCTCGTCACGAGTGGCGTGGTGACGCTGCTCGGCGGCGACTACGTGATGCACGGTCAGCGCGAGGTCCGGATCGACGATCGCGTCGCGGCGTACTTCACCGGTAGCGGGGCGCTCGATCGCCGGTTGTTCGAGATCGCATCCCAGTACACCGAGCTCCCGCGCGCCTTCGACGTCGATGCCGCAGCGCAGATCGAGCGCGCGCTACGCACCACGGGGCCGATCGCGGTCGAGGGCACAGCTCGCACCGGCAAGGTCACGGCGGTGGTTGCCGCGATCGTGGCGACAGGTGCATCGGCGATCGTCGTCGACATCGCGGCACTCCTCGCGGGCGATGATCCCGCCGGCAGGCTGGCACTCGCTCGGCGCGAGACCGTGCTTGCCAACGCCAAGCTCGTGCTTCGTGTGGCGAGCTGGGAGGACAGCTGGCCGATCGGAATTCGCCGCAACCTGACGGCGATGCTCGAGAGCGGCGCCGCCGTGCTCGCGGTCCGCGACGGCAACACCATCCCTCGCACGCTCGGTGGGTTGCGCCGCATCAAGCTCGGGATGCCCGAGGTCGCGGCGCAGGTCGAGCTGTGGCGCTCGATCGTCGGTCCGGTCGCGGACGTCGAGCAGGTGTGCGCGCGCTATCCGCTCGCACCGGGTGACATCATGATCGCTGCCGCCGAGGTTCGCGCCGAGACCACGCTCGCCGGTCGCACGCCGGTGCTCGCGGATCTGCTCGTCGCCGCACGCGTGCAGCTGCGGCAGAGGCTGGGCAATGTTGCCGAGCTGGTGTCGACAGGGCTGACGATGGCAGATGTCGTGCTGCGAGACGACATCGCGGCGCGCGTGCGGGAGCTCGTCGATGCCGTCCGGTTGCGCGATCAAGTGATGGTCGCCTGGGGCTTCGAGGAGAAGCTGCCGTACGGCCGCTCGATCAGCGCGCTGCTGTCGGGGCCTCCGGGTACCGGCAAGACGATGGTGGCGACGGTGCTCGGCAAGCAGCTCGGGCTCGAGGTGTTTCGCGTCGATCTGTCGAAGGTGATGTCGAAGTACATCGGCGAGACCGAGAAGAACCTCGCGCAGGTCTTCGACGAGGCGAGTCGCTGCAAGGCGATCCTGTTGTTCGACGAGGCCGACTCGCTGTTCAGCAAGCGGACCGAGGTGCGCAACAGCAACGACAAGCACGCGAACCTCGAGGTCAACTTCCTGCTGCAGCGTCTTGAGACGCACGACGGCGTGGTCATCCTCACCACCAACGCCGCCACCGCGGTCGACCCGGCGTTCCTCCGCCGGATTCGCTATCGCATCGACTTCCCGGCACCCGACGCGGCGGAGCGCTCGAAGCTGTGGCGCTCGATGATCCCGGCGACGGCGCCACTCGCGCCCGACGTCAACTTCGACGCGCTCGGCAAGGTGTTCAAGATGACGGGTGGCCATATCAAGAACGCCGTGGTGCGCGCCGCATATCGCGCGGTGACCACGGGCAGGACGGCGATCGATCAGACGACGCTGTTCGCCTCCGGCATGGCCGAGTGGACGGAGCTCGGCAACCTGACTCCTCCGGGTGAGGAAGAGCCTGCACCAGAACCGCAGCTCGACGCGCGCGGCTCCGCTCCGGCGATCACCCAGCTGGTGGTCACGCCGCGCAAGGTCGTGGCCACCGTCGGTGCCACCGTCGAGGCCTCGGTGCTGCGGATCCTGACGGCGACCCTGGGCAACGGCGAGACGATCGATAGCGGCTATCGGCGCAAGGAGCAGGAGATCGTCGAGGTGCTCGGCAAGCTCAGCCTCGTCGAGTCGAGGGCCCTGCATCGCCGGCTCGAGGTCCCCGATCCGGGGGACCTGCTCGCGCAGCAGTTCGGGCGGCTGACGAGGGATCGCCGCGAGCGCCTGATCTCGTTCCTCGCCAACGCCCGCCGCCGCCAGGCGCTCGCCATGGCCGTGGCTCACTAACCATCCACCACGACTCGAGGTTCACATGGCACAGACACAGGTCGCAGCGCAGACGACAGAGACGAACTTCGGCGACGGCATGTTGCAGTGGGGACGCGCAGGTGCGGTGACAGACGCGATGCGGGTCATCAAGGCATCACCCACCGAGGGCACCGCGTCCGCGCAGTACACCGCGATCAAGCCGAAGTTCGATTCGAACGTCGAGGGCACCGTGTACTGGCTGCTGGTCAACTTCGCGAAGGTCGTCGTGGGCGAGGAGGAGAACGCCTGGAGCTACTTCGCGAGCAACCTCAACTATCTGACCGAGCAGCTCGGCACCGGCGGTGCTTCCGACATTCGCGCGCAGGCAAAGGCGATCTGGGACAAGCGCAACTTCATCGGCGGGGCGATGTCCGGCGTCGGCAAGCAACAGACGAAGGAGAAGACGAAGGAGAAGGCGAAGATCCCGACGCCCGCGCTCGACACGGCGATCGATCTCGTCGACGGACTCTCGAACATGGGCTTGCCGTCCTCGGTGAAGTCCGCGCTCAAGGGTGCCAAGTCCGCGCTCGAGCTGGCCCGCGCGACCAAGCAGGAAGAGGGCAGCAACGCGGTCTACCTGCGGCACCTCGCGGATCTGTCGAGCGCGGTGTTCGAGACCATCGGCGAGGTGGTGAAGACGGCGGGGCAGGATGTCGAGCTCGCGGCGAAGGCGGCGGGACAGCTCGGCAAGATCGCGAAGCTGCTCGGCGGCATGGGCAAGGTGCTGACGGTGGTCACCGCGATGCAGAAGATCATCTACGGCAAGGACCGCGGCGAGAAGATCGACGCGGCGATCGATCTGATCACCACGTTCGGCGGTACCGTGGGCATCGCGGCCGGCATCAGCCTCAACGCATTCAAGTGGATCTGGAACACCATCGGCGTGCCGGTGAAGAACCTCACCGAGGAGATCGGGCTGACCGCCGTATTCGACGGCAAGTCTCCCGACGCGCTCAAGGCGGAGTTCGACAAGCTCGCCGTCAGCGAGCCGAAGGTCGCGCGCTGGGCGATCGGCACGATGCGCTACAAGGTGTTCAAGCCGCGCGCCAGCCCGTTCGCGCCGAACTGGAACACGCGCGATGCGTGGGAGCGGTTCCTGCGCGACAACAGCATGCTCAACATCGACGTGCGGGTCGCCGACGCGCTGAAACGAGGCTACACGCCGGGCTCCGATCCGATCGTCGACGACCTGGTGGTCGACATCAAGGATCGCTATCGCAGGCTCGCGTATCGATTTGTCGACTCCGTCGTGACGGAGGCGAAGAGCTGGAAGTGAGCGACGCGATCCGCGCGTGCCCGCGTTTCCGAAACTCTGCCGGCGAGCTCGAGTGGCGTCGTGCGCCCACGGCTCATTTTGACTTCGACTTCGACTTCGACTTGGCCTTCGGCGTCGGCTTGGACTTGGACTTCGACGTGGCCTTCGGCGTCGGCTTGGCCTTCGGCGTCGGCTTGGCCTTCGACTTCGAGCTCTTGGCCTTCACCTTCGGCGTCGGCTTGGCCTTCGACTTCGACTTCGCACTCGGCGGTATGAGCCGGTAGATATACCAGGTGTTGGTGTCAGTCGGCTCGATGCCGGGCGCAGCGTGGATCGTCTGCAGCTCGAGTTGATGCTTTTGGATGAGCTCGTGCCACAGCGGCACGTTACCGGTCGTGCCGAACGAGACCTGGGCGAAGCCGCCCGGTCGGAGATAGCGGGCGAACTCCTCCATGAACTGGTCGATCAACTTGTAGCCGGGATCGAGATAATTCCTCGCCACACCCCAGGGCGCACCGAGCGCATCGGTGACCTCCTCAGGCGAGCCCTCGGTGTACGAGAACGGAAAGTTGAACGTGATCACGTCGAACTTCTTGCCGCTCAGCGCGGAGAACAGATCGGACTCCACCACCGTGGCGTGGCTTTCCAGCTCGTGAAATCGCAGGTTCCTCGTCGTGTTCGCGATCGCCTTCTCGGACACATCGCTAAACGTCACCGAGCGCGCTCCACGGTGCAGCGCGAGGATTCCTCCCGCGCCGGTACCACAGCCCATGTCGAGCACGTCCTTGCCGGGAAATCGTGCGTTCGCGAGGAACGCCTGCGTAACCGCCGAGCGCGTATGAAAGTACACCTCGGGGTCCACGTACAGATTGAACGGCCCGACGGAGACCAACTCCGTGTCGACGCGCTGATGCGCAGCGAGCTCCTTCACGCGAGGTGGAATGGGAGCGGTCATGGACGCACCTCGAAGAGACTGTTGACAGGGCTCGGCGTCGGCACTCGCCGGACCGATGAGAATCCTGCCGCGAGCGCCAGCTCCGTGACCTTCTCTAACGGCATACCTGCCGTTCCAAGGCCCTCGCCGCCCTGGGAGAGCGAGGTGGTCATGCAGTAGAGGACGCTCGCGCTGAACAGGTAGGCGCCGACGAGCCCGACGTTCTCTTCGAGTTTCTCCGCGGCGGTGTACTCGAGAATCAGGTATGTCCCGTCCGGGCGCAGCGCGCGCCGCATCGCCTTCATGAACTCCACGGGCTGCTTGGTGTCGTGAACGACGTCGAAGGTCGTGATCAGATCGTACGAGCCCGCGATGCTGGTGCCATCCGCGAGCTCGAACTTGATGCGGTCGGCGACGCCGGCCGCAGCGGCGTTGGCGCGTGCACGCTCGAGTTGCGGCCCGAAAAAGTCGTAGCCCGTGAAGCGCGAGTTCGGGAACGTCTTCGCTAGCTTGATGAGTGCGCGGCCCGCGCCACATCCGACGTCCGCGACGTCGATTCCAGACTCGAGCCGCGCTTTCAGCTCGGGGAGCTCGGGCAGCCACGACTGTGTCAGCTGGTGCTCGAACAGCGGCGCGGTCTCGGCCTCGAGGCCGTTCCAGAACACCGGATCGTAGCCGCCATATGGCACGCCGCCGCCGGACTTGAACGACTCTGCGACGCGGTCGACCACCTTGTAGAGTGGAACGACCTCGTCATAGATCGTTCCGAGATGGTACGGGTTCCCCTTGTCGACGAGCACCGCGGCATGCTCGGGCGGTAGCGTGAAACGCTTCGTACTCGGGTCGTAGTCGATGTACTTGGCGCAGGTCAGCGCCGACAGCCACTCTCGGGTGTAGCGCTCGTCGGTGCCGACACGCCGTGCCAGCTCCTCCGCGGTCGCGGGGCCCTGCTTCGATAGATCGCTCAAGAGGCCCAACCGGAGGCCCAACACCACCATCGGCGCCACCAGCGTCCCCGCCAGGTTTGTGAATACAACCTCCGAAAACGCTTCCATCTTTGCCGTATCGAGATCCGTGGTCATCGTGGCTCCTATTCGCTATTCAAGGACGTCAGATCGTCTTGTCTCGGGGTGGATGCTGAAGGAATCGAGCGTTGAGGTCCTGGACCGAGGGGCAACCGAGGAGCGTCAGCACGCGATCGAGCTCCCCCTTCACGATGCCGAGCGCGCGATGCGCACCCGCCTCGCCGGCGGCGGCCACCCCATAGAGCGTCGCGCGCCCGAGGAGGACCGCATCTGCTCCGAGCGCAAGCGCCTTTGCGACATCGCCGCCTCGTCGGAACCCGCCGTCGATGAAGATCGTCAGCCGATCGCCGAACGCCGCCGCGATCTCCGGAAGCACGTCCAGCGGCGCTACTTCGCCATCGAGCTGACGACCACCGTGATTGCTGAGGACCACTCCATCCGCGCCGATCTGGACCGCGCGCTCGACGTCTTCTTTCGCCAGCAGGCCCTTCAGTACGAGCTTGCGCGGCCACCGCTCCCGAAGCCGCTCGAGATCAGCCCAGGTGAGCGCAGCATTCGCGGCGCGCGTTGCCAGGAAGCGAGCTCCGTCGAGAGGGCTCCGTTGGTCGGGCGGAAGAAACTCGTCCAGGTTGCCAAATCCGGGCAAGCCGCGCGGCCAGAACACCCCGAACAACCAGCGCAGGTGCATCAGCACGTCGAGCTTGAACCGCGGCGAGAGCTTCATCGGTCGGCTGTACTGGCGGTCGTTCCAGGCGCGGTTGCCGAGCACGGGCGTGTCGAGCGTGACAAATAACGCTTCGCATCCAGCGTGGTCGGCGCGGTCTACGAGCGCAGCGACGGTCGCCGGGTCGCGCAGGATCGTCACCTGAAACCATATCCGGCCGCCTGCTTCCTTCGCGATCGTCTCGAGCCGATCAGAAGCAACCATGCTGGTGCAGAATGGAACACCGTGCGCCTTCGCCGCCCGAGCGAGCGCGATGTCGCCATGCTTCCACAGCATGCCGTTGAACCCCGTAGGACCGATCGCGATCGGCATCGCGCTCGGTTCGCCAAAGATCGTCTTCGTGAGCGTTCGGTTCGAGACGTCGACGGGCGCGCGATGGACCCAGCGATGATCGCGGAATGCGCTTCGGTTGCGTGCGAGCGTCTCCTCATCTTCGCCGCCGCCTTCGAGGTATTCGCGAACGAAGGCGGGTAGCCGTCGCCGAGCCATCTCGCGAAGATCCGCGATATCGAGAGCCCTCTCGACGTTTACACCGGAGTAGTGCCGTCGATTCATTCGAAGGTTCGACACTATCACAACCAACCAACCATCATCTCGGTCGTGGCCTTCTGCTGATGCGATCACGCGCGCCGACATGTTGCTCGGACTTCGCCCCGTGAATGCGACCATGCACGAGGGCGAGCTCGCGCGACTTCCAGAAGCACAGACCCAAAGAAAAAGAGCTGCAAGTAATCAGCTCGCCGAGTGCAGCTCGCGTGCGATCGCGTCGGCGATCGGCTCGTCGCGAAGTTCCGCGACGCGATCGAGCGACCAACGCGCAACTCGAAGAGCGACGCTCGCGACTCGCATTTCGCTAGAGCTGGGCGAGCACCCAGTGAAGCTCGCGCGCGACCGCGTCGGCGATCGGCTCGTTCCGATACTCGGCGGGCAGCACGTCCCAGGTGTACGTCTCGACCTCCAGGTGGCTCGAGATCGGCGACCGCTTACACTCGGCGAGGATCGCCGCGAGCTCGGCTTGCGTGCTGCCGAGCGCTCCGAACTGCTCGCGAAACACCGGCACGTGGAAGTGCACGCGCCACTCGTCGGCGTCGCGGTCGTCGGCGAGTGCCTGGGGTAGATCGACGAAGCGGATCAACTCGCCTCCTCGACGCGCGACGACCTGATGCAGGTAGACGCCCTCGGCGAAGGGCTCGAACGCCGCGCGTGCCGCGGCATCGACGGGGGCGATCCGCAACCCGCAGCCGAGCTGGAGCTTCGCGATCGTGATGTTCGCGGCGCGGATCGCGGCGAGCGCCGCGTCGAGCTGCTCGAACTCGACCGCGGCATGACACGCGTCGAGGCAGAGGCCGAGATAGCGACGATCGAGCTCGTGCGTCTCGAAGAAGGCGACGGCTTGCGCGAGCGTCTCGATCACGCAGCACGGTTCGGGCTCGAGAGCGATCATCAGGTGCTTGCCGGTGCGCGCCTCGAGCGTGGCGAGGTGGGCGGCGCAGCGGGCGAGGTGATGAGCCATCGCGGCGGGATCGCCGGGACGATCCTGAAAACAGCCGGGGACCGTGCTGATCGTGCCGGTGACCCCGTCGGGCACGAGCTCGACGAGCACCTCGGCCAGCCGATTCGTGTAGGCGACGCGCTCGGGCTCGTGCCAGTCCGGCCGGTAGACCTGGTCCTTGACCGGCGTGCCGTGAAACGGGCCGTACGGGAAGCCGTTGAGCGTGAACACGTAGAGCCCGTGCTCGTCGAGCCAGCGGCGCACTGCACTTGGATCGAGCTCGTCGGCCGCGCGCGCCGACAGGCGCAGCCCGACGCCGAACGGCGCCTCGGGACAGACTCGTTGCTTGACCGCGAGGACGTGGGTCTCGAGGTTCGCGCGCACCTCGGCCCAGGACTCGCCGGGATGGATGTTCGTGCAGTACGTGAGGTGCGAGCGACCGACGATCACCGCAGCGCCTCGATCGAGCGCTTCATCATCGCGAGATCGACGCTTCGACACTCGATCCCACGCCCGATGCCGGCGAGCAGCGTGATGGTGAGCTCGCCGCCGAGGTGCTGCCGGAACTCGTCGAGCCCGTCGAGCACGGCGGGATCGAGGAGCTTGTCGTGGAACGTCGGCAGGCGCAGCGTGCGGAGCAACGCGATCAAGGTCTCGAACGCAGCTCGATCTAGCAGGCCCGCCTCGACGGAGTAGCGCGCATCGAGCGCCATCCCGATCGCGACGGCCTCGCCGTGGCGAAGCGCGTGATCGGTGAGCACCTCGAGCTTGTGCGCGGACCAGTGCCCGAAATCGAGCGGCCGCGCGTTGCCCGACTCGAACGGATCACCCGCACCGGCGATGTGCGCGAGGTGGAGCTCGGCGCAGCGGCGGATCATCCGCTCGACGGGCGTCAGCTCGAACGCGGCGAGGGCGTGGGCGTGCTCGACGAGCCACTCGAAGAACACCGGATCCCGGATCGCCGCGACCTTGACTGCCTCGGCCATACCGGCCGCGCGATCGCGCGGATCGAGCGTGGCGAGGAACGCGCTGTCGTCGATCACCGCGAACGGCGCGGCGAACACGCCGAGGAAGTTCTTCGCGCTGAACGCGTTGATCCCGTTCTTGACGCCGACCCCGGCATCGTTCTGCGCGAGCACCGTGGTGGGGACGCGGATCAGGCGCACCCCGCGATGCACGACCGCTGCGGCGTAGCCGATGACATCGAGCGCCGCGCCGCCGCCGATCGCGATCACGAACGAGTGGCGATCGATCGCGAGCTCGGCGAGGCGCTGGACGATGGAGTCGAGCACCGCGTTCGTCTTGCCGACTTCACCGCCCGGGATGGTCCACACGGCGGCGAGCTCGAGCTTCGTCGCATGGTGGCGCGCGTAGCGCTCGAGCGCGGGGATCAGGGCGGGTATCGCCGCGGCGACGCCACCATCGATCACCACGGCGACCCGGTGCCGGCGATCCGGTTCGCGCGACGCGAGCACGTCGACCAGCACGGTCGAGGCCGGGTCGAACAGATCGCGGGTGAACACGACCGGGTATTCCAGCAGGAGCGAGACGCGTTGCTGGATCGCGTCGAGGACCACGGCCCGGAGTATCCACCAGATCCACCGATGCTTGCGAGGCGACAGGTGTCGCTCGTGCAGCGGGGACTCGCGGCCAAGCTGGCGCGGTGGCTGGACGAAGCCGGGCACGCCAGCTGCTCCAGCTCGCCGGATGAGGGCTTTTCTGCTGTGCTGTGGCGCCGTCGTGGTCGCGTTGCTCGTCTGCCGGATCGGAGCCGAGGTGATCGAGCAGGAGGAGGTTCCGCCGCCCGTCGCGCTCGCCAGTCCAGGTTCCGCACCGGCGCTGGCGCCGCCTCGTCTGCAGCGCATCGGCGGCCTCGTCCAAGACGATCGCGACGGGATCGGTGATGTGGTGATCACGCTGTCCTCGCTCGACCAGCCCCGGCGGCCGGAGATGGTCGTGGTGACGGACTCGCGTGGCTGGTGGACTGCGGAGGTCGCGCCCGGTCGCTACCGTCTCGGCGCGTTCGCACGCGACTACCTCCCGCAGCTCACCGACGTGGTGCTGCCCTCCGCGGAGGAGCTGGTCACGCGGCTCGTGCGCGGCGGGACCGCGGTGCACGGCGCCGTGCTCGATGCCACGGGACGTCCCCTGCGCGACGCGAAGGTGGTGATCCACGACGGTGAGCTCGTCGCAGGGGTCGCGTTGACCGAGGGCGATGGGCGATTCCGGGCGACGATCGCGCGCTCGTACACCAAGGTCTCCGCGCACGCCGCGGATCATGTCGACGACGAGATCGAGAGAGGTCCCGCGGACATCGTCCTGCGCCTTGTCCCCGGCGTCTCGCTGCAGGGTGTGGTGACACGCGGCGACGAGGTCTGTCCCGAGGCCGAGGTGGTGCTCGAGGTCTCGTACGATGGCAGCTACACGCGCGAGTTGCAGGCGCGCACCGACGACTACGGGCAGTTTTCGCTCGTCGCTCCGCGCGGCGATGCCAAGCTCACGGCTACCGGACCGGGGTGCGCGGCGACGATCCCGTTACAGCTCCATCTCACCGGCCCGCGCTCGGTGCACCTCGTCGCGGATGCCGGCCACCAGATCTCGGGCCGCGTCGTCGTGCGCAACACCGCCGTTCGCGGAGCCACCGTGACGCTCGCCGACGGGGTGCGGCGGTCGCTCGAGGTGCGAACCGACGACGATGGCGCGTTCATCTTCCAAGGCGTGCCGGCGTCGTCGATCGAGCTCTCCGTCACGCACCGCGAGCACCTGCTCGCCACGACGCGCTCCGTGGAGGTAATCGCCGATCGCGACCTCACCATCGAGCTCGATCCCGGGCGCGTGATCCGCGGTCGCATCGAGCCCGCGGCGGTGACGATGCTGAGGGTCGATCGAGCCGTGGAGTTGACCTCCGACGACCTGATCGGGGCGCCTCCTCCCGAGGGGACCTCGGCAGCCGACGGCACGTTCACGCTCTACGGTGCGCCCGACGTCGACGTCGTGGTGACCGCCACCGCCGACGGTCGGCGCGGCAAGGTCACGTTGACCGCGGGCACCGATCGCGACCACGTTCGCATCGCGCTCGTTGCCGAGGGGACCGCCACGCTGAGCGGTCGCGTCGTCGACGATCGAGGAGCTCCGATCGAGGGCGAGGAGGTGCTGCTCTCGCAGCTCGCGCTCGAGAGTCGCCGCACCACCACCGACGCCGCCGGGTGGTTCCGGATCGATCGGCTCGCGGCTTCCCGGGTCCAGCTGTCCGTCAACTATCGCGACTCCATCGAGGTCGAGCTGGCCGACAATGCCACCGCGAACGTCACGGTCGTCGTGCCTCGCAAGACGAGCGTGATCCGAGGGCGTGTCGTCGAGGACGGCCTGCCGGTCGCGGGCGTCTGGGTGTCGGCCGCGCCGGTGAGCGGGGTGTTTGCACTGCCGATCCAGGCGATGACCCGCGAGGACGGTTCGTTCGAGCTGACGGGACTGCCGGCCGTCGCGCAGAAGCTGTCGCTATCACGGGACACCGAACTGATCGGCGAGACCACCGCGGAGCCCGGTGGGATGGCGACGATCATCGCGACGCGACGCCACACACTCACCGTGCACGCGATGCACGATGGCAAGCCGGTGCGAGAGTTCACGTTGTCGTGTAGCTCGCGAGATGGCGGCGGATTCTGGACCATGGTGCGGAGTGCGGACGGTCGCCATCGCACCCATCTCCGTGTCGTCGGGCCGATCACGTGCCTTGCCGAGGTGGGCGAGCTCGGTGCGGTCGCGATCGGCTCGGGGCACGAGCTCGAGCTCGCGTTCGAGCCACTGACGCTCGTCACCGCACAGGTTTCGCCTGGCATGCATGCCCTCTATCGCTTCGGTGCCGAGCCGCAGGACCGCGACGCCACATTTCTCCACGCACTTCCGGAGATCGACGAGGCCGGGCACGTCGAAGTCAGGATCTATCCCGGTGCCGGCACGGTGACGCTGAGCGACGAACAGTACCGAGCGCGAGGCACGTGGCCGGTGACTGGTACGCGCGGTGGCCGCATCGACCTCGGGACGCTGATACCGTAGCGGGCGTGAAGCTCTCGGTGGCGCTACGCCTCGGTCGCGTGTCGAATCTCCCGACGGTGACCACCAACGTGCTGGCGGCGCTCGCGCTGTCGGGTGCGACGCCGGCACCGTGGTCGATCGCGGTGATCTGCGCGGCGATCTCGCTGCTCTACATCGCGGGCATGTTCCTCAACGACGCCTTCGATCGCACCATCGATGCGCTGCAGCGCCCCGAGCGCCCGATCCCGTCGGGGCAGGTCACGGCGGCCGAGGTGTTCGGTGCGGGCTTCGCGATGCTCGCGTTCGGCATCCTCGCGATCGCCGGCGTGGCGTTGACCACGGGCGCGGGATGGTTGCCGATCGGCTCGGCCGTCGCGCTCGCCGCCCTGATCGTCTATTACGACATGCGCCACAAGTCGAACCCCTTCGCGCCCGTCGTGATGGGCCTGTGCCGCGTCGGCGCGTACACCACCGCGGCGCTCGCGGGCGGCGCCGCCGTCGACGAATCGCTGATGATCGGGTGCGGCCTGCTGCTCGCGTACCTGATCGGGCTGTCGTACATCGCGCGCCACGAGAACTCTTCGAAGCTGACGATGCTGTGGCCGCTCGGGTTCATGATCCTGCCGTTCGTCGTGCTGCAGCCGCTCGGCGGTGGCCCGTGGATGTTCGCCATCTACCTGATGTTCGCGGGCTGGACCGCGCGGTGCTTGTGGCTGGTGCGCAAGCGCAACTTCAAGATCGCGGTCGGCGGGTTGATCGCGGGCATCTCGCTGCTCGACGCCCTCTTCGTGATCCGCGCCGGCTCCGAGGTGCTCGCGGGGATCGCGTGCGCGATGTTCCTGCTGACCACGGTGCTCCAGCGCAAGGTTCCGGGCACGTGAACCACGATCCCGCGGAGCTGCAAGGCTTCCTCGATCAGCTGTCGCTCGCCGGGCCGATCGAACCGTTCCTGGTGTTCGCCGATTGGCTGCAGGGCAAGGGCGATCCGTGGGGCGAGCTGATCGCGATGCAGTGCGCGTCGTCGGGCGGCGACGATCCGAAGCAAAAGATCCTCGAGCTCACCGCGTTTCGCGTGCTCGATTCGATCGCGGACGAGCTGTGTCCGCACGATTCGCTCGTGGGCATCGCGTGGCAGCGTGGCTTCGTCAGCCTGATCACGGTCTCCGATGCGCGAGGTCCCAACTGGCTCGGCGACGAGCTCGCGCGCTTGTTCTCACTGCCCGCCGTCGCGCTGTGTCGCGATGTCTCGTTCGTGAACGGCTACCTCGGCGACGAACACGTGCGCGATCTGCTGCGGGTTCGCGGTCGCCTGGCCACACTCGAGCGGCTCAACTTCGAAGGCAACTGGTTCACCGCCGCGACGATCCGAGAGCTCCGCAACGCGTTCCCGAAAGCGTGGCTCGATCGCCAGCGCGGGAGTGACGAGGACCGCCCCGATCGCGGCTTGTTCGTGAAGTCCTGGGACGAACGCGGCGAGTAGCCGACCACTCAGGTCGCCAGCGCATCGACTGGCTACCAACCGTGCAACGTACCCGTTCACTTGGCCGGCACGGCATGTAGGGTTTCGTAACTAGGCGGACCGTGGTCCGGAACGAGCCTTGCTCATCGACGAATCGCGCGCGACCGACGCGCGACAACGTCGTCCGACCCAGCATCACGAAGGAGACCGCGATGTCCGAGCAGAGCCCGAACCCGAACCCGAACCCTTACAACCAAGCCCCGAACGGCTACGCTCCGACCGGCTACGCCCAGGCGCCCCAGGGCCAGCAGCCCATGTATGGACAGCAGCCGCAGCAGCCGCAGGCGTACCCGCCGGGTTGGCAGCCGCAGCCGGGACAGCCGCCGGCGTACGGCCAGCCGCCGCAGGCCTACGGGTACGGCCAGCCGCAGTTCGCGCCGCGCCACAAGCTCCCGGGCGGTGCGCTGGCCGCGTCGATCATCTGGATCATCTACGGCTCGCTGCAGCTGATCGGTGTGTTGGGTAGCCTCGCGATCGCGGGCCGTCCCGGTCCTCAGCTGATCATCGGCCTCGGCGTCGGCGTCGCGTTCTTGATGGCGGGTATCACCACCGCTACCGGCAAGGCGAAGGGGCTGCTCGCGAACGGCATCGTCAGCATCGTGTGGGGATCGATCATCCTGCTCGCCATGCTTGCCCTCGGCTCGCTGGTACGCGGCCTTGGCGGAGCGTCCAGCATCATCATGCTGATCGGTGTGCTGCTCGGCGGGATGATGATCGTGGCCGGCATCCTCGCGTGCATGAACAATCAGAAGTTCAAGGAGTACCACCACACCAAGCACGGCTACTGATCACGAAACACGTGATCTAGTACGAGCTGCTTGATCGAGGTCGCGTCAACTGCGACGTCGGGTAGCGGTTGACTCGAAATCACGCACGGCCCCTGCGACGAATCGTCGGTCAGGCGGCCGTGCGAACCTTTTACGAGCGACGTGTCCAGCGGGATGACGTCGAGCAGGGTGCGGAAGCCGAGCTTGCGACGTGCGAGCTTCCACACCACCTGCGCCGCAGGTAAGGCGAGCTTCGGATCGAGGAACAGCTCGACCGGGTCGTAGCCGGGCTTGCGATGGATATCGACGGTGCGCGCGTAGTCGGGTGCGCGATCATCGTCGAGCCAGTAGTAGTAAGAGAACCACCTGTTCGCCGCACTGACACAGACCAGCTCTCCGGCGCGAGCGTGATCGATCCCGGCGGCGCGCTTGCCGACGCCGTCGAGGACGCGCTCGATGCCAGGGACCTTCGCGAGCAGCGTCTTGATCTCGGGGATCCGCGCTTGATCGCGCACGTAGACGTGAGCGACCTGGTGGTCGACGACCGCGAACGCGGGAGATGCGCCAGCATCGAGGTACTCGCGGCCCTGCTCGACGCGGAACTCGACGAGCCCGGCGTCGCGTAGCACGCGGTTGATGTGGATCGCGCCGTCGACGGCCGTGATGCCGTACTCGGAGACGACCAGGACACGCGCGTCGTCCTTCTTCGCGATCTCGATCAGATCACCGCACAGCGCATCGATCTCGCGGAGCGCGGCGGGGATGCCTGGACCGCGGGGCCCCTGGCGCTGTAGGTCGTAGTCGAGGTGCGGCAGGTAGACGAGCGACAGCGTCGGCTTGTGGCGGCGCCAGACATCGATCGCACTCGCCGCGATCCACTTGCTCGCGTTGATCCCGGCGCGCGGACCCCAGAACTCGAACAGGGGAAACTGGCCGAGGTCACGCTGGAGCTGATCGCGCAGCTCCATCGGGTGGGTGTGGATGTCGGGCAGCTTGCGCCCGTCGGCGGGATACTGCGGTCGCGGCGTCACCGCGAGATCCACCGTCGCGTACATGTTGAACCACCAGAACAGCTTCGCGCACGTGAACGACGGGTCGCGCTTCCTGGCCTCATCCCAGATCTTCGTGCCGCTGACGAGGTGGTTGGATTGCTTCCACAACGCGACCTCGGCGACGTCGCGGTAGTACCAGCCGTTGCCGACGACGCCGTGCCCGCTCGGCGGGAGCCCGGTGACGAACGTCGCTTGCACGCTGCAGGTGACGGCGGGAAACGCGGTGGTGAGCGGGCGAAGCGAGCCCGCCTTCGCGAGCGCGGACAGCGCGGGCGTGTGCTCGCCGACCAGCTCGGGCGTCAGCCCGACGACGTTGAGGACCAGCGTGCGATGCATAGCTTCTCGGGTGACTCCTGGACTCGCTGCGCTCGTCAATCCACGCGAGGCGTCTGGCCGCGCAGCACCGAGTTGCCCTCGTGGAGCTGGCGCTGGTCGACGGTGAGCACGCTCGCGACATCCGCGGGGTCGAGCCGGCCGCTCTGCGCGAAGAAGCTCACCGGGTTGTCCCAGAAGATCTTGGCGAGCGTCGCGTCGGTGATCCCGGCGGCGCGCATCGCATCGCGCGTCTTCGGAACCTTGAGCACGTCGGACACTCCCCAATCCGCCGCGCTGTTCACCAGGATCCGCTCGGCGCCGTACTGCTGGACGAGTGCGACCATCCGGGGCTCGTCCATCTTGGTCTGCGGATAGATCGAGTGACCGGCCCAGCATCCGCTCGCGAGCGTCAGCGGCAAGGTCTCCTCGGTGTTGTGATCGACGATCGTCTTCTCGGGTGCGAAGCCGACCTCCTTCAGGAGGGCCAGCGTGCGCTCGCAGCCGCGCTTCTTGTCGCGATGGGGGAGGTGGATCAACGCCGGTAGGTCGTGGGCCTTCGCGAGCTCAAGCTGCGCTGCGAAGCACTTGTCCTCGGCAGGCGTCATGTCGTCGTAGCCGATCTCGCCGACGGCGACGACGCCATCCTTCTCGAGATAGCCGGGCAGGATCTCGAGCACGCCGTCGACCAGGGCCGGATCATTCGCCTCGCGCGGGTTCATCCCCATCGTGCAGTAGTGGCGGATCCCGAACTGCGACGCGCGGAATCGCTCCCAGCCGAGCAGCGACAGGAAGTAGTCCTCGAACGTGCCGACATGGGTGCGCGGCTGACCGAGCCAGAACGCGGGCTCGACGATCATCGCGATGCCGGCGTCGGCCATCGCCTGATAGTCGTCGGTGGTCCGCGACGTCATGTGGATGTGCGGATCACAGAGCTTCATCGGAGGATCAGCTTCGCATCCTCGGGCACCGGCCGTCCCGCTGCGCGGCGCTCGCTCGCATAGGCCTCGACCATCCGCACGAGCTCGGCGTCGATCCTGGAACCGAGGTCATGGATCCGACCCACCGGCGCCCCGAGGAACAGCGCCTTGAGCACGAGCTGCGCGAACTGCGCCGGCGAGAAGTGCCGTGCGGGATATGCGTTGTCGCAGGCGAGCGCCTCGAACACCGACTGGACGTTCGTCCGGAAGGCATCGACGGCGACGTCCGTGAACCGCTCGGGCGCGGGGAGCCCGGCGAGCACGCGCAGTACGGCCTGACGCTCGCGAACCTCCCCTCGCCGGATCAGATCGCGAATGAACGTGACGTGCTCGTCCGCGGGGAGGGCGTCGAGCGCGGAGAGGACGAGGGCGGCACGCGCACATTCGTCGATGCCGGTGATCGGCCACGGGATCGGGATCCGGAGAGCCGCCTGTTCGGTAACAGGCGCGGTGCCCAGCGTACGACCCGCAGCCGCGAACGCGCGGGCGAACCGCGTGGGCTGGAACGGCAGCTGGGCGGTCAGCCACGCGGGCGGAACCCGGCTAGCTACCGCCTCGACGAGTCCTTCGATCAGCTGCACCGGCCCGAGTATACTGGTGGTCGCGGCATGAGCGATCGGAGCACCGACACGGCAGTCACGGGATTCTCCCCGCAGGCTCCCGACGATGATCTCGCACCGGGTACGGTGGTCGAGAACTTCCGGATCGAGTGCACGCTCGGGCGCGGTGGCATGTCCACGGTGTACGGCGCGGTCCACGCCGTGATCGGCAAGCGCGGTGCGGTGAAGGTGCTGAAGCGCGAGCTCTGCACCGACGACAAGGAGGTCGAGCGGTTCGTACAGGAGGCGCGCGCCGTCAACCAGATCGGGCACGCCAACATCGTCGACGTGTTCGCGTTCGGGGTGCTGCCCGACGGTCGCAGCTACCTGATCATGGAGTGGCTGGTGGGGCAGAGCCTGCGCAGCCGGATGCGGCGCGGGCAACTGTCGCGCAACGAGGTTCGCGAGATCATGCTCGACATCGTGCGCGCCCTCGAGGCCGCGCACGCGCAGGGCATCATCCACCGCGACCTCAAGCCGGATAACGTGTTTCTCGTCGAGGCGTCCGGGGAGAAGACGCGCGCCAAGCTGCTCGATTTCGGCGTCGCGAAGCTGACCGGTGAAGGCCGGCTCGATCGCACGCGCGTCGGCAGCATGCTCGGCACGCCGCAGTACCTGGCGCCCGAGCAAGCGCGCGGCGAGGCAGTGCTCGCCTCCGATATCTACACGCTCGGTGTCATGCTGTTCGAGCTCGCATCGGGCCGGCCTCCCTTCATCGGCGAGAATACGTTCGAGGTGGTGGCGATGCACATGACCGAGCCGCCGCCGAAGCTGTCGACGCTGGTCGGTGGCGTGCCGCCGGAGCTCGACGCGCTCGTCGCTGCGATGCTGGAGAAGGAGCCTGCGGATCGCCCGTCGCTCGCGCGGATCAAGGCCGAGCTCGAGCAGCTCGGTGCGAAACGCCCCCCCGCCACCGGCATGCGGACCACGCTGACCACGCGCCGGAGCACTACGAAGCTCGCGCTCGTGATCGCCGGTCTCGTCGGTGCGCTCGCGATGGTGCTCGTGTTCTTCCTGGTGCTGTCGGCGAAGTCAGACACCAAGGAGGAGCGACGCGAGGCGAGCCAGGAAGCGAAGCAGGAGACGAAGCAGGAAGAGAAGCAGGAAACGAAGCAGGAAACGAAGCAGGAAACGCCGAAGGAAAGGCGTGAGGAGCGCGAGGCACAGCAGGAGGTCAAGCCGCCCGCGCCGAAGCCGCCGCTGCCGCCGCTCCCCGCGCCGACGGCTCTGGTGGAGCCAGGCTCGCTGATCATCGAGTGGCGTGGCAGCGAGAAGCTGACGTTCACCGTCAACGGCAAAGCCACGTCGGCGAACGAATCCATCGACCTCGCTCCGGGCACCTACAAGCTCGGGATCCAGCGCAACCGCAGATTGGAGACCCAGGAGGTCGTGATCACCGCAGGGAGCAGCACGCGGATTCCCATCAAGCCCTCAACTCGGGCACCATCGAGGACCAACGACGATTCGTTGAACCCGCTGAACAATGGACCTCGCTAGATCGCTCGTTCTCGTTTGTGCGCTGACCAGCTCGGCGTTCGCCGACGACAAGGCCGACAAGGCCGACGCTGCCAAGCACTACCAACTCGGCAAGCGCCACTACAACCTCAACGAGTGGGACGAGGCGATCGGCGAGTTCAAGGCCGCCTACAAGCTGTTCCCCGACCCGGTGAATCTCTTCAACATCGCGCAGGCGTATCGCCTCAAGGGCAAGAACTGTACGGCCGCGGCGCAGTTCTACGCGAACTATCAGCGCGAAGAGAAGGTGAAGAAGCTGCGCGACTCGGTGACCAAGGTCCGCAAGGACATGGAGGCCTGCGCGAAGACCGAGAAGTCCGATGAGCCGCTGCCGGTTCCGCCCCCGGTCCCTGCGCTGGTGGGTGAACCACCTCCCGATCCCGCACCGATCGCGCCGGGCACGGCACCGACGGGCGAGAACGCGATGAGGCACATCGAGCCGGCCCCACCCACGAACCTCGATCCGAATCGCAATCGCCGCATCTTCAGCTACGTGTTGCTGGGCACCGGCGGCACGCTCGTGCTCGGGGGGTTGCTGCTCTCGGGGCAGGTCGCGGATCTCGATCGCAAGCTCGACGGTTGCGATGCCTTCGGTTGCGATAGTGGCGACGATCCGAGAGCCCTGCAGGACGAGCGCACGCGCGCGAACATCAACGCGAACGCGTGCTACGGCCTCGGCATCAGTGCGGTCGTCGGCGGTGGGCTGCTGTACTTCCTGTCGCGCAAGCCGAAGCAGGACAAGCGCGTGACGGTGCTGCCGATGCGCGGCGGTGCTGCCGTGCACGTGTCGTTTTAGGGCTGTCGCCCCTCACTTCGGGCTTCGTTCGGTTCGGACTCTAGCGCGACGCCGTGTCGCGGGACTGAGCCCGGGTCGTACGGCATCGTAACCGCGTGGACACGTTGCTGCTCGGGGCACGCGGAGGGCTCGGGACGTTGATCGCGAAGGAGCTGGTCGCGAAGGGTCATGTGGTTCGCACCGTCGCTCGATCCGCGGCATGCGATCCCGAAGCGTTGACCGCGGCCGCGAAAGGCGCGAGCGCGATCGTCGACTGCGCCGGGGCGAGCGTCGCGATGGCGCTGGGCAAGGGCTGGCGCGGCTACGGCGCGGTCGACACGCCGATCGGGCTTGCCGCGATCGAAGCAGCGAAGCGACTCGATGTTCGGTTGGTGTACGTCGGCGTCGCGCATCCGCCGGAGCTGTCGCGATGTGCCTATGTTGCTGCGCACGAGCGGGTGGCCTCGGCGATGAAGGATCTCGACAGCGTCGTGGTGCGCGCGACCGGTTTCTACTCCGCGTACGCGGCGCTGCTCCCGATGGCGAAGCGTGGCTTCCTGCTCGATATCGGGTCGGGGCAGACCAGGACAAATCCGATCGACGAGCGCGACCTCGCCGAGATCGTCGCCGAGCAGGTGAGCGGTGACCGACCTCGCGAGCTCTCCGTCGGCGGTCCCGAGATCCTGACACGTGCGGAGATCTTCGATCGCGTCGCTGCGTTGGCGAAGCGAAACGTTCGCATGTTCCGCTTGCCGACCTGGCTCGCCGGGATCAACGCGGCGATGGTTCGCGCCGTCCATCCGCGGATGGGCCAGTTCATGAAGTTCGCGGTGCTGCTCGCGAAGCACGATGCGGTCGCCCCGTCGGTCGGAACGCGCCGGTTCGGCGACTACCTACAACGGGCGGCCTGATCTGGACGATCCGGACGATCCGGACGATCCGGACGACCCGGACGATCCGGACGATCCGGACGATCCGGACGATCCGGACAATCGAGCCGACGCGGGGTTGGCGGGCGAGCTAACCCCGGGCCGGACAATCCGGACAATCCGGACAATCCAAACAATCGAGCCGACGCGGGGTCGGCGACAACCCCGGGTCGGTGTCGGCGGGCGAAGTCTTCCAGATCGGTGTACGTGCCGGCGAACACGTTGAGGTCCGTCGGGCCGATGATGCCGGGGACGTCGCCGCGCTCGCTGTACTGCCAGAACGTCCAGCGCTGCCATGGCGCGGGCACCGTCGGACAGCTCGTCGTGTAGTGCGCGAGCCACAGCGGCTGCTCGGTGAAGTCGGCGTTGTCGACGGCGGTCTTCCAGAAGTCAGGGCCGGTGTAGATGATCGGCTCGACGCCGAGGCGCTCGCGGATCCGGGTGACCCAGATCTCGATGCCGCGCGCGATCTGCTTCGCCGACTTGCCACCCGTGGTCTCGACGTCGATCACGGGCGGGAGCTCGCCGGGGTCGTGCTTGATCTTCTCGATCAGCAGATCGGCCTGCACCCTCGCGTTCTCGTCGGGGCGAAAGTACTGATAGGCACCGCGCAGGATCCCGGTGGTGCGCGCCTTGTTCCAGTTCTTGTCGAACAGCGGATCCGCGAACGTCGAGCCGTCGGAGACGCGGATGAACGCGAACAACACCCCGGACTTCCGGACGCGCTTCCAGTCGATCGTCTCCTGGTGATAGCTGACGTCGATGCCCGGTGTCGTCGGTCCTGTCTGGCACTCGGGCTTCTCGGGCTCCGGATCGCCACCGAACAGCCACGCCCAGCCGGCGACAAACGCGACGCTGACCGCGATCGCGGCGACGACGATCGGCCAGCGTGGACGCCGCTTCACTACGAGTTAACTCGCACGATCGGCTCACAATTTCATGTTCTTGTTGCACAGTCTGGAGATGGCACTCCGGCTGGGAGGTCTCGCGGATCTCGACCCGACGGCAGTCCCGCTACCGGTGGGCACCGAGGTGACGACCCGCGTCGACCGCCAGATCGAGGGTGAGGTCCGGCAGAAGGGTGCGAGTGCGCGCGTGGTTGGAATAGACGGCGAGCGCATCGACGTCGTGTTCCTCGACGGCAAGCGAGCCACCTACCTGCGGATCGAGGTGGTGCCGCGCAAGCTCGGCGTGACGCGGTACGCCCATCGGCGCGCGGCGGCGTGGGAGCAGCTGCGCCCGCACGTGGTGCTCGACACGCTGGTCGGCTCGCGCGCCTGGGGCGTCTCCCACGAGGGCTCCGACGAGGATCGCCGCGGCATGTTCGCGCTGCCGTTCACGTGGACCACCGGGCTCGTCGATCCACCACAAGATCTGGTGTCGCTCGACGGGTCGCAGACGTACTGGGAGGTCGGCAAGGCGATTCGCCAGGCGCTCCGCGCGGATCCGAACACGCTCGAGATGTTGTTCGCGAATCCCGAGGCGGTCGATCCGATCGCGAACGAGCTGCTCGCGATCCGCGACAGCTTTCTGTCGCAGGAAATCTATGGCTCGTTCGGTCGCTACGCGCTCTCGCAGCTCGATCGGCTCGAGCACAACCAGCGGCTCGCCGAGCATCGCGGGACGATCATCGGCTGGTTGCGCGATGATCCTGCGTTGGAGCTCGACGCGGCTGCCGAGCGCCTCGCCGACTCGGCGCGCGTCGAGGCACCGACTCGCACCGACGCGATCGCCCGCTCGCGCGACTACATCAAGCAGCTCTATCGCTCGATGCATGACCAGGGCTTGATCGCGGCGAACGATTGGTCGTCGCTGCGTGCCGCCGCGAGCACCGCGCGCGCGGGCGGCTCACCCGCCGCCGGCGCGCGAGGACCATCATCCGGAGACGGGCTCGCGATGCCGCGCGATCTGCGGCCGAAGAACGCCTACAACCTGATCCGCTTGCTCGATCTCGCGATCCGCTGGCTCGCGGGCGAGACGCCCGACGTGAGGGTCAGCGAAGCCCTGCGCCCGACGCTGTTGGCGATCAAGCACGGCGAGGTCCCGACCACCGACGTGATGGCGCTCGCCCGCGAGCTCACGCCCAAGCTCGAGACCGCACGCCAGACCAGTCCACTGCCTCGCCATCCGGACGTGGTGCGTGCCGATCACGCGCTGCGTGCTATCCGTGCCGAGGTCGCGCGCCGCTCGGTCGTCAACGAACCGGGTCCCTGGGGCGCCGATGCCCCTCCGCCACCCGAGGCTCGCTATGACGATTGATCCCTGGAGTGTCCTGACACCCGACCAGCAGCGCGTGGCGCGTGCGTTCATCGCGGACCGCGAGCGCGAGCGCAAGCACCTCGTGATCTACCTCTCGGGCGCGCACGCCTACGGCTTCCCGTCGCCCGATAGCGACCTCGACCTCAAGTGCGTGCACATCGCGCCGACCTCCGAGCTCGTCGGGCTCGCACCGTCGGACGATCCGCCGGATCACATGGAGGTGATCGACGGCGTCGAGCTCGACTACGGCAGCAACGAGCTGTCGCCGGTGCTGCGCGGCGCGATGAAGGGCAACGGCAACTTCCTCGAGCGCTTCCTGGGCCCTCTCGTGCTCGGTGGCGATGCCGCGCTGCAGGCCGAGGCGCGGCCGATCATCACCGGGCTGTTGTCGCGTCGCGCCGGTCGGCACTACGGTGGGTTCGCGACGTCGCAGCTGCGGTTGTTCGACGAGAAACCCACCGCGAAGCGCGCGCTGTACGTGTTGCGCACGGCGGCGACCGGGCGCCGGCTGCTCGCGAAGGGCGATCTGATCACCGACGTCACGCGGCTCGGCGAGTTCGTGCCGCCCGAGATCGAGGAGCTGCTCGCGATCAAGCGCACCGGCGAGAAGTCGGCGCTCGACAAGGCGCTCGTCGACCAGTGGCGCCCGCGGCTCGCGGCGGCGATCGAGGCGATCGACGCTGCCTGGCCGACGTCGGTGCTGCCACCGGATCCAAACCCCGAGGCGATCACGGCGCTCGACGCGTGGCTGCGCGACGTTCGCAAACGCCACTGGTGATCTGATGGAGTGGAGGTTCGAGACGTCGAAGGAGCTCGCGTGGCCACCGTTCGAGCAGCCGCTCGTCGACACCCTGCGGTGGACCGCGACGTTCGAGAGCTACGATCGCGAGCAGCTGTGTTGTCGCTTCAAGTTCCAGCTCCTCGATGGTGATCGCGCGATCACCACCGCTTCGGTGCCGGTCGTGTTGTCACGGGCGCCGCGCGCGGATGGCGATGATCCTCAGCTCGTCGACGAGGTGCGCACCCGGTTCGACCGCTTCGCGGTGCGCCTGGCGATCTCGAGGTGCGAACGCTACGACTGGCTGATCCGCCTCGCCTACGGCGCCGCCTCGGATCACCACGAAGCGTTGTATCGCGGCCTGCTGTATTCGAAGCCCGACGGGTCGTTCGTCAACGTGCGCAAGGTGCTGTGGCCAGTGGTCAAGCCGCGCGAGGTCGTCTACGCCAAGCTCGACCTGCTCGATGCCGAGATGGAATGGATGTTTGCGCGGCTGAGCGGGCTGTTGCTCGGCATGGCACCGGCGCTCCTGATCGCGTACTTCGTCGATCCGCCGAGCGAGTACGAGACGCCCGTCATCACGGGGTTGATCCTCGGCTTCGGCTTCGTGATGCGCAGGCTGATCCTGTGGCTGCGCGGCCGGGTGATCCGCCGCGAGGCGACGACGATGAGTGATGACCAGGCGCTCCTCATCGTGCTCGAGGATCTGAAGGTGGCGATGGCGGTGCCCGTCCCCGAGGAGCGTCGCGAGGCGCACGACAAGATGCGGCAGTTCAGCCTGAAGGCGCTGCGCGGGCACTTGCTCGGCAGCTTCCCGGAGGTGCCGACCGCGGAGGACTTCCAGCTCGATCGAATCGGCGCGCAGCTCGAACGTTAGACGATGACGCTCATCATCGAGTGCTTCTTCTCAGCAGCCTCGGTGTAGAGGTCGACCACGGCATCGAACGCGTCCTGCAGCTTCTCGATCTCGGCCGCCTGGTTCTTCATGATCTTGTCGCGCAACCACTGCTTGTCGTCGGGCGCGATCATCTCCTGACCGTACCCGCCGTGGACCGTCTTGCCGTACAGCGAGGCGTACCGGTCGGTGACCAAGCTCTCGGGGAGCGCGTTGAGCGCCTTCGCGATCTCGGCGACCCGGCTGGCTCCGATCATGCGCGCCTTGCCGTGAGCGGCTTCCGCCTTGAGCTTCTTGCCGTTCCGGGCCACGAGCGCGTCGGTCAGCACGTCGTCCTTGCCATCACCGAACATGATGTCGAGAGCGTGCCAGGTGTTGCCGAGGTCCAGCAGACCAGGAATCTCGCCCTCGTGGCGGGCTTCGATCAGCTCGGTGAGGACCTCGGGGTCCTCCTCGATCATCGCGAGCCGCTTGGGCGACATCGAACAAAGCAGTGCGTCCATGCCCATGGGTTACTCGGCTTTATACCCGATCCGGGCCGGGACCGTGGCCTTGGTGCCGGTTCCGATCTTGATGTCGAGCGTCTTGGTGCCCAGCTTCGGGTGCCACGCCTCGATCGTGTAGGAGCCCACGGGCAAGCCGCTGATCACGAAAGCCCCGTCCTCACCGGTGACCGCGTAGAACGAGTGATCGATCGCGACCGCGTGGGCCTTCATCCAGGGGTGGATATTGCAGACCAGATCGATGACGTCGCCGACCTTGGAGGTCGCGTCGAGGGCGAGGTCGGGATCCTTCGCCGCCATGGGCTTGTTCCACAGCAGCTTGCCGGCGATCGAGCCGTTGACGTTGTGGAACGTCCCGTCGCTGTTGCGCACGGCGATCTTGGAGCCCGGTGCGACGGCGATCATGCGCGGCGAGTAGCTACAGTCCTTCTGGTCGAGGATCGCCGGACCCGGGGGGGCCGAGCCCTTGGGCGGGTTCTTGATGCGGACGAAGACGTCCTTGAGCTTGCCCTTGGTGACGATCACGTCGTCGGCGAGGGCGGGCTTCTTCGCGCAGTATGGATCGGTGTCGCGGACCTGATCCTTGCGGACCGGATCCGTGCCCTCGAAGATCACGGTGCCGGTGATCTTGCCCGGGGCCTTGGGGGCGTCGGCCGCGGCGGTCGACGAGATGAGCACGGCGAGGAGGGCGTACTTCATGCGCTCGCGAACATGCCACGCCGAAACAACTTATGCTCGGTCCGTGGGCCTCCCGGTGACCATCGGCACGATGTCGGCGATTCCGCCGGCACTCCGCTATCGGGTGCTCGACGTGATGGGGCGGATCGCCGCACGCGAAGAGGCGGCGAATGCGTTCGCGGAGCTGATCGAGGTCGGCACGCCGTGGCTCGGCGCCGATCCCTCGCTCGTCGAGGTCGGGCTGTGGATGACCGAGGGCTCGCGCGACGTCGCGATCCGGCAGCTCGGCTGCGCGTGGCTGTCGCTGTTCCCGGTGGAGCGCGCGATCGACCGGCTCGCCGTGCTGTCCACCGAGCTCCCGATCCGCGATGCCGCGATCCGCGCGCTGACCCATCGCCAGCTTCGCGACAGGCACCCGAGCACGCGGTGGAGCCCGGTGGCGATCCAGCTCGCCGACGATGCGCTGTTTCGGCTCGCCGATGCTGCGACCACCGCCGGTCGGGTGAGTCCGCTGTTCGCGCACGCCTTGCGCCACGTCCACTCCGAGGGCCTCTCGGCGGTGTTCGCGCGCGCCCCGTCGCTGTGGGGGCCGGCGCTCGAGTGCTCGGCGACGGCGCCGCTCGCTCGGGTGCTCGCCGTCTCGATCGATGACATCCAGCCGGTGCACCGGATCCGCGTGCTGCGCTTGATCGCGGCCACGCTCGGCGACGATGCCCTGGCGTTGCTGACAGCTCGCGCCGGCGCGCACTCGGCCACGCTCGACGAGCGGATCGAGAGCCTGCTCCTCGCGATCGCGTTCGGTGGCGAGGCGCAACTGCCGCGGTTCGAAGACGCGCTGCGCGACCTCGCCCCGGCCCAGGCGGACCTGGTTCGCAAACGCGCGCGCTGGCACCTCGCGCATCGAGGTGTCGTGCCGACGGTGCGAGGGCTCAAGGTCGCTCGGACGACGGCAACCCTCGACGATCGCGCGACCAAGTGCGGCCTCGCCGCCGACGACCTCGGAGCACTCGTCCACGCCGCGCGTCACCCCGAGCCCGAGACCTACGAGCTGTGGGCGTGGATGGTGCGCGGTGCGGCCGATCCGGTGCGTGCACGCACGCTGATCTCGGCGCATCCCTCGTCACTGCCGATCGTGCGCGAGCTCGCTATCTCGGATCTCGCGCGGCGCGGAAAAGTCAGCGAGACGATCCGCGTGTCCCAGCAAGCGCCCGACGTCGGTGCACTCGCGCTCGCGATCTGGGGCCGCCCACTCGCCGCCCTCGAGCTCGCTGCGATCGCACCGGTCCACACGCCGGAGCTCGCGTGTGCGCGCGTGCTCGCATGCCATCGCGCGGGCCGTCCGGATCTCGCGGTCAGGCTGCTCGCCGAGGATCCGCCGCCGCGCGAGATCGCCGACGACGAGACCTCGAGTTTCCCCGGCGCCGACGAACGCTGGCTCGCCGAGCAGGTCCCTCAACACCGCCCTGCGATCACCGCGCTGGTCGGAGGCCGGGACGCGATCCTCGCGCTCGCGCACGCTGCGGAGCCCGAAGCGGAAGTCGATCGCTCGTCCCTCGCACCCGTGGTCGCCCTCGAGCAGCGCCTCCAGCGCTCGCTGCGCGGCACGCTGGTGTGCATCGCCGGCGAGCTCAACGCAGCAGAGCGTGCGGCCCTCACCGCGGGCCTCGAGCGCGCGGGGGCACGCGTCGTCGTCGGGCCGGTGCCGGGCCTCGACTTCTACATCGCCGGCGATCACGCCGCGCGCCTGATCGCACAGCTCGAGCGCATGGGGGCCCGCCGTCTCGACCCGTCGGAGCTCGCATGATCACCGGGCCATACTTCTATCGGGGACAGGATCTACCCCTCCATCCCCGCGAGATTGCACGGCTTCTGGACACGAACGTAAAATCGCAAGGTCCGGATTCCGGACAACCCGACGTTACGTTCGCGTCTAAACCGCGAACGATCTCGCGAACCTGCGGGGGTAGATCCTGTCCCCGATCTACGGAGCTCGGGCCCCGAGCTACGGAGCGCACGTAGTGCCGGCGTTGCGGAAGCCGTATCGGATCGCGGCGCTGTTGCCGCAGCTCTCGATCGAGGGGAGCGAGTCGGCGTACGCCGCCGAGGGTGCGCTGCTGTTGTGGACCGCGTGCATCGAGGGGTGGCGCCGCCATCCCGGCCTCGCCGTCTACGACGCCGAGTCGACGCCGCTGTTTCCGCGCGACGGTCACTTCGCACCGCAGCACGCGATCCGCGGCGCCACGCCCACCGACGACTTCTTCGGACCGACGCGACGCGACGAGCTGGTGTGGCTCGAGATCGGGTTGCCGAGGGGCAAGGTCGCGCTGCATGGCCTGCTGCGCAGCGGCGTGCAGCAGACCTTCGAGGGGAGCGGGCGCACGTTCGGCGCGCAGCTGACGCAAGCCTTCACGAGCTGGCTCGGCGCACGCGGCTTGCCTCCGCTCGCCACGAAGCTCGACGCGATCACCGCCGACGATACGATCGCGACGATCCGCGTGCTCGGCCCCGGGCTGGTCGAGCACGCCCGCAAGTGGACCGCGGTGCAGGCCGTCCCACGCGCGCGCGAGGAGAGCGAAGAGATCGACGCCGCGCTCGACGCGCTGGTGCCGACGACGGAGCGCCCGAAGCTCGTGATGCCGGTGTTGACGCGCCCGAACTCGGCGCGGATCATCGCGAACCGGTTGCCCCAGCCGTGGCGCGTACCGGGCTTGCGCGTGCTCGAGCTCGTGTTCGGCGAAGACTTCAGCGAGCACCTCCTCGCGGTCGATGCGGTGCATCCGCAGGCGTTGCTCGCGACCAAGCAGGATCCCGCGACGCTCCGGCGTGCGATCGCCGCCGCGCCCGGGTGGGCCAAGCCGTACACCGCTCTCCTCCAGACCTCCGAGCTCACCGCGCTCGAGAAGCTCGCCGCCGCCGGGATCGCCGCGCTGTGTCGGCCCGGTCAACTCGAGGTGGTCGAGGCCGCGGCATCGCAGTTCGCGCCCGACGAGGCGGTGCGGTTGATGGAGCGTGCGCTCGAGCTGAATCCCGGTGATGCGCGCGCGCACGTCGCCCTGCTCGCGCTCTACAGGCACGGCGATCGGCTCGGCGCGTGGAGCGCCATGGCGGAGCGCTCGGCGCGTGTCCATGGCTGCTCGCCGGATCCCGCGCTCCCTCGCTATCCGGATCAACTCGCAGTCGATGTCGCGCTGTCCGACGCCCTCGTCGCCGTCGGTCGCCGCGCCGAAGCCATCGTGATCCGGCGCAGCCGCGGTGCGAACCCGTTGCCCGAGGACGTCCACGCGGTGGCGACGGCGGATGCGCGCGCGGCGTGGTTTCGCGGCGATGTCGCGCGTGCGCTCGAGGCGTACGGTCGCGCCGAGCCCGCGAGCGACGTCGATGTCGCGTTGTTCCTCGACACGCTTGTCGCCGCCGGGCGCGAGGAAGAAGCGCCGCTCGCCTGGGCACGGCTCGCACACAAGCCGGGAGCGGTTGCGCGCCTCGCTGCCGCGCGAGCGTTGATGGCGGCGGGTGAGTGGCGGCGCGGGCTCGAGGAGATGTGGCGGGTCGAGCTCGGCGAGCCGGGGCGCGACGATCACGTCGCGATCGCACATCTCGGCCTGCTGCTCTCGGTCATGCCGCTCGAGATCGCCGAGGCTGCACTCGCCGAGCGCCTCGGGGCCGGCGCAGCCTCGCTCGCTCGGCGGATGGCGCGCGACATCGCCGATTTCATCCCGGGGGCCGCGAAGAGCACGGTGATGATGCGCGCGCTCGGCAAGCCGCTGAACCTCGAGGTCGATCCCGACTCGCTGGTCGGCTTCTCGTGCTCCGCGAAGACGCGCGCGACCATCGATGGCTTGTTCCTCGAGCTCGAGCCCGATACCAGCGAGCATCGCAGCGCCGCCGCAGGTCGCCGCGCGGCCCGTCGAGGAACCAAGGTCGATCGCCCGATCACCGTCGTGATCGATCCGATGGTCGCGGCCGATCGCCTGCTCGATCGCTGGATCGAGCCGGTGCTCCTCGACGGTGACGCCGGAGTCGGTGCTGCAGCCCTCTATGTGGCGGCGCAGGCCCTCGCGCGCTACCTCGCGTCGACCACCACCGTGCCGACCGTCAATGGAGGCGCGTTGCGCACGGTCGCTGCCGAGGCGCTCGCCCTGGTTCGCGTGCATCGCGCGACCTTGCTCGATGCCGACATCCAGGCCCTGCTCGTCGTCATCGATCCACTGCTGCGCAAGGTGGATCGCTGGGTCGGCTCGCGCTGGCTCGCCGCCGTCGAGCGGTGCTGCGGGATCGACGAGCGATCGCTGGGTGACGTCGCCGGGTTCTCCGCGAAGTCGGC
>JANNBP010000219.1:0-2515 GCA_031385555.1 Deltaproteobacteria bacterium | reverse complement strand
CCGCTCCGCGGTCGTCATCCCGATGGAGTTCTGGGTCGGGACCGATGCACTTGGCCTGACCGTGGAGGCGGAGATCAATGGCGTTCGCGTCGACGTCACGTTCCCGGTTCCCATGAAGGACTATCAGTCGAGCCCGCTGATGCCGCCGCCGGGGTACGAAGAGTATCTGGAGCCTGCCGGAGAGGCCGGAGTGAACGTGGCGTGGGGGCATGGGATGAACCACGAGGGCGAGTCGACTCTCTGGTGGGGCGTGCGGGTGCTCGCGATTGCCTTCGTGGCCGAGCGGGACCTGTCCCGTCCGCTGGGCAGCAAGGAACTGGAGCAGATCCGACTCGGGTTCGGAGCATGGGTGGTTCGGATCCGCGAATGGGTGTGCGCCGGCCGTCTGCTGCCGCGCGACCTGATGTTCGGGGACACCTACCACTTCATGTGGCGCTCGGAGTGGGACAAGAAGGCTCGAATCGAAGAGCGAGGCCGAACTCGGCACAAGGAGTACATCGCAGGAGTAAATCGCGCCGAGATCGAGGAGGCAGCTCGTCGCGTCGCACGCGGCGAGGATCCGGCACTCCAACACCGGCTGCTGCTCGATGCGTGGTCGGCGTTGGCCGTGTCGAGCCATCGGCGAGCGGTCATCGACGCGGGCACTGCTGCCGAGGTAGCACTCTCCACGTTCATCTCCGAACGGCTGACCGCGGCGGGCCTCGCGGCGAAGGCGGTCGAGGTCATCGTCGAAAGAGCTAACGGAGTGGTCGGTCTTCACCTCATTGGTCTGGGTCTCGGATTGTCCGATTCGGTCTCCAAGAATCGCGTGTCTGAGAAGCTAGCCAAGCGACGAAACTCGGTCGCACACGCCGGCGCCTCCTTCGACAAGGAGACCGTGCTCGAGGTGCTGACCTGCGCGCGTGACCTCGTCGCCCTCGCGACACCACTGAACTTCCCCTGAGCTTCGCGAAACCTACCCTCGACGAGCGCTCGTGTGATGGACGAGCGTGGACGACACGCGCCGGATCCTCGATGCGCTCGACGGAGAGATCGCCGCGACCTGGGCCGAGCACGACGAGCTCGAAGGTCAGGTCGCGCAGCTGCGACGCGACACCGACCGCGAACCGCCGCCGGTACCAGAGCAACGCTGCGACGTCGACATCAGCGAGCTGCTCGCGATCCCGCGGCCGCGCACTCGAGCTGACTGCATCGACGCGCCGCGACCGTGCCCGTGGGTCGGGTGTCGGCACCACATGCTGCTCGAGATCGGCGCTGCTACTGGCCGGGCACTTGACGAAGCCGACCGCCGCCCGACGACGATTCGACTCAACGAGCGATGGCAACGCGAGAACGGTCGTCGCGGTGGACTGCGGGCGAGCGCCGCAGAGCACGTGTTCCGGCGCTGGCTCGCCGACGCTCTCGAGCTATTGCTCGTGCTCCCCTACTCGTGTTCGCTCGACGTGGTCGACGACTATCCCGATGGTCTGATGCCAGCGTCGGTCGGCTGGCTCTTCGGGATCGCGCGGCAGTCACTCAACGAAGAGGAATGCAAGCCGCACGTACGCGAGGCACTGCAACGCGCGCGGCGCGAAGTCACCGGCGACGAGCTCCCAGCGTAGGCTGCGGCGGTCGCGGTCGCGGTGCACCGTTGCGGACGCGAGATGCGAGCAACGCGCGCGGCTGGATCGGAACGCGCTTCCGCTCCGGCTCGCGCGGCTGCGGTTGTCGCGGATCGGCTGGCGCCGTTGTCGCGAGTGGCCTCGTCCGAGGCTTGACGACCTCGAGGAGCGCGAGCTCGGCGAGGTCCTGCGCCCCGGCTGCGATGTGCTCGCGCAGCTCTGCCGCGGTCAGATCTCGTGCGAGTCGCTGTCGTCGCGCGCGCCGCTTCTTCGCTCGCTCGATCGCGTCGCGTGCACGCTCGACCATGATCGGCGCAATGTTCTCGCCGTGCTCGGCTGCCAGGTGCAACACGTGCTGGTGTGTCGCGCCGCGAAGTCCGCCGTGCTGCTCGCACCGTCTCGCGATGGCACCGCAGCATCGGCAGAACCGCGCGGACACGACGCCGTCGCACGGGTCGCGGTGCGAGTACTCGTCGCACCGATGTTCGTCGGCGCGGATGAGTTCGTCGCGTGTGGCTTCGAGTAGAGCAAGCCTCTCGCGGACCTTGCGCTGCTGCGCCTCGAGGTCGCGAACGAGACCATTCACGATGCGTGGATCGCGAGGCACGGCCAGAAAGGTAGACGATCGGCCCGACGGGCGCAGATTGCTCGGCCCGACACACTCAGGCGTTCGGGTTCCAGCGTGTTCTAGGCTCGCGTTCTAGCGGAGTTGCATAGATGTCTGGGTTGGGTAGCTGATCGCGGTTCGCGTAGTACCAGTCCATCACCTCACGCACCACATCGCCCAGGGTTGGCCAGCGGTCGGCGCCGACCCATTCGACGTGTCCCGAATCGTCGCCGTCGTCTCGCCAGTCTCCGCGGTGCACGTGGTGATCGTCGAGATGGCCGCGCCATGGATGATTGTTGTCGTAACG
>JANNBP010000183.1:0-67665 GCA_031385555.1 Deltaproteobacteria bacterium | reverse complement strand
GAGATGAGCTTTCGTGCTGCGAAGCTCGGGAAGCGACGGAGCATCGCGTCGTGGGTCGGGAAGGAATCGAACCCTCGTCACGACGGAGTAAAAATCCGCTGCAAAGCCAGCGTTTGCTACCGACCCAGTTCGTGCGTCGCGCGCCCTCCGTTTGAGGCGTGCTGTGGAGGGGGTGGGCCCAGCGAGCGGACCGGTTGTTGTGGACCAACGTCGACGCCGGAGCGTGTTCGAAAGCCCGTACGTGGGTCGGGAGGGAATCGAACCCTCGTCACGACGGAGTAAGAGTCCGCTGCAAAGCCAGCGTTTGCTACCGACCCAGGTAGCGTCGCTTCGACGTTCGAAGCGGCGTTTGGTTCCTTGTGAACCGTGCGTCCCTCCCACTGGAGTTGAACCAGAACCTCTCGGGTTTCAGCCGAGCGCGTAGACCGCTTCGCCAAGGAGGGATGGGTGCCGCACGCGTTGCCCTTGCGAGCTCCGCGTGCGGCGGTTTCTTTTCGGGTGCCTGCCAGGGCACCCTCGTCATCACTCTTCGATTGTCAGAGAACGGACCTGGTGCGTTGGGCGCACCTCGGGCCTCGAGCGTGCTCGCCGGGAAGCGAGCGCACCCTTCGCGAACTAGAGATCTGTATTTCAGATCTTCAATTCGCAGAATCAAGTTGTTGAGTCTCGGATTACCCGATTGGGGGTATTCGACCCGAGGCCCGCTGCCGGTGATCCACCCGACCAGCCCGAAACGAAGAAGGGCCGCCTGGTTTCCCTGGCGGCCCTTGCGACATCTAGACGTTGTAAGCGTCAGATGTTTCGGGGATCCAGGGTTCGGGGCTGCTGTCCCGAGATGAGGGTGGTATCGCTATTTCCAAAGACTTCCGGCTTGTTACCGCCACAGGACATCCCTTTGACGGCAACCGCAGTACCGAGATACGCCCGCACGCGCCACGTTGGCGTCACGTGCAGACGAGCGGCCTCGGTGGCTTGCGTCGAGATATGTAGGGGGCGGTTCACTTCAGTGCTCACGTTGGCCAAGGCGAGTTCGCTCGGCCGATGTTTGATACGGATAACAGCGCTTCGGCTCCCTGTCAAAGCCTTTTTCGACGAGAAAATTTCGAGATCGCTAATCAGAAGCTAATTAGCTGAGGACGCTGGCGTTCCATCATCACGGATCTTTCGCCAAGGTCGCGAGTGTCGCGGGTCGTCCCAGGGCAATCTCGACTGTCGTACGGCGTCCCAGTAGCTCGCCGCCGGCCTCGAACGCGGTCTCGCTATCGACGTCGATCCGCACGCGATCACACAGGAAATCGCGGACGTTGTCGGAGAAATAGGTACCTCGCCAGGCCGCCGGCACGCTGCGGAGCGCCTCGAACAAGCCGACCTCCGCACAGCGCAACTGAAACGTTCCCGGCTTCGCGTTCGAGAACGCGAACATCTTCAATCCGAATCCGAAGAACGGAATCGTCGCCGCAGCGACCAGCGTGACTTGGCCTTTCCACATCACGACGTTGTTCGGAATCGTGCGGCCACTCGGCCCTTGCTTCGTCATCTCGGTCGCCGGTGTTCCGAGGTTCGTGATCGTCGCGGTCGGCCGAGCGCCGGTCGCGAAGCGGGGGATCGATCGCAGCGCCACCGACAGCGCATAGCGAGCTGCGCCACCGACGAAGCGACCACCGGGAACGCGATCAACGGCGTGCCCGATCGATTGATTGTCCTCGAGCATCAGCGCGTCGAGTCCCATGCCGACGAAGGGCGCACGCACGCCGACCACTTCGATCAGCGGCAGCTGTTTCCAGGTCGCGCGGCCCTTCAAGAGGTCTGTCAGATCCGCGACGGGATCCTCCGAAGCACCGACGGTGTCTGCGATGGCGTTGCCCGATCCCATACGCAACACGCCGACCGCAGGTTCCGGTCTGCCGGTGCCTCGACAGGCTTCGCCGATCAGCGTCAGTCCCATCACCACGGTGCCATCGCCTCCGCCGAGGACGATCAGATCGACGCCCACACCGATCTGCTGGCGGATCAGCGCGCGCGCTTCACCGAGCGATTCGGTGAACCAGACGCGGCCCGGCGCGACGCGCTCGAGCTTCGCCTTCATGCGGCCGCGCAACCCCCGCGCGTTGCCATTGATGATCGCGACCGCTCTCACGACCGCACGATACCGCGGCGGATCAAACAAGCGCCAATTCCGCGGAGTGGCCGCCCCGACCGACGAGGCCTACCTCGCATCGATGCCGATCCGCGGAACCGGTCGTAGGGAATTCACGCGATATGCTGTGGCCATGGCTGCGCCGGAGCCCAAGTCTCGCGTGCGCCGCGTCCTGCGCGCGCTCCGGCTCGTCACCGAGGTGCTGACCTTCGTGCTCGCCACCGGCGCGCTCGTCCTCTGGGGCTCGGTGCCCAAGGTCAAGGCGCTCGCCACCGACAACCCCGCGAGCACCGCGTTCATCGATCTGCGTCGTGACGAGGCTGCTGCTGCTGGCAAGCCGTTCGAGCTCCGCTGGCAGTGGCGCCCGATCGGCAAGATCTCGCGCTACCTACGCGCTGCCGTGATCTACGCCGAGGACTACAACTTCTATCGCCACGACGGCGTCGACTGGGACGCCCTCGAGGACGCGCTCGAAGCCAACCTCGACAAGGGCTCGCTGTCGATCGGCGGCAGCACGATCACGCAACAGCTCGCGAAAAATCTATTCTTGTCACCGAGCCGGAGCTTGCTCCGCAAGGCGCGCGAGATGCTGATCGCGTTCGAGCTCGAGGATCGGCTCTCGAAGCAGCGCATCCTCGAGATCTATCTCAACGTCGTCGAGTGGGGTGACGGCGTGTTCGGAGCCGAGGCTGCCTCGCGCTACTGGTTCAAGCACACCGCGCAGACACTGTCGCCCGCCGAAGCGGTGCGACTCGCGATCGCCCTGCCCAACCCGCTGACGCGTGCGCCGAACGTCCACAAGCCGGAGCTCACGAAGAAGGCGATCCGGCTCGTGCATCTGCTTCGCATGCAAGGGTTGATCGATGAAGTGCAGGAACGCACCACGCTCGATCAAGTCGGCGCGCCCGGCGAGCCGGTACTGCGTGGCGGGTCGCCGAAGGTGCCAGGGCCTCCGGCGATTCCGACCGAGCCCGCTGCGCCGACGCCACCACCTGGTTCGCACGAGCCTGCGGATACCTCGCCGCCTGCACCGCCGGCCACCGTCGACTGATTCCAGCAGCTCGCGCTAGGCAGGTCGCCACAACAGCGCGAGCTTGACCACCACGGAATCGGCCTTCTTCGCTCGTACCTCGAGCGGGACCGGCTCGGGGACAGGCGCAGCCACGATCTCCGCGGCGTCGGCGGAGATCTGCGACTCGAGCTCGGAGATGCGCTGCTCGAGCTCCACCGTCGCTTGCTCGGCACGCGCCACATCACCGCGCTGTCCGAGCGTGCGAGACACGCTGCGCGCCGCCGATGCGGCCTTGCCGAGCGAACCGCGGCGGCTGCCGAAGATCGCGCCGAGCATCGAGGCGCCAACCGAGATCGCCGAGTCTGCCGTCGCCGAAGTTGCCTGCGCACGTTCGCGCTCGGTCCTCCGGCGCGCCGTGGTGAGCTTGTCCGCGAGGGCATCGAGCTTCGCTTGGTGCTTGGCGCGTAGCTTCGTGACCGCAGCATCGCGCGCCTCGCGCATCGCGAGCGCGAGCCGGCCGCGAAACGCCGCCTCGGTCTCGCCGGGATGTGACACCAGGTCGAGCTCCGGGACCTGCCACACGGCGAGCGGTGCCGCACGATAGATCCAGGCCTCGAGGCTCTCGCCGAGCTTGGCGATCGCCTTGGCGTTGAGCGCCGCGGGAAAGGCATCGAAGCGGGCCCCGACCGCCGGCGCGGAGCTAGCACCCTCGAGGACCCTCTTGTCCGCGAGGGTCGCGTGTTCCCAGTAGTCGCCGGCCGAGTCGGCGGACAGCGGCGAGACCACGACGAGCTCGGACCACGTGTCGATCCCTACCTTGGCCGCGGCGTAGTGCACCTTGATGACGCCGCACAACGACGGCGCGAGCCGAGCACCTGCGAGGAACAGCTCCGGGAGCTCGCTCGCGACCACCGGGCGGGTCGCGCTCGACCTGCTCGGCGCCACGGTCGACATGCTCGGTGCCACCGCCACGCTGGGCGTCAGCTTCGCGAGCTGGGCGCGGGTCATCGGCCCGGCGAGGTAACTCATCACCCAGCGGGTCTGCAGCACGATCGGATGATCGTCGTGCACGTTGTTCAGCACGAACTGACGTTGCCCGAGGCCGCCGAGCCGCGCCGACATCGCCGCGCGATCGAAGGGCTTCCCGGCGGTCGAGCACGCGCCCTCTAACCCATCCAGCACCCGCGCCTGATCGCGCTCGGTCTGCAAACGCCCGAGGAGCCAGGTCCCCGCGTTCGACAGTGCCTTGTAGTCGAGATCGACGGGGTTCTGGGTCGCCACCACGATGCCAAGCCCGAACGCGCGCGCTTGCTTGAGCAGCGTCAGCATCGGCTTCTTCGACGGAGGGGCCGCGACCGGCGGCAGGTACCCGGCGACCTCGTCCATGAACACGATCGCCCTCAGGCTCGACGTGCCGGGCTGGCCACGCATCCACGAGATCACCTCCTGGAGCAGCAGCGTGACGAAGAACATCCGCTCGGCATCACCCAGGTGAGCGATCGACATCACCGACGCGCGTGGCTTGCCTCCGGCGCCGTAGAGCAAGCTCGGGATGTCGAGCGGCTCACCGGCGGTCCACGCCGCGAAGCTCGGCGATGCCAGCAACGTGTTGAGGGCGAGCGCGAGCTCGGTGCGCTCCTTCGCCGGATAGAACGTCTCGAGGTCGAACGCGCCGACCTGCTGGAACGGTGGCTTCGCGACCTGCTGGATCAGCTGCGCCAACGCGACATCCTGACCCGTGCGCCATCCCGCATCGAGGAGCTGCGACAGCAAGACGTGCTCGCGCGAGCGCAGCGGATCGGCGGCGATCCCGACGAGCGCGAGCAGTCCGCTCACCGCGCCTTCGACGCGATCGCGCCAGGCCTCGCCGTCGAGCTCGGGCGGGGGTGCGCGAAAGTTCCGCAACACCGAGATCGGACGGCCCGCGTTGCTGCCCGGCGTGTAGATCGCGACCTCGCTCGCCGCGCGCAGCCGGGCGATCCGCTCGGGCGTTTGCCCCGACGCCGCCAACCCGTCGCGCCACGTGCGAGCGGTGCGCGCTGCAAGCTCGGAGGTGGTGACGCCATCGCGCTGCGCCTGCGCGGGATCGACCCATGGCTCGAAGTCGCTCCCGGCGAGCGCGGGGAACGTCAACGCGAGGTTGCCGAGATCACCCTTCGGGTCGATCGCGATCACCGGGACGCCATCGAGCAGCGCCTCCTCGATCAAGGCGAGACAGAGCCCGGTCTTGCCGCTCCCGGTCATCCCGACACAGACCGCGTGGGTGGTCAGATCGCGGGCGTCGTAGAGCACCGGATCCGGCGTGTCGTCGTCGACGGTGGTGCCGAGATAAAACGCACCGAGCTTTTCGAGGTCCGTCACGCCCCTGCGTAGTCGATCGCTGTGATGAGTGGCAAGGGCTATGGAGGCCTGCCGTGCTCCGGCTCAGGTTTTCTTGAGCGTCACGATCGTGACGGTGTTGCCCTGGAAGCTAGGGACCAGCAGCAGCTTGCGCTTGGTGTCGTAGCCGAAGTCCGCCGGGCTGGTGATGTCGAGGGCGAGGTCTTCCCACGTCCCGCCGGGCTTGCCCTTGTAGATGGTCTTGCCTTCCCAGCTCGAGATGTAGAACGTGCCGTCGGCCGCCACGACCACGCCGTCGAGCTGGCCCTTCGCCAGCTTCTCGGGCTTCGGGTCGCCCTTCGCCGGCACCTCGTAGATCGAGCCGCTGCCGAACGTGACGACGTAGGTCTTGCCACCTGCTTCGATGATGCCGTTCGGTGCCGCGAGCGCCTTGGACTTCGCGAGTGAGGTGACCTTGTCCTTGCCGTCGATCGCGTAGATCGCGTCGGTGCCCGACGATTCGAACTTCGGCGTCAGGCCGCTGTCGGTCACGAACACGCCGCCGGCCTTGCGCGGTGCGACGTCGTTGAGGAACGTCGCGCCGTCGACCTTGATCTCGCCGAGCGCCTTGCCCGTCTTGGTGTCGAACTTGCGGACGACGGTGATGTCGGCGACGTAGAGGACCTTGCCGACGATCGCCATGCCCTTCGGCGCGTCGAGCTTGACGTCGGCCTTGGAGCCGTCGATCCACTTGAGGTCCTTGATCTTGCCGTCGGGCGTGACACGCGAGATGAAGCCGTTGTCATCCGCCTCGGTCGGTGCGCCGTTGATGTTGGCGACCAGATAAGAATCGCTACCGGCGTCGTAGAGCACCGACTCGGGCGTCGAGAAGCCCTTGATCTCCTGCTTCGCCAGGCCGGCGGGCTTCGGCTCGGGCTTCACCTCCTTCGGCGCGGGCTTGGTGTCCGCGGGCTTCGCCTCCTTCGGCGCGGGCTTGGTGTCTGCAGAGGTCACGGCGACAAGCGCCATCACGAACGCGATCGAAAGCTTGGTCATCCGCGCAATCTAACCGAGCGCGCCGACGAACTCCGCGACTTCTGCTGCGAACCGATCGGCCTGATCGATGAACGGCCAGTGCCCGCTCGGCTCGAGCTCGACGAACCGTGCGCCGAGATCACGCAACTGCTGTCGACTCGTCGCGCAGATACCGTTCGGCACACCGGCGATGTAGAGCGTGGGGCATTTCGCCGCGACCATGCGCGGTCCCAGATCGCCCCGCTTCGCTGCTGCGACCAGATCCACGGCATGGCGATGGAACACGTGTGGTGACGCCATCGACAGTGCCGCGTGATAGCCGCGCAGCGCGCGCTGGATCTGACCGTCGCGATAGACGTCGTCGCGCATCGCCGCGAAGCCGTGATCGACGAAGTCGCCTTCGCTGTACGCGGCGCCCTTCGCGGAGAACGTGCAATCTCCGATCGTCAGGTTGCCCTCGACGTTGACGATGCCGCGCACCGCGGTCCGTTCGGCGATCAGCGTCGCGAGCACCCCGCCTTGCGAGTGACCGATCAACACCGGCAGGGTTTGATCGTCTGCCGGTCGAGCCGCGATCATGTCGGCGAGGAGCGCCGCCGTGTGGGCGAGCGAGTCACCGGGCGGTAACCGATCCGGCCAGGGCGCGCGACCGTAGCCCGGCAGATCGACGAGCAGATGGCGATACCCCGCGAGCGCCGGATGCTTCGCCATGGCGTCGAAGCTCGCCGATTGCTCGCCGAGCCCGTGGATCCAGATCAGCTCGATGCCCTCACCAAAGGAACGCACGACCATCCCGCGATCGACCGTCCAGCTCACGGCGTAGCGCCGTCGCGCGACCACCCCGTCGGAGCTGCAGCCCGCTTCGTCCCAGAATGCGGACCGGTTCGTCCGCCCGCGCGGACCGAGCTATCCGGATCACCGGACCCCCTCGTCCGAGCCACCGGACTAGATCGTCCGAGTTGCGGACCGATCTGTCCGAGCACACGGCCCGACCTGTCCGAATCCTCGAACACCGCATCCGAGCGGCGGACCGGTTCGCCCGAACACGCAACCCAGCTCATCCGCCTCCGACCTTCCACGCCGTCGCTCATGCAAACACCTTCCGGATCCGGCTGATCGCTTCTTCGACGTTCGCGCGCGAGTTGAACGCCGAGAGACGGAAGTAGCCCTCGCCACCCGGACCGAAGCCCGCACCCGGCGTGCCGACCACCTGCACCTTGGTGAGCAGCCGGTCGAAGAACTCCCACGACGTGATGGGTGCGCGAGCCTCGCGAGCGGGTTGATCGTCGCGGGTGCGCAGCCAGATGTACGGAGCGTGCACGCCACCGAACATCGTGAAGCCCGCGCTCCCGAGGCCTTCACGGAGCAGCCTCGCGTTCTCCATGTAGAACGCGATCTGCGCGCTGGTCTGCGCGAGCCCTTCCTTCGTGTACGCCGCCGCGGCACCGCGCTGCACGATGTACGACGCCCCGTTGAACTTCGTCGTGTGGCGCCGCGCCCACAACGCGTTGAGCGACGTGCGCTTTCCCTCGGCGGTTCCCATCACGCTCTTCGGCACCACCATGAACGCGCAGCGCACGCCGGTGAACCCCGCGCGCTTGGAGAAGCTGCGCAGCTCGATCGCGACCTCCTTCGCACCCTCGATCTCGTAGATGCTGTGCGGCAGCGACGGGTCCGAGATGTAACCCTCGTACGCGGCGTCGAACAGGATCACCGTGTCGTTGCGCTTCGCCCACGCGACCCACGCCTCGAGCTGCGCGCGTGTGGCGACGGTGCCCGTGGGGTTGTTCGGCGAGCACAGATAGACGAAGTCGATCGGCGATTCGCCGCTCTCGGGAGACGGTGGCGATGGCTGGAACCCGTTCTCCTCGTTACCGACGAGATAGACCAGGCCCGGATAGCGACCGTCGGCACCCGCCGCACCGGTGCGGCCTGCCATCACGTTCGAGTCGACGTAGACCGGGTAGACCGGATCGGTGACCGCGATCTTGGCACCGGCGGCGAAGATCTCCTGGACGTTGCCGCTATCGCACTTGCTACCGTCACTGACGAAGATCTCGTCCGCCGCGATGTCGACCCCACGCGACTTGTAGTCATGCTCGCGGATCGCGTCGACGAGAAAGTCATAGCCCTGCTCGGGGCCGTAGCCCTTGAACGTCTCGCGCTTGCCCATCTCGTCGACGGCTTCGTGCATCGCCGCGGTGATCGCGGGCACGAGCGGCTCGGTGACATCGCCGATGCCGAGGCGGATCACCTTCGCGTCGGGATGCGCGGCCTGATACGCGCGCACGCGCCGGCCGATCTCGGGGAACAGATAGCTCGCGGGGAGCTTCGCGTAGTGCTCGTTGATACGTGCCACGCGGCGAAGCTAGCCGATCGGACGCGCGACTTCGAGGGACGGTTGCCCGCGTTCGCAACGTTCACGCCGCATGCGTCGAGGCCGAGCAACGTCGGTCACGCCACCGCGCCCTGGAGCAACCGCGGTGCATCGCGCGCGGACTAAGCCGCATGCGCTTGCTCATCGTCCTCATGCTCGGCTGCGCCCATGACGTGCGCGCGACCTTCCCCGCGGCTCCAGGGGCGCCGGCCGGCACGCTCGTGTTGCTGCTGTCGAGACCGGCCAGTGATGTCACGGTGGCGGTCAACGGCCAGCTGATGGTCGAGGACAGGAAAACAGAACGGATCACGATCGAGCAGATTCCGGTGGGGACGGCCGAGATCACGATGTCGGCGAACGGCAGCGACAAGCAGTTCCGGATCTGGATCGATGACACGCACGCCACGACGGTGCCGCTGGGTGTGCCGGAACAGAGCATCGGCTTCTTGAAGTCGGTGTTCGGTACGCTGATCTCGCTGACCGCCTACAGCCTGCTGCACTGAGTGCTATGGTGCCGCCGCCATGGCCGTCGAGCGCAACGACTTCATCCGCGACATCATCGACGAAGATCTGAAGGCCGGTCGCCACACCAAGGTCGCGACGCGGTTTCCTCCGGAACCGAATGGGTACCTCCATATCGGTCACGCGAAGTCGATCTGTCTCAACTTCGGGATCGCGCAGGACTACCAGGGCACCTGCAACCTTCGCTACGACGACACCAACCCGGCGAAGGAAGACACGGAGTACGTCGAGTCGATCGAAGCGGACGTCCGCTGGCTCGGCTTCGATCCGTCCGCGGTGCTGTTCTCCGCCGACTACTTCCCGCGGATGTACGAGCTCGCCGAGCGCCTGGTGGAGGACGGCAAGGCGTACGTCTGCGATCTCACCGACGACCAGATCAAGGAGTATCGCGGCGCGATCAACGAGGCCGGCAAGCCATCGCCGTACCGCGATCGCAGCGCCTCCGACAACCTCGCGCGCCTGCGCGACATGAAGGCCGGCAAGTACCCGAACAACGCGTGCACGCTGCGTGCGAAGATCGACATGGCCTCGCCGAACATGAAGATGCGCGATCCGCTGCTCTACCGGATCCGCCACGATCATCATCACCGCACCGGCGATCAGTGGTGCATCTACCCGATGTACGACTACGCGCATCCGATCGAGGGTGGCGTCGAGGGCATCACGCACTCGATCTGCACGCTCGAGTTCGAGAACAACCGCGAGCTCTACGACTGGGTCCTCGACAATACGGGGCCGTGGAACCCGCGCCCGCATCAGTACGAGTTCGCACGCCTCGCGCTCGACTACACGGTGATGAGCAAGCGAAAGCTGTTGCAGCTCGTCAAGGACAGGCACGTCAGCGGCTGGGACGATCCGCGGATGCCCACGATCTCGGGCATGCGCCGTCGCGGTTATTCGCCCGAAGCGATCCGCGCGTTCGCCGACATGATCGGGGTCGCGAAGGCGAACTCGATGGTCGACATCGGCAAGCTCGAGTACTGCGTGCGCGACGATCTCAACCAGACGGCGCCGCGCGTGCTCGGCGTGCTGAATCCGATCGAGGTCACGCTGACCGGGCTCACGCCACAGTCGATCGACGCGCCGTATTTCCCGGCCGACATCGGCAAGCCCGGCTCGCGATCACTCGCGATCGGCAAGGCGATCTATCTCGATCGCGACGACTGGCACGACGATCCGCCGAAGGACTGGCAGCGCCTCGCGCCCGGTCGCACGGTGCGGTTGCGCTATGGCCCGTGCATCACCGCGGGTGAGGTCACGCGCGATGCCGCGGGTCAGGTCACCAAGCTCGTCGCCGCGGTCGTACCCGACACCTTCGGCAAGAACCCCGAGGGCCTCAAGGTCTCCGGCGTGATCCATTGGGTCGACGCGGCGACCAGCGTGCCCGCGGAGGTGCGGCTGTACTCGCACCTGATGAAGACGGCGAAGCCCGAAGAGGGCGGTGGCGACTTCCTCGAGATGATCGACAAGCATTCGCTCGAGGTGATCACCACCGCGCGCGTTGAGGGCGGGCTCGCGAACGAGAAGATCGGGTCGCGCTGGCAGCTCGAGCGCGTCGGCTACTTCTCGATCGATCCGGACACCAAGCTTGGCGGGCTGGTGCTCAACCGCATCATCACGCTGCGCGCTCCAACAGTCACTGGCAAGCTCAATGCGACCCTCGGAGAAGTCACCCTCAAAGCCGAAGGCACAGTAAGAAAGCTCAACCCGAAGGAGCAGCGCCGCCGCGATCTCGCGAAGGGCAAGACCGGTCCCGAGTACCGCGCCGAGGCACGCAACCGCGATGCCGAGCTGATGCAGTGGTTCGTCACGATCGCCGCGATGTCGGGGGTCTCTGCCGAGCAGGCAGATCTGATGACGGGCGAGCGGATCACTGGGAAGCTGTTCCTCGACACCGTCGATCTCGTCGGTCGTCCCGACGTGGTCGCGAAGTGGCTGATCAACGAGCTGCCGCGCGCGCTCGGTGACAAGGAGCTCGACGAGGTCAGCTTCGGTGCCGATCGGTTCGCAGAGCTGATCCGCGCTCTCGACACGCAGGCGATCCAGGCACCGGCGGCGAAGACCGCACTGGCCGAGATGATCACCACCGGCAAACGGCTCTCCCAGATCGCGCTGGCACCGGCGACCGTGATCGGTGCTGCCGAGCTGGGCATCCAGGCCGATGCGCTGATCGCCGCGAACGCCGACAAGGCCGCGCAGGTCAAGGCCGGCAAGCACGGGCTGCTCGGCTTCTTCGTCGGTCAGTTGATCCGGCAGGCACCTGGCGCGGATCCGAAGGCGGTCAACGACGTGCTGCGCGCGAAGCTCGGCCTGGACTGAGCTGTGCCCGTGCGACTGCGAGGGTCGAGCAGCAGCCGCGATCGATGACGACGCTGACGATCACCGGGCCGGTGCGAATCGGCGAGATCCGCGAGATCCGCGAGATCCGCGAGATCGCCACATACGACGCGGCGGCGCCACGCTCGAGCTCCTCATCAACGAGTGGGCCCGATCGCTGGCGACGTTGAAAGCCGCACAACCTGTTGGGATTCTTTGTGGCTTCCAGACCAGGGGGAAACAGGGGGCAGTTGGGGCGTTGACCCCCAGGCATGATCGGGTTGTCCTCGTCGAGTAACTCCTGCAGAGTGGTGTTCAGGATGCGGGCTCTCGTCGGTCTTCTGCTGCTGCTGTCCGCGTGCGAAGCGCGGCTCGGTACAGACGACAACAACAACCGCGGCGATGACTCGGCGATCCCCGATGACGCCGCCGTGATCGATCCCGACACGGCGCCGGTCTGCGAGAAGCGCCAGCTGTTCCTGTCGTTCGAAGGCGAGACGCTGACCGACGGTGCCACCAGCGACGCGAAGCAGAATGTCGCGAGCTGGATGTCCGGCGTCGCCTCTGCCACCACCCCGCCCTATCGTGCCGCTGCGGCGAATCGCGCGACGCAGATCCAGACGATCGTCGACGCCGCGAAGGCCCGGCTCGCCCAGTTCAACATCACCGTCGTCACCACGCGTCCCGCGACCGGCGACTACATGATGATCGTGTTCGGCGGCACCGCGGCGAACGTCGGCTCGCGGTTCGGCTTCGTCCAGGAGCTCGACTGCGGTGACCTCGTTCGCAACGACGTTGCGTGGGTCGATGATAACTTCGCTCCTGCTTCGATTCCGAACGCGATCGTCGGCTCGATCGGCTTCGCGATCGGCCTGACCGCGACGGCCGATCCGGCGGGCTGCATGTGCGCCTGGGATAACAACTGCACGCCGAACACGAACAACTGCGTGCTGCAGGACGGGATCGCGCGCGACCTCACGGCGAACCAACTCTGCGCGGGTGCACCCGCGATCCAGGACGAGATCTCCGACATCAACTCGGCGTTCTGCAACTGAGCGCCGGTAGGCGATCGTCGTCCGATGTAGGGCGAAAGTTTTTTTCTGTGCGTTTGACTCGTATTGCAGCACCCCTGATCATTGTCGAGTGATCGGGGAGACCGTCGGTAGTTATCGGATCCTGAGCAAGCTCAGCGTCGGTGGCATGGGCACCGTGTTCAAGGCCGAGCACTTGCTGATCGGGAAGCTCGCCGCGGTCAAAGTGCTGCACCCCGAGCTGTCGGGCAGCCGGGAGATCGTCAATCGCTTCTTCAACGAGGCGAAGGCCACCACCAGCATCAAGCACCCCGGCATCGTCGAGATCTTCGACTTTGGTTACATGGCCTCGGGCCACGCGTTCTTGATCATGGAGTTCCTCGAGGGCATGTCGCTCGCGCGACGGCTCAAGACGAGAGGTCGCATGGGAGAGGGCGAGGCCGCGATGCTGCTTCGCGCGGTGTGCAGCGCACTCTCGGCGGCGCACGCGAAGGGCATCGTCCACCGCGATCTCAAGCCCGACAATATTTACATGGTCACCGACGGGGACTCGCCGACGGGTGATCGCCCGAAGGTGCTCGACTTCGGCATCGCGAAGCTGACCGACATCGGCCTCGCCGGCACCGCGACCAAGACCGGTGCAGTGATGGGAACGCCGACGTACATGAGCCCGGAGCAGTGCAAGGGCACGGGTGATGTCGACCATCGCGCGGATCTCTACTCGCTCGGCTGCATCTTCTACGAGTTGATCACCGGTCGCCCGCCGTTCAGCAAGCTCGGCGCCGGCGAGCTGATCGGCGCGCACATCTACGCGCAGCCCGAGCCGCCGTCGAAGTACAACCCTGCGATCTCGAAAGACAGCGAGATGTTGATCATGGCGCTGCTGCAGAAGCGCCCCGAGAAGCGCCCGCAGACCTGCAAAGAGCTCGGGCAGCGGCTATCACAGCTCGCGCAGAACCTCGGATGGATCACGGTGACCAGCCCGGAGGGCATCACCGCTCGCTCGCTCAACGAGCTGTCGACGGGACCGATCATGATGCCGCCGCAGAGCTCGCTCGACGAGCGGCTCGCCGAAACCGTGCTCCCGCTCGGCGAGTCGGGGTCGGAACCGACCACACCCTTCGGGAGCCAACCGGACGTCGGCGAGGCGCCGTCGATCTACCTCACGCATGAAGACGCGCCGCAGCCCGGTGCGAGCCTCGATGCGCTCGAGCAACCGACCACGCTGTCGGGGGCCGCGAGTCAGTCGCTGCACGAGCTGGCGCCGAAGCAACGCTCGAGGAAGGGCCTCGTGATCGGGCTGTTGTCCGCGATCACGATCGGGGCCGCCGCGATGGTCGCGGTCAAGCTGACGAACACCGAGGGCAACACGGTGCAGGCCGCCACTCCGACGCCTTCGGCTCCGCCTGCGAAGGAGCTCGTCGTCGACAAGCCGGTCGAGACCAAGGCCCTGCCGGTCGAGACCACGCCCCTGCCGGTCGAGACCACGCCCGCGGCGAAGCCTGCGGTGGTCGCGAAGAAGCAGCCGATCCCGCGCAGGCCACCGGTCCCGAAGCCGGTGATCAAGCCGACGACGACGACACCCGAGAATCCGCCGCCCGAAAAGAAGAAGTGCTCGGGCTCGATCCTCGAGTGTCCGAACGACGACATCCTGACCCCGACGAGCTCCAAGTAATGGTGCGACGTGTCGCGCTCGTGCTCGGGGTGATCTGCGCCGTCGCACCAGTGGCGCTGGCCGACGACAAGACACCCGCACCTGCCGACTTGAAGATGAAGGGCGCCGTCGAGCTGCGCGACCTCGGCAACAAGCTGTTCGAGGACAAGAACTATCTAGGCGCCCTCGCGGTCTACAAGGAAGCCTACGAGCGCTTCCCGAACGCGAAGATCCTGATCAACATCGGCATCACGCTCAACAAGCTCGAGCGCTTCGCCGAGGCCGCGAACGCACTGCAGAAGTACGTCGACGACAAGGGCTCCGATCCCGCGATGCGCCCGGAGTTCGAGAAGGCGATCGCCGACATCGACAAGTCCGTCGGCGTGCTCGAGCTCCAGGTCGATCCCGCGGATGTGCAGGTCCAGATCAACGACGGCGAATGGGTGGCCGCGCCGAAGCGGCATCGCGTGGCCGCCGGCAACGTGACGCTCTCCGGAAAGAAGGATGGCTATCGCGCCGAGACCAAGACGATCGCGATCAAGGCCGGTGAACGCCAGAGCGTGACGCTCGGGCTGTCGCTGCTGCCGCGCGAGACCGATACCAAGGTGATCTACGTCGACAACGGCCTCACCGCGAAGGCCGAGGGTCCCCGCTCGCGGGTCGGCGCGTATGCGATGGAGCACCTCGACATCAAGTACAGCGGCGCGGCCACGCTCGTCGGCGTCACGGTCGACGTCATCGATCGGCTCCGCGTCGAAGGGGCCGCGATCCTCGGCACGAACTTCGGTGGCTACGCCGGTGCGACGCTCGCGATCTTGACGGGCAAGTTCCGTCCGATCGTGGCGGTCGGCGTGCCGGTGTTCTTCTCCGAAGGTGCGCGCTACGGGTTGCGCGGTGCAGGTGGGCTCGAGCTGCAGCTCAGCCGGCACTTCTCCCTGGTCGCCGAGCTCGGCGCCAACTACCTGCTCAACCCCGAGAGCGACATCAAGGAGCTGTTCTTCATCCCCGCCATCGGCGCCGTGGGCCGCCTCTAATCGGCGATCTTCAGCTTCGTCGACTGCAGCGGCGATCGATCGTCAGCCTCGACCATGCGTCGTCCCGCGAACCCTTTGGTAACGGCGATCCCCGAGTCGAGCAAGGTCGTCATCGCACTCGAGCGTGCTCGACGATACGCCAGCACCGCAAGCGACGCCCGCTCAGCTCGCGGGTCGGCTCAGTCTTCGACGAGCTTGTCGCTGTCGAGCTTGTAGTAGTGGAGTCCGGGCTTCGGACAACCCTTGCGCGGTCTTTCCTCCTCGGGAATCGTCAACACCGGGCGGCGAGACTCGCCGGTGCGGCCGTTCCGGAAGTCCTTCTGCACGGACAAGTGGCCCAGGCACGTCATCGTCGGACCGAGGACGTCGCGAAGCGCGCTGCCCTCGATCCTGGAGATCACGAAGCCGCGATCGCTCGCCATCACGAGCTCGTCGACATCGTCGCCGTCGAGATCGGTGACGCCGAGGAGCTCCGCATCCTCCGGTGACGATGCGAACGGGACGAGGATCTGCTCCCCGCTGGTGGAGATGATGCCGCGAACGACCGTGCGCTCGCCATCGACCTTGCCGGAGACGGCGATCACGAGGCCCGTCCTCGGTGACCCCGCGGCCGTGATCACCGCGCCGAAGCACGTGGGCCTGGCATGCTCGATCTCGAACGCCGCGGCCTGACGGCGGGAGATCAACGCCGCGATCTCGCCGCACGCGGGACGCTCGGGAACGCACTTGTCGCGCACGATCTTGCTCGCGGCTGCCTCGCGATGATCGGCGCGCAAGGCGCTGGCGAGCTGATCGCGCACCCGGCGATCGCAGGTGGTGATGTACGACCGCTTCAGCGTCACGATCTCCTCCTGCAAGCCGGCCTGCTGACGTGCGGAGGCAGAGAGCTCGCCGTCGCGCCAGTCGCTCCCGTGGCTCGGAGCGCGCGAGGTCCTCGGGGCCCGTCGCGAAGCGCTGGATCGCGACGACGACGAGCGCGAGCCCGACGACCACGCCTCCCCACTTGAGGGCGCCGATCCACTTCGCCGATTGCATGGATCCGGCCGCGCGGATCTCCTTGTCCTCGGCATGCGCGAGCGCCGCCCAGTCGATCTCGGGCATCTGCGCCATCAGCGCCTGGCACGCGGCCACGGCGAGCTGATGACCGCGGACATTGAACGTCGCCGTCTTGATGTCGACGACGTTGAGCCGCCCCAACATCAGCGAGAATGGATCGATCGTGGTGTGGCGGTCCACGTGGGTGACGCCGAGCGTGCGGAGGGCTTCGCTGCGGAGCCCGTCGAACACGCGGACATCGCGATCCTTGGCCGCCAGCGCGTCGCGGCCCTCGTCGAGGTGACGCCAGATCTCCGGATAGATCTGCTGGGCTTCGCCGATGGCGAGCTCGAGCGCACTGGTGTCGACGTACGTGGCCGACACCACGGCGTGATAGCGCTCGGCCAGCGTCGACGCGATCCGTAGCGACTGGACCGGATCGGGATCGCGCTTCGCGGGCTCGCGATACGTCGCCATCGTCAGTCGATGACCCGCAACCCGGGCGAGCGTTTCGCGATCGGCTCCGCCTTCGCGTGTTGCGTGCGAGGTGCCGCCACCGTGGCGGGACGAATCTCCGGATCGCGCTCCGCCCACGCCTTCGCGACATCGCGATCGAGCAGGTGCGTGGGGCGCACGTTGCGAAGCGCGTTGGCCATGATCGCGCGCACGTGCGGGTTCGACTTCTCGAGGTCCGCGAGCAGCGCTGTCATCGCGTCGCGCTTGAGGCCCTCCTGCGACCCGCACAGGTTGCACGGGATGATCGGGAACGCGAGCTCGGCGGCGAGGGCTCCGATCTCGGACTCGGCACACTCGATCAACGGGCGGATCACCTCGAACCGGCCGTCATCCGTGCGATAGCTCGCCGGCATCGCCTGGAGCTTGCCGCTGTAGAACAGGTTCAGCAGGAACGTCTCGAGCGAATCATCGCGGTGATGACCGAGCGCGAGCTTGTTGCAGCCGAGCCGCTCGGCGGCGGTATAGAGGATGCCGCGGCGCAGGCGCGAGCACAGCGAGCAGTACGTGGCCGACGCCGGGAGCCGATCGGTGACCACCGAGTACGTGTCCTCGCGGAGGATCTCGAACCGCTCGCCCGAGCTCTCGAGGAACTCGCGGATGCTGGTGCCATCGTATCCGGGCTGCACCTGATCGAGGTGGACGGCGATGATCTCGACCTTGAACGGTAGCCGCGCGACGAGCCGAGTCAGCAGATAGAACAGCACGTAGCTGTCCTTGCCTCCCGACATCGCCAGCATGATCCGGTCATTCGGCGCGAGCAACTGGTAGCGCTCGCAGGTCCCCCGCACGTCGCTGTACAGACGGTGCTCGAGCCGGCGCGCAACCTCGGTAACCATGGAGACGGATTGGTACTCGATCTCGAGGGTCCAGGCGAGCGTCAATGGAAGAGGGGTCCGTCCCCTTGCGCCGTCTCCCTCACAAGGGGTCCGTCCCCTTTCGCCGTCCTCCGTCCCCTTTCGCCGCGGCGACAACGATCGCGTCCCTTTCGCCGTCTCCCCTCAGAGGGGTCCGTCCCTTTCGCCGTCTCCCCTCAGAAGGGGTCCGTCCCCTTTCGCCGCGGCGACAACTATCGGACCTGCCGGCACGCACTCGGCGGTAGAACGGCGTCGTGACCTTGGTCCTCCTCGGCGGAATCGCGCTGCTCGCGTTCGTCACCGAGGGTGCGATCGGGTTCGGCGGCACCGTGATCGCCGCGAGCATCGGCGCGCAGCTGGTTCCCCTCGACGAGCTGTTGCCGGCGTTCGTGCCGGTCAACATGGCGTTGTCGGCGTACCTGCTGAGGCAGGGACGCGGCGCGGTGCAGTGGCGGTTCCTGCTGCGCGAGATCGCACCGGCGGTCGTGATCGGCGCTGCGATCGGGCTCGCGCTGTTTCATCTCCCGGCGAAGGCGATGCTCGCGATGGTGTTCGGCGTGTTCGTCACCGGGCTCGCCGCTCTCCAGTTACTGCGCCCGACCACCGGCGACTTGCCTGTCGTGGCACGCAGCACCCTGCTCGGGCTCGGCGGCATCGCCCACGGCCTGTTCGGGACCGGCGGCCCGATGATCGTCTACGTGACGCGGCGCCGCGTCGACGACAAGCGAGCGTTTCGCGCCACGCTCGCCCTGCTCTGGCTGTCGCTCAACTGCGCGCTGCTGATCAACTTCGTCTCGCTCGATCTCTACACCAGCGAGACGGTGGAGACCGGTTCGGTGATCGCGCTCGCCGTGATCCCCGGCCTAGTTATCGGTGAACGCATCCATCGCGCGCTCGATCCGGCGCGGTTCGAGCGCGTGGTGTGGGTACTCCTGCTCGTCGCGGGCGCCGCCCTCGCGATCCGCAACGGACTCACGCTCTAGGACGGCCTCTGGAATGCCGAGCCGGCGCGCTCGATCGCGTGGCCTCCAGTCGGCGACCGGATCGCGTGGATGCATCGGGCCGTCGAACCGAAGGATGAACGCGGCATCGAAGTCCGTGGTGCCGTGCGTGCGGACGAAGATCGTCTTGCGGCTGTAGGCGAAGAAGAACATCAGGAAGGGGAAGAAGTTCTTCACCACCACGATGTCGGCCTTCCACGGCGACAGCCCCACCTCGGTGTAGAAGGACGGTCGCATCACCATCGCCGGCCCCTCGGTGATCACGAACCGAGCGTGATCGACCGCGAGCACCACCGTCCTGCCGAAGCCGTGCCGATCGTACTTGCCGAGTACCTCGCCCACCACCGGCAGCGGCTGCGAGTGTGCGGGATCGAGCTTGCCGCCGATCGACAGCGCGACCCGATCGCCGGGCTGGTTCTTCCACAGCGTGTCGATCGCCTCCGGATCGCGCACCGCGGCGTACGACAGCAGGCCCTGCGCGTGCTCGAGCAACGCGCGCAACAGGTGGGTCGAGTCACCGGGCGCACCTGCAGTCACCACGTCGGACGCGTCGCTGATGGTCACGCAGCCGAGCTTGCGCCGGAGCTTCGCTCCACGTGCCCTCGCGATCGCCGTCTTGGCGTCGGGGAACTCGGGAGGCTGATCGAACCGACGATCCCAGCACATCTCGGCGAGCTCGTCGGCCATCGCCTCGGCGGCCGCCGGATCGTTGTCGGTGATCACCACGGTGGACCAGCCGATCGCAGGATCGTCGTTCCAGGGGTGAACCATGAACGTCGACGCCGCGAGCGCCTGCTGGTCTTCCATCCGCTTCATCCGCCGAAACACCGGGCGCATCGGCGTGAGGAAGTCGATCGTGTTGCCGCCGCCGAGCAGCAGCGGCAGCGTGCGCCACGCCATCGTCGGCTTGATCTCGCCGAGCACGGTCTGGATCAAGATCCGCCCGGCCTTCGCGCCGATCGCCGCATGATCGCGATGCGGGTTGGTCTGGTAGGCGACGATCGCGTCGCAGGCGTCGACCCGCGCCTTCGTGAGGTTGCCGTGCAGGTAGTGCGAGACCACGAGCGGCACATCCCCGATCACCGAGCGAGCGGCGTGGAGCAGGCGCGTCTCCGGATCGCGAACCCCGATCACGCCCATCGCGCCGTGCAGCGCGAGGAACATCCCGTCGACCGGACCGGCGGCCTTCAGGAGCTCGACCAGGCGCGCCTCGAGCGCCTCGAAGCAGGCGAGCGACAGTGGCCCTCCCGACGACGCCCACGCCGACAGGAGCGGCACCGCCTCGATCTCGCCTCCGCGATCCTTCACGGCGCTCATGAAGCCACCGAGCTCGGCGCGCTTGAAGTAGCCAGGGACCTCCGGTCCCCGGGTGGTCGCAGCGACCAGCTCGTCTCCCTCGAGGTAGTGCGCGGTGGTGAAGTCGACGAGCTCCGCCGGCACCGGCGAGAGCGCGTTGGACTCCTGCATGATGCGCGCGTACGCGATCCGCTTGACCGACATCAGCGTGCTCCCGTGGTCGATCCCGTATACATGTTCGCGAACACCTTGCGGACCTGCGAGGCGACGAGCCGGCGCACCGGCATGCGACCGGCCATGCCGTACATCGGCGCGCTGCCGGCCTTCGCGAGCGAGGGATCCTTGCGGACCTCGTCGACGGCCGCCGCGAGGTCGCGCAGATACTCGTCGACGATCGGCCCGTGATTCGCGGTCACCGTGAGGTGGAGGGAGGCCGGCCGATGCTGGCGGTCACACGTCCAGCCGCGCGCTTCCAGGCGATCCGCGATGGCGTAGATATCGAGCTTGATCGCGGCGAACGACACGATCGTCGCGTGGCCTTCTCCCATCAACACGAGCCCGGGGACAAGCGCGATACCCCGGCGCAGGGCATCCGCGGCATCGAGCGCCTGCTTGGTCAGCGCCAGGTATCCCTCGACCCCGAGCGTCTGCATCGCAGCCCACGCCGCAGCGACCGGCCCACCGGGGCGCGTGCCGAGCATCGTCGGCGAGGCGTAGATGCCGCCGGGGAAGTCCGTCGCGACGAAGAACTGGTAGCGCATCTGGTCGATCGAGCGCCACAACAGCAGCGACGCGCCCTTCGCGCAGTAGCCGTACTTGTGGAGGTCGGCGCTGATCGAGGTCACGCCCGGCACCCGGAAGTCCCACTTCGGCAGCGGGCGTCCGAGCTTCTCGATCCACGGCAGCATGAAGCCCCCGACGCACGCGTCGACATGCAGCGGCAGCCCCTTGCGCTGCGCGAGCTGGCCAAGCTCCGCGATCGGATCGATCACGCCGTGTGGATATTGCGGCGCCGACGCGGCGAGCCCGATCGTTCGCCAGCCGATCGCCTTCTCCATCGCGCGCACGTTCGCGCGCAGATCGTCACCGACGGGCACCTTCTTGAGCTCGACCCCGAAGTAGTGCGCGGCCTTGTCGAAGGCGGGATGGATCGTGCTCGGCACCACCAGCTGCGGGCGCCGGATCCATGGCCGCTCGCGACGCGCGCGATCGCGATACGCCGCCACCATCACCAACAGCGACTCGGTTCCCCCGGAGGTCACCGCTCCGACCGCGCCGCTGCAGTGAAACAACCTGCCCGCCATCTCGACCAGCTCGGTCTCCATCTGCTTGAGGCTCTTGAACGCCATCGGGTTCAAGAGATTCGCGCTCGCGTACAGCTCGTGCGCGTCGAGGAGCAGCTGCTCGTGCTTCTCGCCCGCGTGATAGACGAGCGAGAACACCTTGCCCCCACGCCAGTCGGTGTCGCCTTCGCCCTTCGCGCGAAGCTCGGTGAGCACGTCCTCGGTGGGTCGCCCGGTCAGTGGAATCTGCATGTCGATGTCACCACTCTCCCCGACGATCCTCGTCGAGCAAAGCGACATTTCCCGCCATGCCCCACTTGGCAGAACCTATCGAACAAGCCGGACGCTGCCCGGCAGAACTTATCTGGTGGTAGACAGCGGGGGTGAGCTCCGACGACGACCTGCGCTGGACGCGTGGCGACCGCCACCCCGGCGGCGACTACAAGATCTTCACGACCCACTTCGTCGAGGCGACCCATCCACCGACGGGAAAGTCGAAGCGCTTCTCGATCATCGAGGCCGTCGACTGGGTCAACGTGATCGCGCTGACCGCCGACGATCGCGTGGTGCTGGTGCGCCAGTACCGCGCGGGCTCCGACTCGATCTGCCTCGAGATCCCCGGTGGCATGGTCGACGACGGGGAAGCCCCGCTCGAAGCGGCCGCGCGCGAGCTCGAAGAGGAGACCGGCTACACCGCGAAGACGTGGCGGGCGATCGGCACGTCCCTGCCGAACCCGGCGATCCAGGGCAATCGCCTGCACTCGTTCCTCGCGCTCGACGCCGAGCCGACGTCGGCGCAGCGCCTCGATACGTCCGAGGTGATCGCGATCGAGGTCGTGCCGCTCGCCGATGTCCAGACGATGCTGCGCGACGGGACGATCGATCACGCGCTCGTGATCGACGCGTTCGCCCACCTCGCGTTCTCGCTCGGGACGCTGAGGCGCCCGTGACGGATCCCGGCACCGAGGTCGAGCTGGTCGGCGACGAACCGTTGATCGAGACCGGCCCGACGTCGATCGATGCGCCGCTGTTATCCAGCGAGCTCGCGGCAACGCTGTTGCGGCGCCTGCCGCCGGGGCTGGACGAGCCGACGATCCGCTTCACCTATCGCGCCGAGTTCGTGACGTTCTCGTGGGAGCTCGCGCCGGCGGTGGTGGGGCAGCTCGCCGGCCTCGGGGCGCGCGTCGAGTTCTGCGTCAACCACGACGAGCCGGACCCCGACGAGCTCGAGATCGCGAACACGGGTGTCGAGCTCCGCGTGTTCACCGATCGCGATCCCGAGCTGCTCACCCGCGAGCTCGGCACCGCACCGACGCACGTCGGCCGGATCGGCGAACCACTCGGCAACGGCAGTGCGCGGAGGGCGAACTACTGGCGCACCGGTCGCGAGCTCGCGGGCTTTCCCGATCTCGACGAGCTGTGGGGCGATTTCACGCGCGATCTGCCCGCGACGACCGCGGCGAGCTGCGGCCCGAACGCCAGCCTCGGCACCGTCCTGACGGTGGTCTACGACGTCGGTGGATTCAGCCTCGAGGCGCCCACGATCAAGCGATTCGCCGAGCTCGGCCTGGCGTTCGGCTGCTACCTGTATCCAGCCTAGCTTTCTCGTGGTGGACCGTTGGTCGGTGCCGACAGACCCATCCGGATGAGTCTCGAACCACAGGCGAAGGCACCGCCCGGCAGCTGCGAGGTGCGGCTGTTCGGCGAGGTCGCGCGCGCGTTCCCCGATCTCGACGCGTTGTGGATGGCGTTTACCGACGGCCTGCCCACCACGACGGCTGCGATTTGCGCCCCCGCGCCTGCTTCGGCGTCAAGCTGTCGATGGAGTACGCCAACGGTGGGTTCGCTCTCGAGGCGGAGACCGTCGCTCGTCTCGCACAGTTCAACCTGCCGCTGGGCGTCTGGCTGTTCCCCTAGATCCGGATCCCGGGAATCTTCGACGCGCGCGTGACCGCCGCTTCGAGCTGCGCCATCGGCAACGTGAAATCGATCCAGCCCTCGACGGCCGGCAGCGCCGCGTCGAGCGCGATGCGGATGAACACGCCGTGGCCCCACGGCAGCCCGCGGACGTGAATGGCGAACATCCCGGTCTCGTCGTCGACGATGTCGGGATCGAGGTTCTCGCCGAGCTCGATCGCATACGGGCCCGCCTGGAAGCGAAACTCACGTCTCCGCGTGCGGAAGTTGTACTGCTTGCTCTCGAGCACCTCGTCCCGCGTCACCCCACCCTCCCACTCCGCGCTGGTATCGAAGTGCGCGTCGAGGTCGGAGGTGAGCTGCGCGACGAAGCCGCGCACGGCCGAGAGCTCCAGCGCGCGCCAGGGCAACTTGTAGTCCACGCGCTGCGCGAACAGATCGAGCGGCGACAGCTCGACGGGCTCGCCGATCGTGAACACCTCGCGGCCGCACAACCGAACCGACACCCCGCGCGCCGCGCTGCGATCGAACAGCCGGAGGACCGTCGCACTGCCTCCGCCACCGCCCGAGCCGTCGCGCGTCTCGGCTCCATAGAAGTACTCGATCGTGATGAACTGGATCCCGCGCGCGCCTTCGGTCACCTCGTGGATCGTCCACCGCTCCGCGAGGGCGGCCTCCGAGCTGAGCAGGATGCCGTCGATGAAACAGCGCGAGACCTCGCGACCGACCGTGAAGATCGGCGCGGGTCGGTTGGGTGGTGGCTTGCCCTCTTCCGTCGCGAACCACGAGAAGCGGTCCGCCGAGCAGCCGAGCCAGGCCGCGGCGAGAAGGGAACCGCCCTCCGGCCGGATCCCGAGGACAAACCGGGGATGCACGCCGAGCTCGGTCCGGGTGGCCCCGAGACTCTCCCACTCGCGCGCCAGGGTCTCGCCGTCGCGCGCGTCGAGCCAGCCGTCGAAGCTCATCCCGGGCATCCTAGCGTGACCCCGTGCACAGGTGCCTCAACGCGGCACCCCGTGCGCAGCCCTGCTGGAATTGGCGATCCGACGAGGTTCGCGGGACAATTTACCGATGCGGTCCGCTGTCCTCGCTGCCGCGCTTGCCGGCTGTTCGTTCGTCGGTGTCCGCGCGCCCTCGAAATCGATCGATCCCGCCACGATGAGGCCGGAGCAGATCAAGTGTAACGACTCCGCCCTGCTGCCCTCGCTCGACGCGCTCGGCGGCGCCGCCGCGATCAGCGCGATGGGCGGCGGTCTGATCCTCCAGTACACGACCGAGCGCGATCGCTACGACCACTTCACGGCGTACTACGCTGGTCCGCTGCTCGCGCTCGCGATCGTCTACTGGTACTCGGCGAGCTTCGGCAACTCGCGCGTCAGCCGGTGCACCGATCTCAAGGACACCGCGGGCCGCGTGCAGCCGATCGTCCGGCCGATCGAGCCCGACGGGAAGCCGAAGCAAGAGACCGACCCGGAGCAGATCGAGATCAAGTAGTCACTGGATGATGAAGCACTCGATGGTCGTCACCATCTTGAAGTTGCTCTCGACGGTGTGCCGCTCGGCGTGGAAGACATCGAGCTGATACGTGCTGCCGACGGTAATGCCGAGCGCCGCGGCCTTCGCATCGAAGTCGACGGTGGCTTGCTCGACGCCGTGCACGCCGCCTAGATCGAGGGCGAGCTTCTTGTTGACGAACACCCAGACGTCGTCGTCGCCGGTGAACTGGAAGATCTCGCCACCGTTGTACTTGAACGTGCTGTGGATCTCGGTCGTGAAGTGGAAGTTGTGGGCGTTGCCTTGGTTGCCGAAGCCGAGGTTGTCGAGCGGGAAGAACGCGTTGTCCGAGAACGTGAAGGTGCCTGCGGGCGCCTCGACGAGCGGCAACGCCTTCGTCGACGTCATGTTCGTGCCGGCGACGTCGCGATACCACTGGTCGTAGGTGGTCTTGCCCGTCGTGGTGGGCGTGGTGCCCGCCGATGCGTAGACCGGCTTGTTGTCGGCACCGAGATCGATCGCCACGATGCCACGGTCGTCGCCGAGGAAGTCCTCGAAGTCGGGATGCGCCGTCTGGAAGTCGCGCAGGGTCGCCGTCAGCGAGCCGCAGCCTTGGGCGTCGTTCGGCGGCTGCGGCTGCCCGTCGTCGCCCGGGCCGGCGTCGACATCGCCACCGCCATCCAAGCTTTGCTTGGGTCGGTCACCGCACGCCGCGAGAACAAGGATCGCGAAGCTTGTCGAAAACCGCACGGATCCCAGTGTAGCGCGGGTCCCCAGTTTCTGGTGACAATGCCGCCGATGCCACCCAAGACCACGTGCCCCGTCTCTCTCACCCAGTTCACCGAGAAGGCGCAGGCGCTCAAGATCACCATCAACGGCCAGGACCAGCTCGCGGACGTCAAGACGTTCTCGACCGGCAGCTTCGGGTGGTACCTGAACAGCAAGATCGTGGTCGAGATCGACGGCAAGCCAGTGTCGGTGCAGATCGGTGCGAACCTGACGGTCGTCGGCAGCAAGGACGCCGAGCGCTAATGTCGACGCGTGTGAGTCAGCTGCTCGCGGGGACGGTCGCGGTCGGGACCCGTGTCACCGTCGAAGGCTGGATTCGCACGCGCCGCGATTCCAAGGCCGGGCTGTCGTTCCTCGCCATCCACGACGGCAGTTGCCATGACCCGATCCAGGTCGTCGCTCCCGCCGAGCTCGCGAACTACCAGACCGACGTGCTGAGGCTCACCACCGGCTGCGCGGTTCGCGCGACCGGCGAGCTGGTCGCGTCGCAGGGCAAGGGTCAGTCGGTCGAGATCAAGGCCGACACGATCGATGTGGTGGGCTGGGTCGACGATCCGGACCACTACCCGATGCAGCCCAAGCGGCACACGATGGAGTACCTCCGCGAGGTCGGCCACCTGCGGCCGCGGACGAACATCATCGGCGCGGTCACCCGCGTGCGTCACGCGCTCGCGCAGGCGGTGCATCGGTACTTCCACGAGCACGGCTTCTTCTGGATCCACACGCCGATCATCACGGGCTCGGATGCCGAGGGTGCCGGTCAGATGTTTCGCGTCTCGACGCTCGACGCCGCGAACCCGCCGCGCACCCCCGACGGCAAGGTCGACTGGGACAAGGACTTCTTTGGCAAGGAAGCACACCTCACGGTGTCGGGGCAGCTCAACGTCGAGACCTACTGCCTCGCGCTGTCGAAGGTCTACACGTTCGGTCCCACGTTCCGCGCCGAGAACTCGAACACCCGCCGCCACCTCTCCGAGTTCTGGATGATCGAGCCCGAGATCGCGTTCGCGGATCTCACCGCCGACGCGCAGCTCGCCGAGGACTTCCTCAAGTACATCTTCAAGGCGCTGCTCGCCGAGCGCGCCGACGACATGGCGTTCTTCGAGAAGTTCGTCGACAAGGACTGCATCGCGCGCCTGACCCAGATGATCGAGAGCAAGTTCGCGCGGCTCGACTACGGGGACGCGATCAAGGAGCTAGAGAAGTCCGGAGAGAAGTTCGAGTTCCCGGTGAAGTGGGGCATCGATCTCCAGAGCGAGCACGAGAAGTTTCTGACCGACAAGGTGATCAAGGGCCCCGTCGCCGTGATCAACTACCCGAAGGACATCAAGGCGTTCTACATGCGCCAGAACGACGACGGCAAGACCGTCGCGGCGATGGACGTCCTCGCACCCGGCATCGGCGAGATCATCGGTGGCAGCCAGCGCGAGGAGCGGCTCGACGTGCTCGACGCACGGATCGCGCAGATGGGGCTCCACGCGAAGGATTACTGGTGGTACCGGGACCTTCGCCGCTACGGCACCGTGCCGCACGCCGGGTTCGGGCTCGGCTTCGAGCGCGCGATCATCTACGCGACCGGTGTCGAGAACATCCGCGACGTGATCCCGTACCCGCGCGCGCCGCGCCAAGCGGAGTTCTAGTGGACTGGGTGTTCGCCGTCGAGCGCGCGTACGTCGCGGAAGCCACGCTCCCGGCGAACCGGCGGCAACCGACGCAGCCGCCGATCAAGCACCCCGACCTGCCCCGCGCACTCGCCGCGATCGGAGCCGTGGCGTCGCGCTATCTCGCGGTCGGGACACCGCGGACGATGGGCCTGATCATCGCGTCGCCCGAGCAAGTCGCGCACGCCCAGCTCTCCGTCGATGCGCACAAGACGTGGTTCTCACCGCGCGAGCTGCGATGCGCCACCGTCGATGGCTCGCACGTCGCCGCTTTCGGAACGCCCGCGACGATCACCGACGCGCTCGCGTGCGACATCGTCTGCATCCACGTGCCGATCGGCCTCGACGCCAGCAAGCTCCGGCGCGGCACGCACCTCAACGCGCTCGCACCGTGCACGCTCGACGAAGATCTGGTCGCCGACGTCACGCAGGAGGTGCCAGGACTCGGCGAGCTCGCCGCGGGGCTGATCGATGGGCGCCAGCTCGACGAGATCACGGTGTTCCAGGCCGGCGACGCGCACATCGCGCTCCGCGCGTTGCTATCGTAGCGCGATGCACCGTCTGTTCGTCCTCGCGGTCCTCGCCGGTTGCCCCTCCCACAGCGGGCTCATCGGCGGGGTGCCGATGCGCTCGTGAGATCGATCGTCGGAGTCCGGATCGGCCGCTACGACGTGGGGGAGCGGCTCGGGAAGGGCGGGTTCGGCGTCGTCCATCTCGCGCACGACCACGAGCTGGGGCGCGAGGTCGCGATCAAGTTCCTGCGCCCCGAGCTCATGGCGCGCACCCAGGTGGTGCAGCGGTTCATTCAAGAAGCGCGCGCCTGCGCGAAGATCGGGCACCCCGGCATCGTCACGGTGTTCGAGTGCGGCCTCGTCGAGGGCACCGGGCAGCGGCTCGACGGCACCGCATACATCGTGATGGAGCGGTTGCGCGGCGAGAGCCTCGGCCAGCGCATCGCCGCTCGCGGCAAGCTGCCACCGATCGCCGCGATCGGCCTCGCCCGCCAGCTCGCCTCCGCACTTCAGGTCGCGCACGAGGCCGGGATCATCCATCGCGATCTCAAGCCGGACAACGTGTTCCTGGTCGAGGACGCGGCGGTGGTCGGCGGCGAGCGCGTCAAGCTCCTCGACTTCGGTGTCGCGAAGCTTCGCGATCCGGATCCCGAAGAGAATCCGCACACCCACTCGCAGATGATGCTCGGCACGCCGCGCTACATGTCGCCCGAGCAGGCGCGTGCCGCGGCCAAGGTGGATCATCGCACCGACATCTACGCGCTCGGCTGTCTGCTCTACGAACTGGTGTGCGGCAGGCCGCCGTTCACCGGCGACATCGAGGACGTCTTGGTCGCGCATCAGACCCAGCCGATCACCCCGCCGCGCGAGATCGTCCCGTCGATCCCGGCGGCGCTCGACGAGCTGATCGTGCGGATGCTCGCGAAGGAGCCAGACGCGCGTCCGCAGACGATGAGGATCGTCGACGAGGCGCTCGACGCGGTGTTCACGTCACTCGCACCGAAGCAGCGTGCGAAGACTGCGCCGCACGTGCCGCTCGGGCCGACCACGGACGAGCCGACGTTCAGGCTCAGGCCCAGCAGTGAAGCCGACACCGCGCAGGATCTCGACGACGACTTCCACACCACGAAGCCGACCAAGCTCCCACCCCAGCACGCCGTGGTCGACGCCCAGTTCGAACCGACGCAACCGACGCGGAGCACGTCGACCTCGCCGTGGTTGCGACTCGCGATCGGTGCCGGTGCGGCGGTGGTGTCGTGCATCGTCATGTACTTCGTGCTGCGCAAGCCGGGCCCTCGCGACGAGCCTCCGACTCCACCTCCTCCACCCCGCGTGGTGGCGCCCGACGTGGCCGTGGTCGAGGAGCTCACGGCGACCAGGCTGACGACCGCCTGCACCATGGCGCAGTCCAACCAAGAGTGGGCCAAGCTCGCCGACTGCGGGCAGGCGCTGGCAAAGCTCTCGCGTCCCGACGGCGAAGCATTCGTCCGTCGCGCGAACACGGAGGCACGCCTCGAAGTGAAGCTCCGCGAGCTCGCGGTGGCGATCAAGGGCGAGGACTACCCGTTCGCCTCCGCGCTCGTCGATGAGATTCCCGAGAGCTCCGTGTACAGCGGACCCGCACGCAGGATCTACGACCAGGCGAAGGGCCCGTTGCTCGATCGGATGGTCGGCGAGCTCAACGCGATCCGAGACTGCGCGAAGCACGCAGCGAAGCTGCACGGGATCTCGTCGAAGTACGGCGCGAAGATCGCGGAGCATGCACGCCTCACCGCGCGCCGGTGCGCTCCCGACGCCGCCGCCAGGCCGGATGGCCTACCGACGCCGCTCGAGGCCTGCGATCGCGAGACGATCGATGCCGAGCTGCGGCGCGGCGATGACTTGTTGGGCGCCGGTAGCTTCGCGGCGGCGCTCGTGGCGTTCGAGAGGGTTGCGAAGTGTCGGCCCGAGGCCAGGACCAAGGCGTACCTCGCCGCGTGTCGCGCACGCCTGTTCCCCAGAGCCAAGAAGCTGTTCGATGCGATCGGCAAGGCGAACCTCGCGCAGATCTGCATCAAGGAGGGCTACGACCCGCGGTGACTACCAGATCTGCTGCGTCTGCTGGATGAAGCTGTACGGGTAGCCGAGGTCGAACGCCGAGGCCTGATCGAGCACATCGAGGTGCTGCTTCGACAGCTCGAGCTCGACCGCCGCGAGGTTTGCATTCAGCTGCTCGAGGTTCCGCGCACCGAAGATCACCGACGTCACCTGCGGCTTCGCGAGCAACCACGCGAGGCTGACCGCCGACGGCGTCGAGCTCGTCTCCTTCGCCACGGCGCGCACCGCGTCGATCACCTTCCAGTTGCGCTCCAGGTTGTAGCGCTCGAACCGCTCGGCCTTCTCACCGAGCCGCGTGTTCTTGGGCGGCGGGCTGTCTTTCTCGAACTTGCCGGTGAGGAAGCCTCCTGCGAGCGGCGACCACGGCAGGATGCCGAGGCCTTCCTCGCGACACAGCGGCACGTGCTCGCGCTCGATGTCGCGACAGATCAAGCTGTACTGCGCCTGCAGCGTCACGTACGACGCCCACGAATTCTTGCGAGACAGATTCAGGCTGTTCATCAACCGATACGCCGCGTAGTTCGAGCAGCCGATGTAGAGGATCTTGCCGGCGCTCACCAGATCGTCGAGTGCGCGCAGCGTCTCCTCCTCGCGCACGGTGATGTCCTGCATGTGGATCTGATAGAGGTCGATGCGATCGGTCTTCAGCCGTCGCAGCGAGTCCTCGACGCACTTGGTGATCCGATACCGAGAGGCGCCGCTGCGGTTCGCTCCCTCGCCCATCGAGAACCGGAACTTGGTCGCGAGGACGAGCTTGTCGCGGCTGCCACGCGCGGTCATCCAGCCACCGAGCACGCGCTCGGACAGGCCGTCCTGGCCGTAGACGTCGGCGGTATCGATGAAGTTGATCCCGGCAGCGAGCGCGGCATCGAGCACCGCGTGGGTGGTGGCCTCGTCCGAGCCGACCTTGTGCATGAACGACTTCTCGTCGGCCTCCCCGAACGTCATCGCACCGAGGCAGAGCGTGGAGACCTTCGCACCCGAGCTACCCAGCGACTTGTATTTCATCTTCATGACGGGGCGAACGCTACCGTGAAGGCACGCGTCATGCACTCGCTCCGGGCGTGAGCCAACCCGTTCAGCGCATCCGTCGGCAGCGACCCTCGTCGGCCCCGCAGCGCATTCGCGTCGCGCACGGCGGGGGCGAGATCGAACTGCTGGTCCAAGTGGTCGATTCGGATAGGACCTCGGTCGAGCCCCTACGCCGCCACGACGACGCTGACACGGGCGTGTTGCATCTGCAGCCGGGCCGTCAGCCTCAGGAATTCGTCGGAACCGGCTCGCAACCCAATGGTTTTGCGCTGGCCCCTGGGGGCCGCATCGGGAAGTACGAGCTCGCAGACAAGCTCGGCCAGGGGACCTTCGGCCTGGTGTTCGTCGCGCGTGACCAGGACCTCGACCGCGATGTCGCGATCAAGATCCTGAACCCGTCGCACCAGGCCAACAGCGACATCCTTCACCGCTTCCTCCAGGAGGCCCGCGCGTCGGCCCGCATCCTTCACCCCGGTATCGTCACCGTGCTCGATTGCGGCACGGTCGCGACCGGCGTCGGAGACAGCGCGTACATCGTCCTCGAGCTGCTCCAGGGCGAGAGCGTGACCTCGCGACTCGCGCGCAGCGGCAAGCTCGCCCCGGCCACCGCGATCGAGATCGCACGCCAGATCGCCTCGGCGATCGACGCCGCGCATCGCGCCGACGTCCTGCATCGCGATCTCAAGCCCGACAATATCTACCTCGTGCCCGATCCGGCCGTGCCGTCGGGCGAGCGCGTCAAGGTGCTCGACTTCGGGCTCGCGCGGATCGGCGCCAGCAAGCACACGATGATGAACACGGTGTTCGGCACGCCGCGCTACATGTCGCCCGAGCAGTGCCGCTCCGCGTCGTTGATCGATCAGCGCAGCGACATCTACTCGCTCGGCTGCGTCCTGTTCGAGCTGGTCACCGGTCGCCCGCCGTTCGATGGCGATCTCCGCACGATCATCGACGGGCACCAGCGCGGCATCCCACCGCGCGCGCGGATGCTGACGCCCGAGGTCTCCGAGGCGCTCGACGATCTGATCGCGCAGATGCTCGCGAAGGATCCCGCCGCGCGCCCGCAGTCGATGGCGCAGGTCCAGACCGCGTTGCAGTACCTCGGTGCGGTGTCGCCCGGTGTGGCCGCGACGATGATGCCCGTGGCGGCGAACATGATCGGGTTGCCCTACTCCCCCGCGCCGAATGACTCCGGACTGATGCTGGTGCCACCGGTGTTGTTCCCCGAGGCACCGCGGAGGCGCCGGTTCGCCGCGATCGCCGCCTGCGCGCTCGCCTTCACGATCGCCGCCGTGGTCACGGCCTTCGTGACGCGTGGCCACACCAAGTCCGCCAGCGCCGATCCCATCCCCCTGGTGCGCGCACCCTCGCCGTGACCGAGTGGTGCCCGATTTATGACGAAAATCCCCTCCATCCCCGGCGCGACTCCGCGCTAGGGTCCAAGCATGAATGCCGTCGAAGCCGCTCAGTCCAAGGGCTTCTTCCGCGTCTACTTCAACGCCCTGAGCATCCCGTACTGGGGCGTCCACGTCCTCGCGATCGTCGGCGTCATCGTCAGCGGGTTCTCGTGGCTCGGGCTCGCGCTCGCCCTCGCTTGCTACGTGCCGCGGATGTTCTTCGTCACCGGCGCGTACCACCGCTACTTCTCGCATCGCTCCTACAAGACGTCACGCCCGTTCCAGTTCCTGCTCGCGCTCGGCGCCACGTTCACCGCACAAAAGGGTCCGTTGTGGTGGGCCGCGCATCACCGAATCCATCACAAGCTGTCCGACGAGCCGGGCGATCTGCACTCGGTCGTGCAGTCCGGCTTCTGGTGGGCGCACCACGGCTGGATCCTGTCGCGCGATCTCGAGGAGACGGACTACTCGCGGATCAAGGACTTCGCGAAGTATCCCGAGCTGCGCTGGCTCAACACGTACTGGGTCGTGCCGGTGATCGGCCTCGCCGTCGTGATCTTCTTGATCGGCGGCTTCTTCGCGCTGACCTGGGCGTTCGCCGTATCGACCGTGTTGTGCTGGCACGGCACCTTCACGATCAACTCGCTGTCCCACTACTGGGGAAACCGCCGCTACAAGACCACCGACGATTCCCGCAACAACCCCGTCCTCGCCGTGATCACGATGGGTGAGGGCTGGCACAACAACCATCACCACTACCAAGTCGCGGCGCGTCAGGGCTTCTTCTGGTGGGAGATCGACTGCACCTACTACGTGCTGCGCGCGCTGTCGCTCGTCGGCCTGGTCTGGGACCTCCACAGCGTCCCGGACCACGTTCGCGACAACGTCGCGGAAGAACCCGCAGCGACGATCGCCGACGCTGCCTAGATCAGGGTCGGCCGCCCGCGCCAAACATGTTGGGCAAGCGATGTCGGGCAGGCGGTGAGCGAGAAATAGCCGAGTGCTAGCCGAGGGTTTGCCGACTCCGGTCGAAGCAGGGAGTTGGGACCCTTCATGATCGATCTCGACTCATTGGTGGACCGCTTCATCCCACGCGGAATGACCGACCCCCGCACGCGCGTGTGGGCGCGGTTCGTGGTCGTGGTCTCGCTCCTCAGCGCGCCGGTCTGGCTGATCTTCCCCTCGATCGGCGGGCTGCCCGCCTGGCGTACCACGGCGCTGCTCACGCTCGGATGTCTCCAGCTCGGCATCCCGTTCCTGCTGCGTGCAACACGCTCGCTCTACGTCTCGATCATGGCGTTCGGGGTCCTCGGCCTCACCGGTGTCGCGCTCGCGGCGCAAACGGTGGGTGGCTTCCCGTTCCACTCGTTGATGTGGGCGATGGCGATCCCGATCGCACTCGCTCCGCAGCGCCAGTTTCGCAGCCTGTTGCCGCTATGGATCTTCGCGGTGCTCGTCCTGTATGTCGGGTGGTACCGGCTCGTCACCACCGGCCACGTGCCCACCCGCGCACCGTCGACCGACGACGTCTACTTGCAGCTCGCGAGCTTGCTCAGCTGGTTCGCGGTCATGCTGATGGTCAGCCACAAGGCGTCGGCGGTGACCTACGAGATCGCGGAGTCTCGCGATGTCTATCAGCGCGCCCTGCTACAGGCGCAGAAGCTCAACGCCCTCGGCAAGCTCGCCGGCAGCATCGAGAACAACTTCAACAACGCGTTGATGTCGATCGACTACTCGCTGCACCTGCTCTCGGAGAGCCTCGTCGACACCGACCTCGCCGTCGAGCTCGACGACATGCACCAGACGGTGGTACGGAGCAAGGCGCTCTCGAAGAAGCTCGAGCGGCTAGGGCAAGGAGACTCCGAGACCATCGAGCTCGTCGAGGTCGACGTCGCGCTGGAAGCCCTCGGCCGGAGTCTGCGTCGCCTGACCGGCTCCTCGGTGTTGCGGCTCGAGCTCGACGCTCCCAAGCGTCGCGTCCTGTGCGATGCGAACCAGCTCGATCAGGTGCTGGTCAATCTGGTCGTCAACGCTCGCGACGCGATGCCGAAGGGCGGAGAGATCGTCGTCTCGACGAAGGTGCTCGAGGGTCACCTCGTGATCGCGGTGGGGGACAGCGGCGTCGGCATCGAGCCCGACGTGCTGCACCACATCTTCGAGCCGTTCTACACGACGAAGGGTCCCGACTCGGGCACGGGACTCGGTCTCTGGATCTGTCGCTCGATCGCGTCGGGTTGTGGCGGCACGCTGACCGCCACCAGCACGGTGGGTCAGGGCACCACGATGACCCTCCGGCTTCCGCTCGCGGATCGCCACTCGCGCCCGATTCCGACGCGGGCCAAGGTGGTGGCCCGCCCGATCGAGACCGTGCGCAAACCGAGCCCGCACCCCAGGTCGCGCGCGCTCGACTGGTTCGTCGGCGACATCATCAACTCGCGCCTGCGCCTGTGGGGGGTCGTGCTGGTGACGATCAGCCTGGCGAGCGTGCCGATCTGGTGGCTGTTCGCGGTGATGCAGTTGCGAACGTTCGGGCCGACCCCGAACGCGATCATCCTGCTCGCGGGTGGCGCGTTGTCCCTCGTCGTCCCGTGGCTCGTTCGCATCACGCGCTCCCCGGAGCTCGCCGCGTTCGTGTTCGCCGCGATCCCGTTCAGCGCGATCACCGCGATCGCCGTGATCAGCGGCGGCTTCCGCGTCGAGATCTTGATCTGGACGACGCTGATCCCGATCTTCGGGGCGCAGCAGCGCGAGTTTCGCTACTTCACGACGTGGTGGAGCGTCGCCGTGGTCGCGCAGATCCTGGTGATCGCCGTGCTCGCGCTCACCGGGATCACCTCGCTCCCCGCGCTGACGCCGGAGATGTTCATCGACGAGCAATTCGCGATATTGCTCTCGCTGCTCGCCCTCCTCGCGTTCGGGTTCCGCGCTGTCTCGCGCGTCGGCGAGCACTTCGCACGTGAGCGGGACGACTACGCGGCGACCCTCGTCAAGTCGCAGGACTGCGAGATGCTCGGCACGCTGGCGAGCTCGATCGCGCACGACCTCAACAACATCCTGACGACCCTCGAGTATGGCATCGACTTCATCCGGTCGGAGGTGCCTGCCACGGCACCCGCCGCGACGCACCTCGACGAGCTGCAGCTCGCGACCGCGCAGATCCAGGATCTGTCCCGCCAACTGACTCGATTCGGCCGCACGAACACCGAGACCGCTCACGCGATCCCCGACCCCGCCTTGTCGACGCTGGTGAAGATGCTCGGCCCGATCGTCGGCAGCCACGTCAAGATCTGCATGCACCTCGACTCGGGCGACACCGCGATCCGCGTTCGCAGCCACGAGCTCGACCAGCTGATCATCAACCTCGCCCTCAACGCACGCGATGCGATGCCGGATGGTGGCGAGCTCCACATCTCGACCGCCGTGGTCGACAGCATGGTCGAGATCACGGTGCGCGACGAGGGCATCGGCATCCCGCAGCCGCTGCTCGCGCGGATCTTCGAACCGTTCTTCACGACGTCGAGCGATCGGGTGGGGCTCGGCCTCTGGGTGTCGCGCGAGATCGTTCGCGAGGCCCACGGCTCGCTCGCCGTCGAGACCACCGTCGGTCAGGGCACCACGGTCCGCCTGATCTTCCCGCGCGCGCTCGCCCGCTCCAGCGAGTCGATCCGCCGTACCCGCTTCAAGACCAACCCCTCGACGAGGATCTCCCTTGAGTCCTGACGCTCCATCCCTGCCCACCGTCGCTGTCGATCGAGAACACGTCGCGAAGACGATGGTCACGGCCATCGGACAGCTGATGCCGAAGCTGACGATGGGTGGGGCCGCGATCTACGGCGGGTTCAGCGTGCTCTACGCCGCTCAGGGTCAGGCCATCGCGCTGGTCACCGCGGTGTCGGCCGTGCTGTTCCTCCTCCTCGCGCGAGTCACCCGGCAGCGCTGTTCGATCCCGCAGGTCCATCGAGCGATCGCCGTCGTCGTCTCGGTGGTGATCGCGAACGTCGCGACGGAGTACGCCTGGTCGCAGTCCTATCTCCACGGCCTGGGCTTCGCATTCACCGTGATCGTGGCCGGCATCCTGATGCCGACGGTGTCGTGGTGGCTCGCCTTCGTCGCGGCGAGCCTGGCCGGGTGGTCGATCATCACGCTCGCGTGCGGGATCGAGATCGACGCCTTCGAGGCGATCCTCGCCCTGTTCACGTCGACGGTGCTGGGTGGCCTCGTGCTGTTCATGCGGTTGCGGATGACGGCGCTCGCCGAGTCGCTGCGGCTGTCGCTCGAGGCGACGCGTGATCGCGAGCTCCGGGAGATCCTCGACACCAGCGCCGATCCGATCCTGCTCCATCGCATGGGGACGATCGCCTACGCGAACCCCGCGCTCGCGACCTTGCTCGCGACCGAGGTCAAGGGGCTCGTCGGGCGCCGGATCACGGAGCTGACCTCGCAGGCATCGCTCGATCGCCTGGCCGAGACGCTCGAACAGCGCGAGCTCAGCTCGGTCCGCGCCGACGGACCGCCGACGATCGGTCCGCATCCGATCACGCTGACGCGTAGCGATGGCACCGGGATGACCCTCGAGCTCGCCGAGCCGCGCACGATCTGGTTCGAGGGTGGTGCGGCACTCATGTGGTCCGGTCGCGATCTCACGGCGTCGCAGCAGGCCCTGCACGCGCGGCTGCAGGCTGCTGATCGCATGGCGGTCGCCGGCTCCCTCGCCTCCGGGCTCGCGCACGAGATCAACAATCCGCTCACCGTGGTGCGGCTCAACCTGCCGCTCCTCGCGGGGCTGGACCCGACGGAGCTCCCCGAGGTCGTCGAGGAGATGCAGGCGAGCGTCGCGCGGATCGAGGCGATCGTCGGTGACCTCGCGGCGCTGTCACGCGCGGATGCGATCGAGGATGTCGCCGTCGACCGCGCCCTCCAGCACGCCGTCACGCTCGCGTACAACGAGATCCGGCATCGCACGGAGATCTCGATCGAGACCTCGCCGGCACCCGCGATCCGGATCGCGCGCTCGAAGTTGACCCAGGCGATGGTGAACTTGCTGATCCATCTCGCGCGCCAGCTCGAGGTCAACGCCGGTCCGCGGATGGTGGTGCGCACGCTGACCGCACCCGATGGGCGTGCGCTCATCGAGATGGTGGCGTCCAGGGTCGCCCTGACCAGCGAGGAGAAGAGCCGCATGTTCGAGCCGTTCTTCTCGACGCGGGCCGACGGCTTCGGTGGCGGCCTCGGCCTCTACTATTGCCACTCGGTGGTCACGGGCGCGGGCGGCACGATCGAGGTCGACAGCCATCCCGAGCGCGGGACCACGATCCGCATCGCGTTCCCACCGACCAAGCAGACCGTCACGGCGACCTCGCAACTGGCGATCGGTCCGCAGCGCGTGCGCGTCCTCGTGATCGACGACGAAGCCGCGGTGGGGCGCGCGATCAAGCGTGTCCTGCGGCACTGCGAGGTCGAGGTCTCGACCAGCGGCGCCGACGGGATCGCGCGCTACGAGGATCTCAAACCCGATCTCGTGCTCTGCGATCTGATGATAACGGAGCTCTCGGGCCCGATGGTCTACGAGACGCTGCGAGCGCGGTTCCCCGACATCGATCAGCACATCGTGTTCATGACCGGTGGCGTGTTCACGACGAAGACGCAGACCTTCGTCGACACCACCACCCTCCCCGTCCTCAAGAAGCCCGTCGCACTCACCCAGCTCCGCGACCTGGTCACCCGCTACGCGAGGGGGTGACTCAACGGCAGCTGGTCTCGGCCTTCGTACATTTGAAGCGCACGTGGATGTGGTGCGCGTGGTTCCGGTAGTGGCGAACGAGGCCTTGGTTCGCCCACTGGCCGTGCGGATACTGGAACACGCGATCGAGCCGATCATCCGAGACGCCGTGGCGCTTCGCCCACCGGTAGATCACGCCCTGGACGTTGTAGTCGAGGAAGATCGCCCACACGCCGCCGTCCTTGGTCGCCGTGCGCGTCAGCTTGTTGATCAGCGTCCACATCGCAGGCGTGTCGAGGTTCGCCTCGGTGCCGTCGATGAACGCGTTCGGATACCCCGCCGGCTGCTTCTTGTAGAACAGGCCGAGGTCGACATCGCGACCCGACTGATGCGAGCGGTGATCGCTGACCGGCCCCCCGAAGTGCGCCGACAGATCGCCGACCGCGAGCACGTGCGCCTTCGGATGCAGCGCGCGCGTCTCCTCGATCGCCTGCTTGGTGAAGTCGACCGTGGTGCGCGTCCCGAACGCGCGATACGGGCGGCGGATGTACGCGCCCTCGCCGAGCCGCAGCTGGACCGGGTTCTTGAGGAAGCCGTTCCACGGGGCCCCGTACGACTGGGGCACGACGAGGTCTCGCTTGTTGCGACGCTTGCGTGGTGCGTCGTCCTCGGTGACGGCGACGTTCGGCTTGCGAGGCTCGTCGACCTTGCGCCGTTCGCGCTTACTACTCTGGGTCTGCTTTCGCGGCTTGGCTTCCGACGTGGAAGTGGCGGCGATCAACAAACAGAGAGCAACGGCGAACAGACGCATGGCAAACCTCCCGTGAATGGATACCCAGGATGGGGATCCGGTGTACAGGGCGCCAGTTTGTTGATTCTTCTATAGGTGCTCAGCTCTTGATGGTCTTGCACCGCGCGGCGAGGAGGGCGCCGATCGGACGCAGGTCCTCCTGGAGCTTCTTCTGGAAATCACTGCGTTTGAGCGTGCGACCCGCGAGCACCAGCTTGCGGAGATCGCCACATGCGCGGTGGGCCTCGATCAACGGCTCGAGCCCGCCGTTATAGACGCGGGTCTCGGTCAGGGACGCGTTGTTGGGGCGCCGGCGAATCCGGAGGTCGGCGACCAGCTCGTCGATGATCCGATCTTTCTCCTTGAGCTTTTGTTCTCGCGGGAGCTTCGAATCGTAGAGCTTCTTGAGCTCCGTATAGGTCTGCAGCTGCCTGGCAGCGCGCGGGAGGTGCAACGCTTGGCCGAGCGCCCACGAGAGCTCCTCGTTGGAGCCGCGGCCGAAGTGGACCTGGACCCAGTGATCGGTGAGCACGTCGGCGACGTACGACGCGAAGCTCTCGTTGAAGAACGGCTGATCGGGGACGAGCACCGTGGCGTGCACCGACTCGTGGAGGATCACGTTCGCGAGCGAGGGGTAGGCATCCTCGCCGCCGGACAGCATCGACGACAGCACGGGATCGGGGAACCAACCTCCGGTGGAGTACGCACCCGCGGGGCGAACGATCGCGTCGTAGCCCTTCTTCTCGAGGGCGATCTTCTGCTGCACGGCCTCGTCTTCGTCGAACCAGCCGAGCCCGGCGAAGCACCCGACGATCGGGAAGCACCAGCGCAGCGGCTTGAAGGCGAGCGGATCGGCGGCGCCGACGAACCACACCGCGGCGGGCCGACCGAGCCAGACGTAGTGCTTGTAGTTGTGCTTGATGTTCAGGCCGTAGGTCTGGCCGTACTTGCGGATCTCCGGAATCGCGGCGAGCAACATCGCGGTGCGCGCGGGCGTGTCCGGGTCCTTGATCACGTCCTCGATCTTCTCGGCCTTGCCGAGGAGCTCGAGCTGACCGTGCGCACCCTGCGCCAGGTAGCGCGTCATCAAGCAACCGCTCGTCATGATCACGAGCAGCAACGCGAGGACGATCGCCTTCACAGCTTGCCCGCGATCGAGCTGGCCAGCTCCGCCCCATCGTCGAGCTTGCCCGGGCGCCACTCGATGCCGAGGCCGGTGCCGTCGGCGTGCATCGGGATGATGTGGAAGTGAACGTGGAACACCGCCTGGTGTGCCGCGGCGCCGTTGTTCTGGAGGATGTTGAAGTCCTTCGCGCCGGTGACCTCGAGGACGGCACGGGCGATCCGCGGCAGCACGCGACCGATCGCGGCGGAGGACTCGGCGGACAGGTCGACCAGCGTCTCGGCCGGCTCGCGCGGAATCACCAGCGTGTGGCCGCGCGAGATCGGGTTGATGTCGAGGAACGCGAGCACGTGCTCGTCTTCGTAGATTCGGTGGCAGGGAATCTCCCCGCGCAGGATCTTCGCGAAAATTGTTAGCCCGCTCGTGGCCGTCTCGCCCATTGCCCCGACGGTATCACCGGTCGAAGCGATAACCGGAGCCGCGAACGGTGATGAAGTGACGCGGCTGCTCGGGATTGACCTCGAACCGCTTCCGCAGCTGGCCGACGAAGTTATCGACGGTACGCACCGAGCCGGCCGACTGCCCCCAGACCATGTTGAACAGCTGGTTGCGCGAGAACACCTGGCTCGGGTGACGCACGAAGAAGTTCAGCAACTCGAACTCGAGGTGCGTCAGCTTGACCTCCTCACCGCCGCGGGTGGCGGTGCGCTGCGCGAGATCGATCACCACCTCACCGAACGTCAGTGCCGGGTCGGGGATCGCGGTCGGCGCGGCCGTGGTCTGGCCGGTGCGACGGAGGACGGCCTCGATGCGCGCCATCAACTCGGCGAGCGCGAAGGGCTTGGTGACGTAGTCGTCGGCGCCGAGCCGGAGGGCGGCGACCTTGTCGAACTCGCCATCGCGGGCAGACAGCACGATCACCGGCACCAGGTTGTCGGTGGCGCGCAGGGTCGACAGCACCTCGAGACCGTTCTTCTTCGGCAGGTTGATGTCGAGGAGGATCAGCGCGAAGTCCTCGCTGGTGGCCGCGGAGATCGCGTACTCGCCGTCGCGTGCGATCTGGGTGGAGCGCCCGGCGAGCTTGAGGTTGAGGGCGAGGCCGGTGGCGATCGCTTCGTCGTCCTCGACGATCAGGATGCGCGTCACGTGCGGGCCTGGTAGAGCGTTGCAGGCGCCGGCTTGGGCTTGCGGCGGCGCTTGATCCGGATCCGGAACGCGGTGTCGCCGGGAGTCGACTCGAGATCGATCTTGCCGCGATGCCCGCGCACGATCGCGCGGACGAACGACAGCCCGAGACCCACGCCGGTGGCGCCCCCTTCATGGGCAGCACGCCCCCGCGAAAACTGCTCGAAGATCGCGCGCTGTTCGTCGCGTTTGATGCCGGGACCATTGTCGCGCACGATCAGCTCGACCCAGCGCGGACTCGACGTTCCCTCGACCGCGATCCGCTTGATGTCGTCGGTGTACTTCCACGCGTTGGTCAGCAGGTTCGCGATCGCACTCACCAGCGTGGGCCGATCGCCGACGACGGTCAGCCCCGCCTCGACGCGGCGCTCGACCTTGAGCGGGTTCGACAGCGTCTGTGCGTCGAACGCAGCGATCGCTTCGTCGACCAGACTCGCGACGTCGATCCGCTCGCGGGCGTAGTGATAGCTCGATTGCAGCCGCGACAGCTCGAGCACGCGATTGACGAGTTGCTCGAGCCGCTTGGTCTCGCGCCCCAGCAGCGACAGCACCTGCGTCCGATCGGTATCCTCGAGCCGGCCGTCGCGCAGCGACTCGATCAACAGGTTGATCGACGTGATCGGCGTCCGCAGCTCGTGCGACACGCTCGACACGAAGTCGTTCTGGACCAGCACCAGCGATGCGCCCTTGCCGACGAAGATCGCGCCGAGGATGTAGCCGGTGATCACGCTGGTGCAGAACGTCAGGATCAGGATGCTGAGGATCAGCACCGTGATCGACTGACCCGAGATCATCAGCACGATGGCGATCGCCGTCATCGCGATCGTGGGCAACAGCGTCGCGAGCATCAGCACGAGCTGGGCGCGGCGGAGCTGCATGTTGGCCGGAGGAAAACGCACGCTGGCGAACTCTACCCCGGGTCCAGGATCACCGAAACGCCTTGCTGACCTCGGGCTCCGTCGAGGTCAGCGACTCGAGCTTGGTCACGCGCTTGATCGACTCGATGTCGTCGGCCAGCATGCTGAGCTTTGGACGGCCGGCGATCCCGACGTCGAGCTTCGACCACTGCCCACCCTTCCCTCGCGTGAACCGGAGGATGAAGTGGGACCGCGTCGGGCCCTGGATCGGGATCCACCAGCGCCGGAGCTCGAGGGTCGTCAGGTTGTCGAGTGGCCGCGTGCGCCGCATCCACTCGCCGGCCGTCGCGTACGTGGTGAGGCCGAGGGTCTTGATCAGGCGGACGACCGGCAGCGACAGCAGCTGCATCCCGTCGTCGTGCGTCGTGAAGCCGAGCCTCGTGAGGTTTGGCAGCGACGCGAGGTTGTCGATCTTGTCGATCGTCACCACGGGCTCGCCTCGGCCTTCGTCGTCACCGGTCCAGATCGACGTGAACGGTAGCGGGCGCGGATGGCGCGCCAGCGGCGCGAACACCTGGTTCGCACCGATGTAGATCACCTCGCGCAGCGAGCGCATCACCGGGTTGGCGAGGAGTGAAACGATCCGCGGGTCCCACGCGAAGCGATCGCAGAAGTGCACCGAGCGTACGGTCGACCACAGCGGTGAGCCGATCGCCTCCTGCAGCCCCGCGAGGTGCTTGACCTGGATCTGACAGGCGCCGAGCACGCCGCGCTCGAACACCAGGCCTTCGCGCGACTGCACGATGCCGGCGAGCTCGCCGAGCCACTCGCCGCGATGCTTCGACAGCAGCGATCGCATCCGCTTGTCCTGCGCCGGCGTCAGCGGCCCTGCCTCGCCGCGGATCTGCAGCGTGATCAGCTCGCCGCGCGGGTCGCCTCGTTCGATCAGCGCGTCGGCCCACACGCTACGCAGATCCAGATCCGTGGGATTCGCCAGGATGTTGTCGAGCAGCGCGTCGCGCTTCACAGCTCGTCAGGGTACCGCGTGGTCTGGTCGACGCGCAGCCGCTGGTAGAAGTCTTCGAGCGTGCGCGCGATCGCGCCGTGACGCAGGTCCGCACTGGGATTCCAGTGCACGAGCTCGCGGCGCAGCACGTGCTCGTCGTAGCGCACGTGGCGATCGAAGAAGGCGAGCTCCTCGACGGAGAGGTCGAAGCTCCGCGAGATCGCGAGTCCGAAATCAGCCGCGTAGACGCGCTGTCCGTCGGTCAGCAGATTCCCCCAGTGCGCATCCATGTGGAGCAGGTCGTGCGTTCGCAGCTGGTCGACGACCCGTTGCGTCTCTCGCTCGATCAGGGCGCACGCCTCGGCCGGTGCCGCATGGTCGGCGAACCAGTCACGAACCGTGTAGGGGAGGTGCTCGAGGAACAGCACGACGCTCGCGGTGGCACGCGCGATCGCCTCGAGCCGCGCGCGGATCGCCGGCGAGTCACCCCACGACGCGACGAGCTCGTCGATCGGCACGTCGGTCGGCGATGCAGGGAGCACACGTGCGTGATGGAGGAGTGGGAACGCGTCACAGGTTCCGGCGAGGACCCACGCGGTGGTGATCTCGTGCGCTGCGAGCTCGCGCCAGACCCCGAAGCCCGACGAGCCGAGGCCATATTGATAGGGCATCGGTAGCCCGAACAGATTCGCGGTGGAGCGCGGATGCGCCGCTTCGAGGTCGGTCAGCGCGACTCGCTTGACGAACACGGGCGCGCCGGCCACGTCGATCGTGGTGGTGCTGCCTCCGATCGACGAGGCGTGCACGCGACCCTCGAGGAGTTGTGCGAGGCCGGCGTCGTCGAGCGCGGAGAGTGCCTCGGAGACGGCGTGATGTCGCTCGCGCCGCTTCACCGCGCGGCGGTCGAGATCATCACGATCGTCTGCTCGCCCGACGTCGGCTTGCTCTCGCAGCTCGGCAACTTGTCGTTGCTCGTGGCCGGATAGATCGCGACGTGCCGATCGGCATCGAGCTCGATCCGCCTTGCACCGGCCGCGTCCGCCTTTCCCGCCTTCTTGCCGAGCCCCTTCTCGTAGTGCTCGACGACCTTCGCGATCGCATCCCGCGTCGCGTGCGACGACCACAGGATGTGCATCGTGGTGCCGCTGACGTGCTCGTTGCAGAGCTGCCGCGAGCCCGGATAGGCGGTGTACGCCTCGGGCACGTCGGCGAGCGCGGAGCTCGCGAGCACCCCGAGCACCCCGAGCACCGCGATCACCAGCGCCTTCAACTGCGCAGCTTCCTGAACAAGTCGCCGGCCTTCGCGACGACGCCTTCGCCGTACAGCGTCTTGATCATGCCCTTGATGCGTTTCGTCATGTCCTTCGGCTGACGGAACGACATCATGTTGATCGGCAGCGAGAACGCCTGCTCGGCGGTCGACTTGATGCGCGTGAACTCGCGGATGCCTTCGTCGCCGTGGATCCGACCGAAGCCGGAATCGCCGACGCCACCGAACGGCAGGCTCGGGATGCCGGCGAAGCCCATCACCGAGTTGACCGAGGTCATGCCGGCGCGGATCCGATCGCCGAGCTTGCGCGCGACCGACGCATCGCCCGCCCACACCGACGAGCCGAGCCCGAACGCGGTGTCGTTCGCGAGCTTGACCGCTTCGTCGAGCGAGCCGACGCGCTGGATCGGGATCACGGGACCGAACGTCTCGTCGGACATCACCTTCATGGCGTGCGTGACGTCGGTCAGCACCGTCGGCTGGATGTACGAGCCGCTGATCGCGTCGACGCCACCCGTCCTGACCTTCGCACCCTTGGCGACGGCGTCGACGAGGTGATCCTTGACGATCGCGACCTGGGCCGGCGAGGTCATCGCACCGAGATCGCCGTCATCGCCGCCGGTCTTGAGCGCGCGGACGTTCTCGATCACCTTGTCGACGAACCGGTCGTGGATCGCGTCGGCGACGTAGACGCGCTCGATGGAGATGCACGCCTGACCGGTGTTGGTCAGCGCGCCGTAGACGCAGGCCTCGGCGGCTTTATCGAGATCCGCATCCTCGGCGATGATCATCGGATCCTTGCCGCCGAGCTCGAGCAGCACCGGCGTCAGCCGCTCGGCCGCCGCGATCATGACGCGCCTGCCGGTGCCCGCCGAGCCGGTGAACGCGATCTTGTCGACCGCGGCCTTGGCGAGCGCCGCACCCGTGGCGCCGGCACCGGTGACGACCTGAAGCAGATCGGGCAGCGCGAACGTGGCGCGCGCGATCTCGGCGAGCTTGACGGCGACGAGCGGCGTCAGCTCCGACGGCTTGAACACCACCGCGTTGCCGGCGGCGAGCGCGTACGCGATCGAGCCCATCGGCGTGTACAGCGGGTAGTTCCACGGCCCGATCACGCCGACCACGCCGAGCGGGTGATAGCTGATGGTCGCGCGGAAGTTCGCGAGGATGCCCGACGACACCTTCTTCGGTGCCATCGCTTGTTCGGCGCGCGCGGCGGCGTGCTGCACGTGACCGAGCGCCATCATCACCTCGGTGTACGCCTCGCCGAGCGGCTTGCCGTTCTCGCGGTGCAGCAGCTCGGCGAGCTCGTCGGCGCCCGCGGCGATCGCCTTGCGAAACGCGGTGAGCTCCTCGGCGCGCGCCGCGAACGATCGCGTGGACCAGGTGTGGGCTGCGACGCGTGCGCGCGCGACGGCCGCATCGACCTCGGCGGCGGTCATGATCGGCACGCTGCCGATCACCTGACTCGTCGAGGGATCGTAGCTCTGCAGCCGCTCGCCGGTGGTGGGCGGCGGGGTCGAAGTCGAGATCGTCGTGGCCATGCAGCCACCATGGCACCGGGCTACCGGTGCCTCAAGAGTGAATCTCGCCGGCTCCCTTAACTAAAACGCCTTCAACTCCACAGCAGGATCGCCGTGATCCCGCCGCCCGCGGCCACCAGGATCACGATCGCCACGACGAGCCAGCTGTGGCCCGACTCGATCTTGTAGCTGGCGAGCTCGCTCGGGAGCCGCGTGCCGGCCGGACGAATCATCCCCTGCTGAGGCTTGATGCCGGTGTCCCAGCCGAGCTTCATGTCGTCGACGAGCGGCTTCGCGCCGACCTCGCTAGGTTCCGACGGTGTGATCATCCGCTGCCGGTGCATCGGGTGCACGATCGGCGGCGCGCCGTGGAACGAGTGCGTCGCCATCGGCGTGTCGAGGTCCTCCGGCGGTTCGAACAGAGCCTGAGGAGGAGTCCGGTTCGGCCCCTGGCGGCCGAGATCGCGCGCGCTCGTGCGCTGCTTGCTCGTCGACTCCGCATTCATCCACAGGCCGGCGTCTTGATCCTGCGGCACGACATCGCCGCGGCCCTCGACGAGCTGCGTCTTCTCGTTGTCGAGCGGATCCTCGCCACCCGTGATCTCGGTCGCCTCGCCGGGCAGCCCCGCGTTGTGGTCGCGCGCGCCTTCGACCCACGGCTCCCGCTTGCTGCCGAACAGCTGGGTCATGAACCGACCCATCGCGGTGTTCGAGCCGGTGAGCTTCGCACGCACGGTGAACACATCGAGCGCTTCGATCAGCTCCTGTGCGGATTGAAACCGCGCCGCCGGATCTCCGGCCAACGCGGTCAGCACGATCGCTTCGAGCTCGCGCGGATAGCCGGGCACGACCGACGGCGGGATGATGTCGTTCGACACGATCCGCTTCATGGTCTCGAAGTCGTCGTTGCCCTTGAAGGCCCGGCGCAGCGTGGTCAGCTCGTAGAGGCAGATGCCCAGCGCGAAGATGTCGCTGCGGCGATCGATCGGCTTGCCCTTGCACTGCTCGGGCGACATGTACCCGTACTTGCCTTTGATCGTTCCACCGACGGTCTTGGTGGCGCGCTCCTCGGCCTTCGCGATGCCGAAGTCGAGCACCTTCACGCTGCCGTCGTAGCCGACCATGATGTTCGCCGGCGAGACATCGCGATGGACGATGTTGAGCGGCTGGCCGTTCTTGCCGTGGCGCTCGTGCGCGTGATGCAGACCCGCGGCCGCGCCGGAGATGATCATCACCGCGAGCTCGAGTGGGATCGTCCAGCCGCGCCGTAGCGTGGTCTCGAGGATCGCGCGCGCGTTCTCGCCGTGGACGTACTCCATCGCCATGAAGTAGGCGCCGTCGGACTGATCGACCTCGTAGACCTGCGCGACGTTCTGGTGGTTGAGCGTCGCGGCGAGCTTCGCTTCATCCAAGAACATCGTGACGAACCGCTGATCGCTCGCGCGCTCTCGCAGGATCGTCTTGAGCACCACGTGGCGTTCGAACGAACCGAGCCCCGACTGGCGCGCGAGATAGATCTGCGCCATGCCCCCGGTCGCGAGGTGAGTGATCACCTCGTACCGGCCGACCCGCAATGGGGCGCCCGTGGCCTCCGGCACTGGTCAAAGGATCGAACGGGTGGCGAGTCGTGTCAAGCGAGCGGCTTACCGCGCAGGACGAGGATCGCCGAGGTAGCGCCCAGCGCGATCGCGAGGATGAACAGCAGCGCCCCGCGCCCGAGCTCGGCGGCCGGATAGTCGGCCCGCGGGAACAGCCAGGCGAACCACCCGCCGGCGATCCCTGCGGTGGCCACCGACATCAGCACCGTCTTCGCCGCGAGTTTCGGGATCTTTTTCGCGGCGAGCGCCGCCGACATCACGACCAGCACGAACGCCGCGATCAACCCACCGGCCCAGGTCCCCGTCCCGACGCGCATCCATCGCTCGCCGACACCGAGCCAGTTGAGCTTCGCCGGATTGCAACCACCCTCGAAGCACCGCTTCGATCCAAAGGGACCGACCTCGGTGTCACCGATCATCCACCAACCGCCGAGCTGAACCGACATCGCGAACGCGACGCACGCGCCGAGCGCGAGCGCGATGACTAACCAACGACCCTTCACGACGCGCGCATTCTGGATGTGCCGATAAGTACGCGCAACGGTTTCCTAACAAACGCTGAATCGGTAGGGAAAATGACATTACCTACATTGACGCTCGGGCATGGTCTGGCCGACACCTGATCACGCTCGAGAGCCATGCGCGCCCCCGTCACACCCCTCCTCGCTCTGGTCGCCGCGACGATGTTCTCGTCGACGAGCCACAGCGATCCGAGCCCGTTGGTGACGGCGAACCTCCTCGACCCGATCGAGCAGGTCAAGCAACTGCTGGATCGCGAGGTCCTGTCCCCGGCCAGTTACGTCGGGGATCTCCTGGGCGCCGCCGGCGACAAGGTGATCTCCACCCTCGATGCCCTGCGTTCACACACCAAGCTCGACGCGCCGGATCTCACCGCGCTCTCCGTGATGCCGGTGGCGAACACCACCACGTCGGGCTTCGGCTGGCGCGAGGATCCGATCAACAAGCGTCGCAAGTTCCACAGTGGTGCTGACCTGCGCGGCAAGTCCGGCACGCCAGTGCTCGCGGCAGGTGCGGGCACGGTGATCTGCGCCGAGTCGAAGAACGGCTACGGCAACCTCGTGATGATCGATCACGGCAACGGCCTGACCACGCGGTACGGCCACCTCCGCAAGTTCGACGTCAAGAAGGGCGCGGTCGTCGCGGCCGGTCAGCTCGTAGGTCAGGTCGGCGCGACGGGCCGCACCACCGGTCCGCATCTCCACTTCGAAGTCCGGATCGAGGGCAACCCCGTCGATCCCACCACGGCGCTGCTCGTCGGTGAGCTCGAGCGCGAGTCGCCGGCGATGGGTCGGCTCGCGGCGCAGGTGCTCCAGCCGGAGCTTTCGCGTGGCAAGTCGTCGGATCTCGATGCGCCGGCCACCAAGTCGACGACGCCGCGCCCCGAGCGCAAGAACGCTCCGAAGCGCGAACGCAAGCCGCTGTCCTGAGCCAGGCCGAGCGGCTTCGCGACTTGGCGAGCGATGATCAGAAGGAGGCTGCAGCCGTAGCCGATCAGGCTACGGCCGCCTACCGCTTCTTGCCGTCGGCGCCCCACTGATAGAAGCCCTCGCCGGACTTCTTCCCGAGCTTTCCAGCGTCGACCATCGTGCGCAGCAGTTGGGGTGGTTGAAACGCCGGACCGATCTCGCCGGCGAGGTACTCGGCGATGCCGAGGCGGACGTCGAGCCCGACCAGATCGGTGAGCTCGAGCGGGCCCATCGGATGGCCGTAGCCGAGCTTCATCGCGGTATCGATATCCGCCGGCGAGCCGACACCCTGCTCCACCATCCGCATCGCCTCGAGGCCGATCACCAGCCCGAGCCGGCTCGACGCGAAACCCGGGCTGTCGGCGACGACGATCGGCGTCTTGCCGAAGCGCTCCGACAGCGCGACCGCGAGCGCGACCTTGTCCTCGGCGGAGCCCGCGTGGCGAACGACCTCGACGAGCTTCATCACGTGCACGGGGTTGAAGAAGTGCATGCCGACGACGCGCGACGGATCGCGCACGCTGGCGGCGATCTGCGCGATGGAGAGGGACGACGTGTTGGTCGCGAGCAAGGCGTGCTCGGGCGCGTGGTTGTCCGCGACGAGGAAGATCTCGCGCTTGAGCTCGAGCTTCTCGGGCACGGCTTCGATCACGCAATCGACGCCGGTGCACGCCACGGCAAGATCCTCGACGGCCGTGATCCGCGCGAGCGCCGCATCGCGATCCGCCGCGGTGACCTTGCCGAGCTCGACTCCCTTCGCGAGGTTGTTCTCGACCCTCGCGCGCCCCGCCGACGCGGCACCGGAGATCGCATCGAACAACCGGACCTCGATGCCGGCGAGCGCGGCGACGTGGGCGATGCCGTGCCCCATCGTACCCGCACCGATCACCGTGAGACTGCGAATCGCTGTGGCTGACACCAGCGCACTCTATCGCTTTCTCGCCCGTGCGGAGGCGCCTCAGCCCCGAGCAACTCCGCTCGCGACGCGCTCCGATGACCTCGCAGGACCGGCATGCGCGTTGCTCACTCCCCTCGCATGCGTCTCCTGCTCGCGCTCCTCGGGAGCCTGCTTCCCGCAGTCGCTGTCGCCGACCCCACCCCGGCGTCCGACGAGGACGCCACGATCGTCGCGCATTCGCTGCCGTCGACGGATCGCGGGTACGGCGAGAAGTGGTCGCGCGAGGCAGGCGTCTCGGCCGGCCTGATGGCCGCACCGGGTGTCTACGCCGCGACGATCTCCCCGCAGTTCGGTTGGTTCATCGCCGACCACATCGAGGTCTCGACGATTTTCAGCCTGACCCGGATCGAGGCCGGCATGGAGAGCTCGACCGTCGCGACCGCCATCCTCGAGCCGTCGTACCACTACAAGATCGATCGCAAGACCCAGATGTTCGCGGGCATGGGATTCGGCTACGCGTACCTCAGCGACCAGGGCCACGGCGCGACCTACGTCGTGCGCGGCGGCATGCAGTTCCTGGTCGGTCGCCGCGGGATCTTCGCCCCGACCATCTCCTACGAGTTCCGCACGCAGGAGGAGAAGCTGGCCGCGCACAGCCTGGCGTATCTCGCCTCGCACAACGCGCTCCGGCTCAACCTCGGGTACACGTCCATCTTCTAAGCGCCCGCGCGATGCGCTAGTTTCGCGTCGTGGCTATCGACGTCGATCGCTTGCAGCGCGATCTCGAAGCGATCGTGGGGCCGCGCCGATTGTCCCTGCGCGCCGTCGATCTCGAGACCTACTCGCGCGACATGTGGCCGCGCATGCTGCTCGCGCATCGCGAGGGCAAGTCGCCGCCGTTCCGCCCCCACGCCGTGGTGTGGCCCGAGCACGTGCGCGAGGTCGTCGCGATCGTCAAGCTCGCGCGCGAGCGCAAGATCCCGATCGTCCCGTACGGCGGCGGCTCCGGCGTGTGCGGCGGGGCGGTGCCGATCCACGGCGGCATCACGATCGACACCAAGCGGATGCAGGCGCTGCGCGCCGTCCACGACGCCGAGCTGATCTGCGACGTCGAAGCTGGGCTCTCCGGGGAACGCTTCGAGCGCGAGCTCGATCGCCGCGGCTACACGTTCGGTCACTTCCCGTCGTCGATCTATTGTTCGACCGTCGGTGGCTGGCTCGCCACGCGCGCCGCGGGTCAGCTGTCGACCAAGTACGGCAAGGTCGAGGATCGGATCGCGGGCCTCACCATGGTGACCGGACGCGGAGAGATCATCGAGACCGATGGCTATCGATCCGCTCCGAACCGCGCGCTACGTGGTCCGAACTGGACGCAGCTGATCGTCGGCAGCGAGGGCACGCTCGGCATCATCACGAGCGCGCGCCTCCGCCTGTCGCCCTCACCGCAGATGAAGGTGTTCCGCGGCTTCGAGGTCGATGACGTCGCGACCGGCATCGAAGCGATCCGCCGCGTGCTCCAGAAGGGTCTGCGCCCCGCCGTCGTGCGGCTCTACGACGAGCTCGACACGCTGATGAATTCGCTCGGCGGTGGGCATGCCGAGGTCGCGACCGACGACAGCCACGCGCCGTCCCCGCCGGTCGAGACGGGTGCGCTGCCCGCGTGGCCCGACGACAAGCCGAAGCCCGACGGCGTGGTCGAGCGCTTGCTCGCGTTCGCGAAGGGCAAGGGCCTGCGGCAGAACGCGATGCACGCGGCCCTCGGTCGCGCGAGCTTCACGAACAAGCTGTTCGGTGCGGTCGCGGAGAAGGTCGCCCGCCGCGGCTGCCGGATGATCATCGGGCTCGAGGGCTCGCGGATCCGGACCGAGGTCGAGGCCGCGTTGACGTTCCACGAGCTCGAGACCGCGGGCTGTCGCGACAAGGGCGAGGACCCGGGCTGGGCGTGGGTCAAGCATCGCTACGCGGTGAGCTACCGGATGTCGCCGGTGTTCTCCGGCGGCGCGTTCGTCGACACCATGGAGGTCGCGGCGAGCTGGGAGCGCCTCCCGGATCTCTACCACTCGGTACGCGAGGCGATCGGTCGCCACGCCGTGGTGATGGCGCACTTCTCCCACGCGTACGCCGACGGCTGCTCGATCTACTTCACGTTCGCGGGCACCGCACCCGATGCCGCGGCGAGCGAGCGCGTGTACGACGCGATCTGGCGCGATGGGCTCGAGGCCACCACGCGCGTCGGCGGCACGATCAGCCATCACCACGGCGTCGGGCTGCTCAAGGCCCCGTACATGGTGGGCGAGCATCGCGAGGCGATGGCGATCTTCGAGGCGGCGAAGCAGAGCCTCGATCCCGACCGCATCTTCAATCCGGGCAAGATGGGGCTGCGGCGATGACCCTCGAAGCGAGCTTGATCGCCGCCGTCGGTGCGGATCACGTCGAGCGGATCGACGAGCGGCGATGGCGAGTCGCACCGGGATCCGCGGCGGAGGTGGCGGAGGTGATCCGGCGGGCGAGCGAGCAGCGTGCGGCGGTGCACGCGATCGGTGCAGGGAGTCGAGCGCCGATCGATCTACCTCCGCGCCACTTCGCGGCGCTGCGCACCCCGGCGGAGCCAGGGCTTGCACCCGCGCGCGGGGACACGCCGACGCCCGCCGATCCTCGAGAGCGCGTGCTGATCGCGACGCGCCGGCTCGATCAGGTGCTGCAGCTCGACGAGACGTCGCTGATGGTGCACGCGCAAGCCGGCCTCACCGGGCTCGAGCTCGAGCGGATCCTCCAGCCGCGCGGCCTGTCGATCGGCGACTACCCGCCGGTGGTGCTGACCTCGTCGCTCGGTGGCATCATCGCGGTGCGCACGCCGGGCAAGTCGTCCGCGCGGCACGGCTTCTTCGAGGACGCGGTGGTCGGCGTCTCCGCGGTGCTCGCGGATGGCCGCAGCGTGCACACGCGGATCGCACCGCGTCGCGCGACCGGGCCCGATCTCGCCCGCGCGCTGATGGGCAGCGAGGGCACGATCGGCTTCATCACCAGCGCGGTGCTGCGGATCCATCAGAAGCCCGAGGCACGCCTCGTCGGTGCGTACATCTTGCCGTCGATGGATGCCGCGGTCTCGGCCGTCTATCTCGCGCTCCGCGAGGAGGCCGCCCCATCGGGGATCCGGATCTACGATCGCGCCGAGGCCGCAATGCACTTCGGCCCGCGCGATCTCGCGCTCCCGGTCGGTCACGTGCTGCTGTGCGCGGCGACCGCCGGGCCTACCGATCTCGCGGCGTGCGATCGCGATCTGATCCAGTCCGCCGTGCTCGCCGAGGGCGGCAGCACCACGGATACCGAGCTCGCGGATCTGTGGTGGCGGCGGTTGCATGCCGGCGAGCCCACGCCGGGTCCGGTGCCGTCGCTGCAGGTGATGGCGACGCCGAGCAAGCTGCGCGCGGTCTATCACGCGGTGATCGAGCGCTGTGCCGCGCTCGGCGCCGATGCGCGCGCGCACATCTCGCGGTTCGACGCCGACGGTGCCGTGATGTTCTTCACGATCACCGGCGGGCCCACAGAGCTGGCCGCCGGTGATCGGTCTTCCTTTGGCACCAACGCAGGAGTCCTCGCGCCGGAGATCGTGGTGATCGCCGAACGCGCCGCCGAGCAAGCCGGGGCGTGGCTGCTCGGTGCGCGCCAGGTCAAGCTCGACACCTACCTCGCCGCGTTGCGCGACGCGCTCGATCCGCACCGGATCATGAATCCGGGGACGCTGGTCTGAGCTACAGCACGTCGGTCTTCGACATGTCCGCGACGAGCTTGCGCATGAACAGCTCGATGTTCCGGCGCAGCGCTTGATCCTCGCAGACGGGCAACGCGCGCCGCCAGGTCTCGACCGCGCGGGCGTGCAAGCCCTGCCGGAAGTAGAGATAGGCGAGCCGCGTCAGCGCCGGGAAGTACGCGGGCTGGAGCTCGACCACCGCCTCGTACTCGTCGACGGCCTCGAGGTAGCGCGATGCGCGCTGCAGCATGTTCGCGAGCATGAAGTGCAGCTTCGGGCTCTCCGGATCGCTGACCAGCGCACCCCGTAGCCGCGAGATCGCTCCCTCGATGTCGCCGACGTGATAGCGCCCGAGCGCATCGGCGAGCAGCGCCTCGTGATCGGCGCGCGCCTCGGGAGACAGATCGCGGAGCAAGCGATGCAGCCGCCGCGCATCGAGCGGCTTCTCGAGATAGCCATCCGCACCGGCGCGCGCGAGGAGCTCGTCGGGAACCTGGCCGCTGTCCACCACCGATGTCGTCACGACCACGCGCGAGCGCGACAACCTGCGGCTGCGCTTGATCGCGCGGCACATCTTCAGCCCATCGAGGTCGGGCGTCGCGACATCGGCGAACACGATGTCGAACGGCATCTGCGTCAGCAGATCCATCGCCTGCGGGCCCGTCGACGCCGCCTGGCACAGATAGCCGAGGCGCTCGAGCTCGGCGACCAGCTGGATGCGGCCCGGTGGATCGGGATCGACGACGAGCACCTGCGGTGCACTACCCGGGATCGTCGGGCTGTCCTCGGCGCCACGATCGAGCTCCTCCACGACGGTCTCGGTGCGCTCCTCCGCGGCGTCGTCGTCCTGCCGCGACGTCGCGGTCCCCCCACCCCAGTCGGAAGTGTTGATCGTGCTCGGCGAGCCGTGCTCCTCCGGCATCTCGTCGTTGCGCTCGATCGAGCGCGCGGCTTCCTCGGCGAGGGCCCGCTGCGCGCGGCGGTGCTCGTCCTCCCCACCGTCGGGATGGACGACCGCGAGCGCGGGCTTGGCACCGCGATCAGCCTCGGCGCCGACGAGGTAGCGCTCGCCGTCTTTCCACTTCCGGAAGGCGACGCGGATCGTGCGCGCGAGCGTGATGTCGAGGGCGATCCGCAACTCGACGTGCTTGCCGCGCCCGGCTCCCAGCTCTCGCGCGGGCACGATCGCGTCCTCGGGACGCGCGGCCGCGACGACCATCGTGGTCGCGTCCTCGTAGACCAGGATCGCCGAGAAGATCCGCGTCCACTCGAGCGACACGTGCTCGAGCACGTCGAGCCGGATCGTCGATTCATCGAGCACGATCGCGGGCCAGCCGGTCTGCGCCGACAGCACCGTCACGAGCTGGCGTTCGCTCGCATAGCCGAGGGCGTAGAGCTCGCTGGCGATCGGGTGGCGGCCGCTCTGGCGGGCAAGCGCGTCGGACAACGCACCGGCGTCGATCACGCCTTGGTGGATCAAGATCTGTCCGATCGAGCCCCGCACGGCCCGAACGAGCCTATCAGAGCCCGCCGATCGGCACGTAGGTTGGGTTCTTTAACCCCCTGAAATCTCGTAGTCGCCCGGCCATGCCAGTTGCCGTATCGATCTTTACGCTGGCGATCGTCGTCGAGGTTGATATCCTTCGCCGACCGTTGGGAAAGGTCCGAAAGCCGCTCACATCAGAGCTGCTTGTGGAAAAAGACGGTGTGACACCTTGGCGCACACCCGGTGTTGAATCAAACTTCAGTTTTTCGAAGCAACATCCAGAAACCCAACCGGTTTTACGTAACACGGCCCCGATGGCAACAAGTGGTCTCAGCATTGCTCAACGCACTGCGAAACCGCTCGCCATGAACACCTCAGGAGACTTGATGAGTAACAGCTTCAAAATTGGCGAGAAGGCCGTCTATCCCGCCCACGGTGTGGCCGAGGTGATCGGGATCGAGAACAAGGAGATCAACACCACCGTGTGCTCCTTCTACGTTTTGAAGGTGCTCGCGACGGGGATGCAGATCCTCGTGCCGAAGGAGAAGGCCGACCAGGTCGGGCTCCGTCCGGTCGCTACCTCCGCAGAGATCGAAGAAGTGTTCGACATCCTTCGCGAGAAGGACGTCCACATCGACAAGCAGACCTGGAATCGCCGCTATCGCGGGTTCATGGAGAAGATCAAGACCGGCTCGTTGTTCGACGTCGCCGAGGTCTATCGCGATCTCTACCGGCTGAAGTCGTCGAAGGTGCTGTCGTTCGGCGAGCGCAAGATGCTCGACAACGCGAAGCAGCTGATCGTCAAGGAGCTCGCCGTCGCCAAGAAGTGGGACGAGACCAAGGTCGAGGCGGAGCTCGAGAAGGCCTGCGCGTAGCAGCCAACTCGATCGAGTGAGGATGCTCCGAGCGATCGGAGCTTTTTTCGTTCCGGACCTTCCCAACCGTCCGGCGTGCGAGCCATTGCGCTCGTGCCGGTTCGGGACGGCCGGACGGTCATCACAGCCAAGCAGTTGAAAGTGCAGTGATGCTTTACGTTTGGGAGGCTCCTGTGCTACGGACCCTCGATGCAGGTCCACGTAGCACGCGCAGAGATCTGGACGATGCCCGTCGACGCGATCGTCAACCCGGCGAACTCACTGGGCATCATGGGCGGTGGAATTGGTGGTGCGCTCCGCCGCCAGGGGGGTGACGTGATCCAGCAGGCTGCGATGCAGGCCGCGCCGATCGCCATCGGTGCCGCGATCGTGACCACCGCCGGCCAGCTCCCCGCGAAGAACGTCATCCACGTTCCGACGATGGAAGAGCCGGGCATGACGGTCCCCGCCGAGAACGTGCGCCGTGCCGCTCGCGCCGCGCTGATCGCGGCCGACCGCAACAACTTCAAGGTCATCGCGATCCCGGGCATCGGCACCGACCTCGGCGGCGTGCCGGTCGACGAGGCCGCCCGCGCGATCGTCGAGGAGATCCGCGCCCACCGCCGGCCGAACCCCGAGACCATTTATCTCGTCGATACGAACGAGAACATGGTGTTCGCGCTCGAAGACGCGCTCCGCAACGCGCAAGCAAACCTCTAGTCCGACTACCGGCCAGAGCGTCCGAAACTCGGACGGACGCTGGACAGCCAAGGACCACACTCCACGCCGCTGGAGTTCCGCACTACTGGCTGCTCGACCATCAGAAAAAGATTCTGCTGGTACATCGGTGGTCGCCGGACGGCTATGTCGTCGTGCTACGCGCTATGTCTGGGGAGACCGTCCGCGCCGAGCCTTCGAGGCCGTCGAGATCCAGGTCTCGGACCTGTTCGGCGACGACTGACAAGGCCCCGGGTGCGGCGCGTTGACGCGGAACGTTCATCGACCGAGAACATCGCGCTAACCGGGCGATCGCCCACCGGTCGATCGCCTCATCAATCGCGGCTTCGCTGCGTTGATTCGCGGTTTGGCGGCGATATAGTGCGCTGGCTTTGCAGCTCCAGGCGTATATGCCCGCCGGTGTGGCGATCGTGTTCGCACTCGCGTTTTGCGGGTTGTTCACGGCGCTCGCCATGTTCCTCGGCCCCAAGGCCACCAACCCCGACAAGCTGAAGCCGTTCGAATGCGGTAGCGAGCCGATCGGATCGCCACGCGGGCGCTACTCGGTGAAGTTTTACCAGGTCGCGATCTTGTTCCTGGTGTTCGATATCGAGGCCGCGTTCATGTACCCGTGGGCGGTCCTGTACAACCAGCTTTCGCGCACCGCTGCCGGTGGCGTGAGCATCTTTGGGTTTGCCGAGATGCTGCTGTTCGTAGCGATTCTGGTCGTAGCTCTCGCCTACGTCTGGAGAAAGAAGGCGATCGGATGGGAGTAGAGCTGACCACCACCCGCCTCGAGGATGCCGCGAAGTGGGCGAAGCAATCGAAGCTGGATCGCGTCACCAACTGGGGACGCAAGTTCTCGCTGTTCACCTACCCGTTCGTGACCGCGTGCTGCGGCATGGAGTTCATGAGCGTCGCCGGGCCGAAGTACGATCTCGCCCGCTTCGGGGCCGAGTTCCCACGGTTCTCGCCGCGCCAGAGTGACCTGTTGATGATCGTCGGCACGATCACCGAGAAGCAGGGACCGGCACTCAAGCGCGTGTTCGATCAGATGGCCGAGCCCAAGTGGGTGCTCGCGTTCGGCGTCTGCGCGTCGACCGGCGGCTTCTACCAGAACTATCACGCGATGCCGGGCGCCGATCAGGTCATCCCGGTCGACGTCTACGTCCCGGGCTGCCCGCCGAGGCCGGAGCAGGTGCTCGATGGCGTGATCATGCTGATGGAGCGCATCCAGGCGGGCCGCGGCCACAGCCAGCTGCGCACCAAGCGCGACTCGCTGATCGCGGCGCAGCAGGCCGAGGAGGAGTAGGCGATGTCGCAAAAAGTCCTCGATGCGCTGAAGGCGACGCACGCCGGCGCGATCGATCACACCGAGTCGCAGTTCGGCGACGAGATCGCGTGGGTGAAGCGCGAGTCGCTGATCGCCGTCGCCACCTGGCTTCGCAACGACCCCGCGATGCTGTTCGATGCCCCGGTGCTGTGCACCGCGATCGATCGCCTCGACTGGAAGCCGCTCGGCGTGCCGCTCGCGCAGCACTGGAACGAGACCAAGCCGCGCTTCGAAGTCGCGTATCAGCTGCGCTCGCAGAAGCATCGCCATCGCCTCCGCATCAAGATCGCGTTGCCCGAGCACGACGCGCGCTGCCCGTCGCTCTCCGGTCTGTGGCCCGCCTTCAACTGGCAGGAGCGCGAGACCTACGACATGTACGGGATCCAGTTCGAGGGCCATCCCGATCTGCGCCGGATCTATCTCTACGAGGAGTTCGTCGGGTATCCGCTCCGCAAGGACTATCCGAAGGAGAAGCGGCAGCCGCTGGTGCGCCGCGATGATCTCCCGATCAACCCGATCAAAGCAGCCGGCCTCGGTCCGGACAATAGACCGAGCACCGGCAAGCCAACCCGGGGCGAGGAGCACAAGTAATGGCGGCCACGCGAGACATCACGTCGCTCAAGCAGCTGGTGCTGGGGCGCAAGGACGTCCAGGACCTCACCGACGAGGAATCGGAGCTGCCGCCGGATCTGATGACGATCAACATGGGCCCGTCGCACCCCGCGATGCACGGCACCGTGCGGATCGTGCTCACCGTCGACGGCGAGAAGATCGTCAAGGGCGACGTCCAGCCCGGCTATCTCCATCGCTGCTTCGAGAAGGAGAGCGAGTACGCCACGTACACCCAGGTGTTCCCGTACACGGATCGCCTGAACTACGTGTCGCCGATGCTCAACAACGTCGGCTGGGCGATGGCCGTCGAGAAGTTGATGGGCTTGACCACGAGCATCCCCCGCCGCGCGGAGTACATCCGCGTGATCGTCGGCGAGGTCTCGCGGATCACGGATCACCTGACGTGCATCGGCGCCTCCGCGATGGAGCTCGGTGCGTTCAGCGTCTTCCTGTTCTTCCTCAAGGCGCGCGAGTGGCTCTACGAGTTGCTCGAGAAGGTGTCGGGCGCTCGGCTGACCCACAGCTACGTTCGCATCGGCGGCGTGGTGAACGATCTGCCCGAGGGTTTCGGCGACGAGCTGTCCTACAACCTCGATCAGATCGAGAAGGTCATCGTCGAGGTCGAGGGGCTGCTCAACGCGAACAAGATCTTCCGCGATCGGATGGCCGGCATCGGCGCGATCAGCAGGGAAGATGCGATCGCCACCGGCTGCGTCGGGCCGATCGCGCGCGCGGCAGGCGTCGACTACGACGTCCGCAAGGACTACCCGTACTCGGTCTATCCCGAGCTCGAGTTCGACGTGCCGGTCGGGACCACCGGTGATTGCCTCGATCGCTATCTCGTCCGTATGGACGAGCTCAAGCAATCGATCCGGATCCTGCGGCAGTGCATCCAGCAGATTCCGGGTGGCTCGATCATGATCGATGACCCGCGCGTGGCGCTGCCGCCGAAGCGGGACACGTACAACACGATCGAGTCGATGATCCGCCACTTCAAGCACATCGTCGACGGCATCAAGGTGCCGGCCGGCGAGGCGTACACGTTCATCGAGGCTGGCAACGGCGAGCTCGGCTTCTACGTCGCCGCCGACGGCACCGGTCGTCCGTACAAGGCGTACGTCCGGTCGCCTTCGTTCGTCCATCTGTCGACGGCAGAGCGACTGATCACCGGACATTTCATCGCGGACGTCGTCCCGATCTTCGGCATGATCAACATGATCGGCGGGGAGTGCGACAAGTGACTGTAGTTGGAACCCCTCCTCCCGCTGCTCCGGCGGCTCCGGCTTCCGGATCTCCGGCGCCAACCGATCCCACCAAGGTCACGCTGACCATCGACGGCCAGACCGTGACGGTGCCGAAGGGCACCAACGTGCTCGAGGCGGCCAAGACGCTCGGCGTCGACATCTCGGCGTTCTGCTACCACCCGGGGCTGCCGATCGTCGCGCAGTGCCGGCAGTGCCTGGTCGCGGTCGAGAAGAACCCGAAGCTCCAGCCGAGCTGCCAGCAGGTCTGCGGCGAGGGCATGGTCGTGCACACGCAGGACAAGCTCTCGATGTGGGCTCGCAAGCAGATGCTCGAGTTCACGCTGCTCAACCACCCGGTCGATTGTCCGATCTGTGACAAGGCCGGCGAGTGCACGCTGCAGAAGCTGTACTTCGAGAACGACAACGCGGATTCACGCGTCGACGTTCCCAAGGTCGTGAAGAACAAGGTCGTCGATCTCGGCCCCACGGTCGTCCTCGATCAGGAGCGCTGCATCCTGTGCTCGCGCTGCATTCGCACCTGCGACGTGGTCGCCGGCGAGCATCAGCTCGAGTTCGCGAACCGCGGAGATCACGAGATCCTGACCACCGCACCCGGTGCGCAGCTCGATAACCCGTACTCGCTCAACACCGTCGACGTCTGTCCCGTCGGCGCGCTGACCGCGAAGGACTTCCGGTTCACGATGCGCGCCTGGGAGCTCGAGGCCACGCCGAGCGTGTGTCACGGCTGCGCGACCGGCTGCAACATCGAGCTCCACCACAAGCAAGAGCGCGCGTGGCGAGCCGTGCCGCGCCACAACCCCGACGTGAACCAGTACTGGATGTGCGACGAGGGTCGCTTCGAGTACCACGACCTCCGCGAGAAGCGGCTCGCCGCCGCGACGGTCGACGGGCTGCCCGCCGGCTGGGATCGGGCGATCACTGCCGCGGCGTCGCGGATCACCGCGGCACTCAAGGACAACGCGGTCGGGGTCGCGCTGTCGGCCGGCGCGAGCAACGAAGACAACTACGCGCTCGCGAAGCTCGCGAAGGCGCTCGGGCTCACCCAGGTGCTCGTCGGCGCGCAGCCACCGGTGCCGGGTCGCGCGGACGGTCGCCTGCGGGTGGCCGACGTCGACCCGAACAGCGCCGGCGTCGCCGCGATCGCCGGTGCGCTCGGGCTGTCGACCACCGGGACTCTCGAGGGCATCAAGGTGCTGCTCCTCCTCGGCGAGCACCTCGAGCTCGACACCACGGGCGTCGACGTCATCGCGATCGCCGCGCACGAGCGTGGTCCGGTGGTGAAGGCGAAGATCGCCCTGCCCGCTGCCGACTGGGCGGAGTCCGCCGGCACGGTGACCAACAACAAGGGTCACGTGCAGCGCAGGCACGCCGCGTTCCCGGCGCCCGGTCAGGCGATCGCCGGGTGGGAAGCCGTGGTTCGGCTCGCGCAAGCGCTGTCGGTGAAGATCGCCTTCACCCACGTTCGGGAAGTGTTCGTCGAGATGACGGGCGCGGTGCCGGCGTGGAAGGGCATCGAGTGGGTGCGCGAGGCGCGTCCACTCCAGCTCCGCTTCGCGGGGAGCCGAGGCTAGAGCGATGGATATCGTCTACAAGATCCTAGATTTCCCCGCGACCAAGTGGGTGTTCCTGATCATCGCGCTGGTGATGCCGCTCGCGTCGATCCTGACGTGGATGGAGCGCCGGCAGAGCGCGATGATGCAGGACCGGCTCGGTCCGAACCGCGCGAACATCGGTCCGATCAAGCTCAAGGGCATCCTCCACTTCGTCGCCGACGCGGTGAAGATGATCTTCAAGGAAGACTTCATCCCCGCGAACGTCCACAGGGGGCTGTTCGCGCTCGCGCCGATCCTCTCGATCGCGCCGGTGTTCATCGCCTTCGCGATCATCCCGTTCGGCCCGACGATCTATCCGCACTCGCTGACGGACACGCTCGATCCCACGCTGCTCGCCACCGGGCAAAACCCCGAGCTGTTCGCGGATTCGATCCGGCTCCAGATCTTCCAGATCGACTTCGGGCTGATCTTCTACTTCGCCGTCCTCACGCTCGCGAACTACGGCGGCACGATCGCCGGCTGGGCGTCCTACAACAAGTGGGCGCTGCTCGGTGGCCTCCGCTCGTCGTCGCAGATGATGTCGTACGAGGTCGCGATGGGCATCTCGCTCATGGGTGCGTTCCTCGTCACCGGCACGCTCGAGCCGGGCGCGATCGCCTCGGTCGGTGCGAGCGCGTCGATGTCCGCGTCGAACCCGCTCAACTGGCTGTGGCTGTGGCAACCGGTCGGCCTGGTGCTGTTCTTCACCGCGGCGATCGCGGAGACCAAGCGCGCGCCGTTCGATATCCCCGAGGGCGAGCCCGAGATCATCGGCTACTTCGTCGAGTACTCCGGCCTGCGCTGGGGGCTGTTCTTCCTCGCCGAGTTCATCGAGATCGTGTTCGTCGCGGCGGTCATCTGCACCGTGTTCTTCGGTGGCTGGCAGGTGCCGTTCCTCGACGCCGATGGCTTCCGGATCGGCGGTTACGTCGACCAGATCACCGGCGTGTCGACCGGTGGAAGCGTGTTGCACCTGCCGCACGCGATCGTCGTGCTGCTCCAGTTCGCGGCGTTCGGCATCAAGGTGCTGCTCCTGTGCTGGTTCCAGCTCGCGATCCGCTGGACGCTGCCGCGCTTCCGCGCCGACCAGCTGATGAACCTCGGGTGGAAGATCCTGCTGCCGCTGTCGCTGGCGAACGTCATGGTGACGGCGCTGATCAAGCTGCTCTTCATGGGCGGCCCGGAGACTCCATGAGCGCCTCGCACGATAGCCACGAAGAAGCCCACGAAGGTCCGAAGGTCATCTCGGTTGCCGACCGGCATCCGCACAGCCGCACGATCCAGGTGGTCCGTCCCGAGGCCCGCGATGTCACGTTCCTCGCCGCCACGGCGAAGGGTCTCGGCATCACGCTCAAGCACTTCGCTCGCAACTTCTTCCTGCCGCTCAAGAGCGCGAAGGATCGCGCCGCTGCGGGCGCGCCCCAGGAAGACAAGTGGAAGAACGAGATCGAGACCGTCCAGTATCCGGAAGAGAAGGTCACCTATCCGGAGCGCTTCCGCGGCCTGCATCGCCTGTTGATGCGCGACGACGGCAACGTCCGCTGCGTGGCCTGCATGTGCTGCCCGACAGTGTGCCCGGCGCACTGCATCACGATCATCCCCGAAGAGTCGGGTGACAAGAACGTCGAGAAGCGGCCGGCCGTGTTCGAGATCGACGAGCTCCGCTGCGTCGTCTGTGGCCTATGTGTGGAGGCGTGCCCCTGTGACGCGATCCGGATGGACACCGGCGATCATGCGAAGCCAGTGGAAGATCGTGCGAATGCGATCGAGACCAAGCAATCGATGCTGGAGCGCGGCATTCGCTCGATCGCGGTGCAGGGCGGCGAGGGACCGAACTGGAAAGCCGGCGGTCCACCGCAGCCCCCCCATCGGGGCGGGCACGGCCACGATCACTGACCAGGCGATCCCGTAGTGATCGGGAGGATGCTGTAGCCTCCTGAAAGAATTTTCGAGGAGCGATCACGAGATGTGATCGCTCTCAATTTTTTCGGTTGACGGATTCGATCGCGAGCTCTAATTTCGATCTTGAGCACCGACGGTCTGATGCGAGACGCGGGGCGAATCTGTCTCCTACATCTGCTATCCAGGGATCTGCCTCTGTTCTGGGTGTGCACGCCCGCTCGTCGGGAAGCCCGAAGGATTACGTGGAGCCCACCTACGCAACGCGTAGGGGATAGACTGCCCTACGGTTAGACGGTCGTGCTCATTTGAACCCAGCGGTGAAACCCACCGCTGGGTTCACCTATTTTCGGATGCACGAGACATGCGATTCCGCAGGAGCCAACGTGGCACGTGCTCGTGAGCTACCGCGAGCGCCGATCGCCGCCGAACAGGTTCGGAGCGCGCAGCTCGCTCCCGACGATCCCACCCGTTTCTAGAGTTGCTCGATCCACGCGCGCACGACGGCTTGACCCGCAGCATCGACCTCGGTGGTTCCGAGCGGCGGCATCTGCGCGGCGTTCCCGCGCTGCGAGAACCGGTAGTAGATCGCCGAGCGCTCGGGATCTCCGGGTGCGATCCGGACGTCGAAGCCCTGATCGGTCCAGTGCTCGAGAGGCTTGCCGACCGTCGTCCGATACGGTGCGGTCTCCTCGATGCGGAGATCCGCATCCGCGGTCGTGAACTGGAGCGTCTGCATCGGCGCGCTGCCATCCGGGTTGTGGCAGTGACCGCAGTTACCGTGAAGGACTCCGAGCGCAGGCTCGGGGATAGCAAAGGTGCGGTTCGGCGGGTTCGACAGCGGCAGCTCGTCGAGCTGCGCGGAGAGCTGGACCGCCGAGACGCCGAGCAGCTTGCCCGGCTGGCGATGACAGGTCTTGCAGTCGTCGACCGCAGGAACGTCGTACCGCGTGCCGTGGACGTTGGTCGCTCCGGCCTCGGCGAGCTCCGCGTCGGTCTCGTCGGAGCGCCACACGAAGGGGGCGAACCGACAATCGTCGTCGGAGATCCCGATCCGTTCGATCATCCGCGTCTCGATCCGCCGGCCATCGACGACGAACTCCTTGAACAACTTTCCGCCGACCGGAAGCTGCCAGCGATCGGGCTCCGTGGTGTCGAGCTCGGTGCCCGCCGGCAGGATCATCCATCGCCGCTTGACCGCACCGTCGGACCACAACGGGTACGCCGGGTCGAGCTGGAGAGCCTCGCTCGCGACCCGCTTGCTCGAGATGTCATCGTACAAACCAGCCGCCGACAGCTGCATCGGCATCTCGTGCTGGGCTTCGTCCACCCCTCCACACGCCGCTACCAACCAGACGATGGCCGCTGACCGCACGACTAGAACTCGCGGTGGAAGCGGACCGAGGCCGTGCGCATGCCTTCCTTGATCAGCTTGCGCGCTTCGATCCGATCCTCGAGGCCGAGCGCCGAGGCGACATCGTCCATCGTCGAGCCGCTCGCGAACCGGAAGAACGCGTCGCTGTAGCCGCCCTTGACCACGCAGACGTTCTCGTCGACGACGCGCCAATCGGCACGCGACTGACCGCGGGTGGTGTCGTAGACGCGCTCGATCGCGTCGGCGCGCTGATCCTGCGGCAGCACGTACTCGACGGCGCGCGTCGAGGTCGGGGTCTCCGGGAACGCGACGAAGTGATCGCCGGCGGTGTCCTGGAACGCCATCGCGAGGCGGCTATCCGCACCCGCGAACACGCTGCCCGCCTCGCGCTTGACCAGCCGCTGATCGCAGGCGTAGGTCGACGTCATGGCGTGGGTGCCGCTCAGCGTGGTCGGAGCGGGGCGACCGGCGCACGCGCCGGCAACCAGGAGGGAGAGAAGAACGAGTGGTTCGCGCATGACAAACCCTTCAGCACGAGTCGGGCCACCCTCGCAGAACCAGATCGCCGCAACTTCGCGCGCCGTCATGGGTTTCGCGGGCAAACCTGGCCGGCAAGTTTTGCCGGTCGGCAGGGTTTGCTCATCCCCTCACAGCTTGTACTGCCGGAGCTTGTGCGTGAACGTGCGGACCGGCATCCCGATCAGCTGCGCCGCCCGCGTCTTGACGCCCTCGGCGGCCATCAGCGCCTGCGCCATCCGCGTGCGCTCGAGCTCCTCGACCTCCGCCGAGATCATCCGGAACGTGGTCGGAACGTGGTCGACGTTGATGGCGGCCCGCTCGGCGCTGATGGGCGGCGAAGACGGCGAGGTGGCCCCGAGGATCTCCGGCGGTAGATCGCTCGGCTCGATCCGGTGATCGGGCGCGAGCGCATTCGCGTACTCCATCGCCATCCTCAGCTCGCGAACGTTTCGCGGCCAGTGATACGCGAGCAACGCCTGCATCGCAGGAGCGCTGATCTCCTTCGCAGGAGCGCAGAACTCGTCGAGGAACCGGCGTGCGAGCATCGGGATCTCGCAGCGGCGATCGCGCAGGGGCGGCAGGATCACGCGCGCGCCCTGAATGCGCCCCCGCAGGTCATCGCGAAACCGCCCTGCCGCCTCCTCCTCCTCGAGGTTCTTCAGGGTTGCGCTGACGATACGGACGTCGACCGTCCGTTCACGGGTGTCACCGAGACGCGTGATCTTCTTCTCCTGGAGAGCCCGGAGGAGCCTGGACTGGACGGTCAGGGACAGGTCGCCGATCTCGTCGAGGAACAGCGTGCCGCCGTGCGCACTCTCGAACAGCCCCGCACGCGCACTCACCGCCCCGGTGAATGCCCCCTTCTCGTGTCCGAACAACACGGACTCGGCGAGCGACTCGCTGATCGTCGAGCAGTTGACGGCGACGAACGGGCCGGTGCGGCCCGACCAGTGATGCACCGCGTACGCGGCGTTCTCCTTACCGACGCCGGTCTCGCCGTTGATCAGCACCGGCAGCATCGAGGGTGCGACGCGCTCGATCAGGTTGAACACACGTGACATCGCCGGATCCAGCACCATCACCGCGCGATCTCCGAGCTTGATCTCGGTCGCCGCGGCGCACGCTTCGACGAATGCTCCCGGCCCCGCGTGCCGCAGGGCCTTGCGGACCGTGACGAGGATCGAGTCGACATCGGTGGCGTCGGTGGGGCAAGACGCGATGCCACCGCGCACGTCCGGCGCCGCGCCGCGCAGGGCCGAGAGCATCCGGCTCGCGGTCACGCTCGCCTGCTCGGCGTCCGACTCGGGCATCAGCACGAGCACGCTGCCATCGGCAGCCTCTCCGACGACGTCGATCAGCCGCAGCGATTCGCCGACCTCGGCCACCGTCGACGATGCCACACCCGAGATCGCGAGCACCGAGAGGGGCCGGTGATACGTCACCGCGCGCTCGAGCTCCTCCGCGAGCCGGCGCTTCCAGGCGGCCTCGGCGTACGTCGAGCGCGCCACGATCGGCGGGTTCGAGACGTGGACGACGAGGGTGACGTCTCCCGCGCCGATGACGTCGCCCGACGACAGCGTGCGAAACCCGGCGATCAGCTCACCGTTGACCTTCGTCCCGTTCTTGCTGCCGAGGTCGGCGATCCGCATCACGCCGTTGTCGATCTCGAGCGTCGCGTGGCGGCGCGTCACCGAGCCGTGCTCGAGAGGAACATCGACCTCCGAGCTGCGGCCCAGCACGATGCTGCCGCTCGCCGGCAAGTGCTGCACCGACGAGGAGTCGTTCATCACCACGAGCAAGTACGCGGTGCCGAGCGGCCGGGGCGCTGCCGGGCCCTGCTGCATCCGGCTGCGAGTGTCATCGACGCTTGCCATCTGATCCCTCCCATGTTCCTAGATCGACGCGGCGAACCACGTCGATTCCGTCGATCTCCCACGGCACTTTTTCCATGATCGCGCCCAGTGCCGAGACGTCGCGCGTCTCGGTATGGATGTCCCAGGTGCGCACCCGCTCGTCGGCGCCCCCCACCCACAGCGTGGCGCCGTCGGTCGCCAGGGCGTTGATCGACCCACTGCGCGTGCCGCGCGTACCGAGCAGCTTGCCCTTGTCGGCGTCCCACAACTGCACCAGCCCATCGACCCCGGCGGTGACCACGCACGTGGCATCGCGCGTGAAAGCCACCGCGCGAACTTCACCCGTCGGACCATCGACGATGAGTGCCTTCCGCGCGAGCACACCACCGACCACGGCGTAGACCTTGGTGTCGGTGCCACCCGCGACAAGATGATTGCCGTCGTCGGAGAATGCGATCGCGCGGGTTTGGCCGTTGGTCAGTGGCGGTTGCGCCGCCAGGACCGTGCTCGTCGGGCTCGCCGTCAGGACGAGCCCCCCATCGTCGACCACGGCCAGCGTGCCGTCTCGCGAGATCGCGAGCTGGGCGAGAGGGGCGGAGTGGCGCAACGTCCTCGTGATCGCGCCGCTGGCG
>JANNBP010000180.1:0-2889 GCA_031385555.1 Deltaproteobacteria bacterium | reverse complement strand
CCAGGGCTTCCAGCGCGCCGCGATCACCACGGCTGCCATCACCTCGGAGCCGAACCTCCAGTTCCGCGCGCCGGCCACGCTGGTCGACGCGCTCGACATGGTCAACACCTGCACGTTCGCGCTCGCCAACGTCCCGGTCGGCCGGTTCAACGCGCAGACCCAGCTCCCCGCGTACGTCTCCGGGGACGTCACGCTCTCGACGTGTCCCGCACCGGTGGTGACCGAGGCGGTGGCGACCTCGCCGACCGAGGTCAAGCTGACGCTGTCGCGCCACCTCAATCCGATCACGGTCTCCGCGAACGGCGCGGACTTCACGTTCGACAACGGGCTGACCGCGAGCGGCGCCGTCGTCAGCGGCAAGACCATCACGCTGACGACCAGCCCCCAGACGATCGGGACCACCTACACGATCGCGATCGCGAACGTCACCGACCTCCAGGGGACCCCGATCTCGGGTGGGGCGACGTTCGTCGGCTTCACCTCGATCGCGAAGGTTCGCATCAACGAGCTCAACGCGCTGATCACCACCGGTTGCGATCTGATCGAGCTGCGCGTGATCGAGGCCGGCAGCATGGCCGGGTTCAAGCTCACCGAGCGCGAGGGCAAGGCCGGCAACGACGAGCTGTCGATCACCTTCCCTGCCGGGTTCATCGTCCAGAAGAACGACTTCATCATCGTCCACACGGCCAACGCGGCGACCGCTGCCACCTGCAACCCGGGCGGTGCGGTCAACGAGACGACGGCGAACAACGGGCAGCCGGCAGCGACGTTCTCCCGGAACTTCGACACCGCGTTCGACTTCTACGTCGCCGACAACAACGCGGGCCTGGTCGCGACCGACAACGTGCTCACGCTCCGCGACAACGCGAACGCGATCATCGACGCGGTGTTCGTCAGCGACAACCCTGCCGGCCTGGCCGCCGCGACCGGGACCGAGGAAGCCGCCAAGCTGGTCGGTGCCGCGAACCAGTGGGACCCGGCGCTCGCGGAGTACAAGGACGACGTGTTCCGGATCAACTCGGTCGGCGGCCTCGGTGCGACCGGGACGACGCCCGCCGGTAGCGCGATCCAGCGCCTCAACGACCAGGATCTCAACCGCACCGCGGACTGGACAGTCGCGCCGGTGACGTCGACCTGGGGCGCCCTCAACGTCGGCCAAGCCGCACTGTAGCCGTCGCCGCGGTTCTGTCGTACGTCGTCGCCGACGCTTGGACAAATCAGGCTTGGCCGTTGCGTGATTTGAGTGAAGAATGCGCGCGATGTCCACGCACCGCCGCTTCGATCGCACCGCCCGCCTGATCGGTGACTCCGGGATCGAACGGCTCGCGACGTCCACCGTGACGGTGTTCGGCATCGGCGGGGTGGGCTCGCATGCCGCGGAGGCGCTCGTCCGCAGCGGCGTCGGCCGCGTGATCCTCGTCGACTACGATCGGATCTGCGTCACCAACGTCAACCGTCAGCTCCACGCGATGAAGGGCACGCTCGGCAAGAGCAAGGTCGACGTGATGGCGGAGCGCCTCCGCCTCCTCAACCCCGACGCCGAGATCGAGGCGCGGCGCGAGTTCTACAGCGCGGAGACGTCGGCGCGGTTGCTGGTGCCGGAGCCCGACGTGATCGTCGACGCGATCGACAACATGGCGGCCAAGATGCACCTGATCGCGACCGCGGTCCGCGACAAGCTGCGCATCGTGTCGGCGATGGGCGCGGCCGCGCGGATGGATCCGACGGCCGTACGCGTCGCCGACCTGAGCGACACGCGCGTCGATCCGTTCGCGCGCGATCTGCGCCGTACGCTCCGCCGCAAGCACGACCTCGACTGCACCAAGCCAGTGGGTGTGTGGTCGGTGTACTCGGAGGAGATGCCGATCGCACCACAGGGGCTCGCGTACGACAATGGCGCGTTCGAGTGCGTCTGCCCGGGCGGCACCAACGGGATGAACGATTGCGCTCACAAGAATCGGATCGAGGGTTCGGTGGCGTTCGTGCCGTCGGTGTTCGGGGCAACGTGCGCGTCGGTCGCGATCAAGTTGCTGCTCGGCCTGCCGCTGCCGGTGCCGAAGGTGATCGATCCGGACGCGCCGAAGCCGCGCCGCCCGAACCGGTTCGCCACGCCGCCGTCGTGAGGTGGCTGTTCGTCCTCGCGCTCGGCTGTCAGGGCGCGCCGCCAGACCTCGCCACGTACCTCGAGCGCCACGAGGTCGAGAAGCTCGAGCGCGCGACCTGGGATCGCGTGATCGTGCCGGAGTTCCGGCCGCTCTACGACGACTATGCCGCGGCGTTCGCGGTGGCACCGTGGAGCGGTGCGATCGCGACCCGCAAGCACTTCGCCGGCGATCCGGAGCTGACGCTCGGCCAGGCGCGGGCGCGGTGGTTGGTGCCGGTGCTGTTTCCATCGGAGGTCGCGACCGCCGGCGCCACGCCGATCGATGCCGTGTTCTTCCGCGACGGCGAGCGCTGGTTCGCGCTGGCCGGGATCGATCGGGTGATTCGCGGGCGCGTCGACCGGATCGATCCCGCGTGTGGCGCGGCGATCGACGTCCCCGGGGCGTCGAAGTTGTGCCGCGATGTCTCGTTCGTCGTCGCCCAGACCGTGCTGCTCTCGGATCCCACCAGGTTTCACCGCGCATGCGCGCTCGCAGCGAATGCTTGTGCTAAGCCGTCGCCATGACGATCAGCGTTGGCGAAAAAGTTCCCTCGGTCACCATCAAGCAAGCCACCCCGGAGGGCAGCTCCGACGTCGACCCGGCCGCGCTGTTCGCCGGCAAGAAGGTCGTCATGTTCTCGCTCCCCGGCGCGTTCACGCCGACCTGCTCGGCGAAGCACCTTCCCGGCTTCGTCGCGAAGCTGCCCGAGCTCAAGGCCCAGGGCATCGACATGGTGGTCTGCCTC
>JANNBP010000155.1:0-31972 GCA_031385555.1 Deltaproteobacteria bacterium | reverse complement strand
GGTGACACCCAGCAGCGCGAGGAACTCGTCGCGCGACGGCGACTGCGATGGCGGCGCAGCCGTCGTGGGATCGTCGCGGCGCGAGTACGGCAAGATGATGGCGTCGGCCGCCGGCGGCGGCGTCGTCACCGCCGGCACCGCCACCGCCAAGTTCCTGATCAAGTGGAGCCACTTCCCGCTCCTGATCGATGGCGTGATGGCGTCGCTGCTGTACGCCGGCAGCTTCCTCGTCATCCAGCTCCTCGGCTTCACGCTCGCCACCAAGCAGCCGTCGATGACCGCGGCCGCGCTCGCCGGCACGATCCGCAACCGCTCCGGGCCAGGGAGGCTCGACGAGCTCGTGCCCTTGATCGCGCGCATCGCGCGCTCGCAGTTCGCCGCCGCGATCGGCAACGTGTCGGCGGTGATCGTCGCGTCGCTGCTGTTCGACTTCCTGTACGCGTCGGCGACGGGCCACTCGTTTCTCGACGAGGCGGCCGCGATCAAGACGGTCAAGTCGTTCGACCCGAACCCGTTCCATTCCGGAACGATCTTCTACGGCTTCCTCACCGGCGTGATCCTGTGGACCTCGAGCCTGTTCGCCGGCTGGTTCGAGAACTGGGTCGTCTATCGCCGGTTGCCCGAGGCGATTCGCCATCACCGCTGGGGCAAGCGCGTCGGGCAGGCGCGGATGGATCGCTGGGCGCGCTTCATCGAGCGGCAGTCCGCGGGCTTCGGTGGCTCGGTGTCGCTCGGCGTGATGCTCGCGTTCGTGCCGATCATGGGTAAGTTCTTCGGGCTTCCACTCGATGTTCGCCACATCACGCTGTCCACCGGCTCGCTCACGCTGTCGACGAGCGCGGCCGGGGTCGAGACGCTCGGCACCGGGCCGTTCGTCTGGGCGTGCGTCGGCATCGCGGTGATCGGGCTGCTGAACTTCGGCGTGTCGTTCACGCTCGCGTTGATCGTCGCCCTCCGCGCGCGCGACGTGCCGAGCAGCGAACAGACCTCGCTCCCCGGCGCGGTGTTCCGGCGGTTCCTGCGCAGGCCGTGGGACTTCTTCTATCCGCCCAAGGACGCGAAACCCGTCGAGCACGGGCACCACTGACGTACACTGGGCGGGTGCGTGTCGCGCTCGTCCTGCTGGTCGGATGTGGCAACGAGTCCGTGCCCCGCGATGCCGTGTGTACGCCGTCGACGCTGTTCCTCGAGCGCGCGGGTGGCGACTACGACACCGGTCCCTTCGACGACGCGCTCGCGAATCACAGCGTGCTCCTCGACGGCCCGCTGCACCTCGAGCCGTATCCGCACGACGACGCGACGTGGGCGAGCACGGTGGCGTGCATCGGTCGGGGGCTCGCACAGTTCCCGGTCGAGGTCGTCGAGGTCGAGCCTTCGGTTCCGCACGTCGAGCTGGTGTTCACCACGACGTACTGGGCGGGCTCGCCGGGGATGACGTACGTGGTGCCCGATAGCTGCCTCCCTCATCAACTCGGGTTCGTGTTCGGCGACGCGCTGCCCACCGACGCACGGGCGTGTCAGATGGCACTGGTCGGCTACGCCCAGCTGACGGCGGGGCTGTCGATCGGCGACAACTGCAACGACGTCCTCGACCTGTCGATGGACTGCGTGCCCGAGCGATCGTTCGTCGATACCGAGGTCGCTTGCGTGGACGCGTTGGACCAGCCGATCGCATGTCGCTGCGGTGGGACCACGCAGAACACGTTTGCGGCGATGACGGCGGCGCACCCGCCGTGCGAGTGAGGCTAGTGGTTGTACGTGAACCACAGGTTGGCGACGCGCGCGCCAGGGCCGGTGTCGTCGACGGCGGATCCGCCCGCGAGCTTGGGTAGGAACAGCGAGCCCGCGACGAACAGGCCGCGATCGATCCGGTAGCGCGCGATCACGCCGAGCCGCGCGGTCCAACCACCACCGACATCGTCGAGCGGCGTGGCCACGCCTCCGCCCACCGCGGCGAACCAGCTCCGCGTCACCTGCATCCCGACGGTGGCCGGCGCGAACACGGCACCCTCGTTCTGATCGCGCTTGGTGACGCCGACGAACACGCTCGGCGACAGCGTCGCGGTGACGGCGCCGACGCGATAGGAGGCCTGGACGCCGAGCTTGACGTCGACGAGCAGCGGATCGAACGACAGCACGTGCACACCTCCGACCGCCGCGAGCGACACCGGCCCGCGCACCACGTCGACCAGCGCCTCCGCGCCGGCATTGTTATAGACGTGCGCGCAGCCTTCACCGGTCACGCACGGCCCGCCGCCCGCGCTGCCGCGAAACCCGGTGGTCGCGAAGCCGGAGTGAACGAGCGAGAGCGTCACGCGATCGGTGAGCCCGTAGGAGATGTCCGGTGCGATCGAGGTTGGCTTCAGGATGGCGCCGTCCCCCAGGCTTGCTTCGATCGTCAGCGTGACGACGGCCGCGCTCTGCGCGAGCGCGAGGCCGCTGGGTCGCTTGCGAACCACCGGTGGCGGCTCCACCGGCGCGTCAGCTGTGGGTGATGCGGGAGATGCTGGATCCGGCGTCTTCGGGCAGCTGCCGTCGAGCTTGCACAGCACGCGCTCGGTCTCGGGATCGTCGTACGCCTGCGCGTGCGCCAGCGTCGGAAGTAGGGTCAGGGCGAGGAGGGCTGATCGAAGCAACAAGGGAGGTACTGGTCAGAGGGTGCGGCGGGCGGGGAGTCGCACGAAATCTAACCTCGCGCAGCCCGGATAGCTTCGAATTGAAGCTCTAGAACGGCGCCTTCACCTCGAGCGCGATCCGCTCGTTCGTCTGCGGATGCGTGAACGCCACCGCCTCGGCATGCAGCAGCATGCGCGGCTCGTCCTCGGCGACGCGCGCGTACAATCGATCTCCGACGATCGGCGCGTCGAGCCCGGCCGGATGCGACGCGTGCACGCGCAGCTGATGCGTGCGGCCGGTGTGAGGGGAAAACGCGATGCGCGTGCGCTTGCCTGCTCGCTCGAGCACGCGCCAGGCGGTGATCGCGGGCTTGCCGTGCACCGGGTCGACGATCTGCCGAGGTCGATCATCGACGTCGACGCGCAGCGCGAGCGCGATCGTGCCCTCGTCGCCACCGACGTCACCATGGACCCAAGCGAGGTAGCGCTTGTCGATCCGGCGCTCCTCGAACTGCCGCTGTAACGCACCGTAGGTGGCGAGATTCTTCGCGCCGATCAACAGCCCGCTGGTGTCGAGGTCGAGGCGGTGGGCGAGGAGCAGCGCGGGATGGCGCTCGCGCAGCCGGCTCTGCACGCAATCGCGCAGCTGCTCGCCGCGGCCTGGCACCGACAGCAGCCCGACCGGTTTGTCGACGACGACGAGCCACGCATCCTCGAACACGATGCACAGCGGCTCGGTCGACGGAGCGAGTCCGAAGATCGGCAAGGCCTCGGTCGCGAGCCCGGCGAGCGCGTGGGTGAGCACCGGGCCGCACTTGCCGCGACACGCCGGATACAGCGTGCCGTCGTGGCGATCTCCCGTCGGTGGCGGCGCACCGCACCACACCTCGGCGAACGCGATCGGCGTCAACCCTTCGCGATAGGCCTGCGCGAGGAGCTTGGGTGCCGCGCAGTCACCGGCACCGCCGGGCGGCTCGGCGGGTGCGAACAGGTCGCGCAGCGAGCGCGTCTCGCCACGTGCGTTCCCGAGCTGATAGGTGTCGTGGATCGCCTTGAGCAAGTCGCGAGAGCGGGCCGTCTTGCGCGCTTCGAGCTCGCGCCGCTCGTCCTCGAGCACGCGTTGCCGCTCGACCACCGGGGCACGCTCGGCCCGCTGCGCAGCGAGCAAGCGCTTGCGCTCGGCGCCGTCGCTCTGACTCTCGCGAGCGAGGAGCTTGAGCAGCTCGGGATCCGCGGTCGCGCGTGACGCGTGACGCGCCTGTTTGTTGGCCGCATGGCCCTCGTCGAGCAAAGCCAGGGAGCTGCGATGCGCGTCGTCGAGGGCAGCCAGCTCGTCGCGCACGGGGGCGAGATCGAGCTCCGCGAGCGCGCGATCGAACGCGGCCATCTCCGCTTCACCAGCGGGCCAGAACGCCTCGCGGCGGGCGTAGTCGAACACCGGCGGTGCATACCCGTCGACGAACCACGTGCCGCCGAGCATCCCCGAGAACGCGCGCAGGTAGCCGATCCGCCCGTCGGGCAGGGCGACGACGAGCACACCGAACATCTTGCCGTTGCCCGGTGAGGCGAGATCTGCCGCAGGTAGCGAGCGGCGCAGCTCCTCGATCGCCCGCATCGCGAGGGGATCCCGCGGGGTCGCGAACGGGCTCGGCACGCGCTCCGGCACCGAGGCCGGCTGCGGATCGAACAGCGTGACGAGCACGCCGGCACTGTAGCCCGTAGTTTCCGATCGATGCGGCGGTACCAGCTCGCCACGCTGATCCGCTGGGCGACCACAACCGCGTGGCTCGAAGGCTTAGTCCTTGACGGTCTCGCCGAGCGGCGCTTCGTAGCCGACCATCAGCTGGAACAGCTTCGCGATGTCCTGCATCTTCTTCGGGCGCTCGGTGGGGTTCTTCTCGAGCATGCGCGCGATCAACCGATCGAGGCTCGCGCTCGCATCGGGCACGAACGAGCGCAGGTTCGGCGGCATGTCTTTGACGTGTTTGTTGCGCACCGTGTCCCAGGAGTCGCCGAGGAACACCGGGCGCTGGCAGCCGAGCTCGAACGCGATGCAGCCGAGGGCGTACGCGTCGATCCTCCACTCGGGCTTCGCGCCGGGCACCAGCTCGGGCGCCATGTAGCCCGGATGACCGAGCGTGGGGAACGCGGTGATCAGCTTGCCCTGCGCGAAATCGACGACGACGATGCGCTCGCCGCTCGCGCGATCCGGATCCTTGACGATGAACAGATTGCTCGGTTTGACGTTGCAGTGGATCACGCCGCGCGCGGCAGCGGCGACCAGTGCATTCGCGGTCTGCTCGATGATGTCGGCGAGCTGCGTGGTGGAGTGACGGCCATATGCGATCCGCTGCATCAGCGACTCGCCATCGACGAAGTCGCGGATGATGTACGCCTGTCCATTTTGCAGGTGGTTCGCGTCGTAGATCCGCGCGATGCTGCCATGCGAGACGCTCGAGAGAGCGCGCGCTTCTTCGACGGCCTGCAGGAAGATCGGGCTCTGCGAGATCTCCTGGCGAAACAGCTTGATCGTGACCAGCCCACCGGTCTCGTCGTGAGCCGCCTGCCAGGACTCGCCGAAACTGCCGGCGCCTAGCCGAGCCTGGATTCGGAACTTCCCGATCGCCGCGCCGAGCATGATCGGGATCGACGCTATCACGACAGCTGCGTATGTCAGCGACTTTAGAGCGCTATTCGAGGCGGTCCAGCGCTGCCTCGGCGTCGTCGAGCGAGGCCGGCCTGGCGCGCAACTTCTCCCACGGATTGCCGTGGCGATCGAGGCGGCGCTTGACGTCGCGCAGCTTGAAACCGTTCGCCGCGAGCGCGGGATCCTCGACCTCGTCCCAGCTGATCGGCATCGAGATCGGTGCCCCGGGCCGACCGCGCAGCGACCACGGTGCGATCAACGTGGCGCCGAGTGCGTTCCGCAGTGTGTCGAGGAACAGCCGGCCCTTGCGATCCTTCTTGTAGAACTCGACCGTCACCTTGTCGGGGTGGCGCGCGACGAGGATCTTCGCGAGGCGGTTGCAGAACTGCGAGACCTCGCCGAACGTCGCGCGGCCGTCGAGTGGCGCGACGACGTGCAGCCCCTTGCTGCCGGTGGTCTTGACGAACGGTGGCAGCCCGAGCTCCTCGAACAGCTCGCGCAAGATCAGCGCGGTGTCGCGCACGAGATCGAACCGACCCTCGGGCGGATCGAGGTCGAACACCAGCAGGTCGGGGTAGTCCGGCTGATCGCGCTTGCTGGTCCAGATGTGGAACGCGATCGAGCCCTGGTTCGCGAGATAGACCAGCCCGGCCGTCGAATCGATGATCGGATAGACCACCTTGGTCTTCGTCCCGAGCTCCGCTTTGTCGAGCCACTCGGGATAGTGCTTCTGATAGTGCTTCTGAAAGAAGCCGCTCGAGTCGATGCCCTTGGTGTAGCGCTCGACGGAGATCGCGCGTTGCTCGATCTCGGGGAGCATGAAGTCGGCGACCGTGAAGTAGTAGTGGATGATCTCCGACTTCTGGATCCCGCTATCGGGAAACATGATCCGGTCGACGTTGGTGCACGTCACCGTGATGTCGCCGAACACGAACTCGAGTCCACTGGGTTCGTCGTCGTCGGTCGACTTCTTCCTCGCCACGCGGCGAGCATACGGCTAGCCAGCGGTCTTGGCGAAATTGCGGGCGGGCGAAAAATGGCCAGGGCCGGCGACCTTGCCGTCGAGCAGCTGCTTGGCAAGCGCCGGGTGCTTGATCAGCTCGTCGACCGCGAGGTCGAGGTTCTGCTCGTCGAGCGAGCGCACCTGGCGCTCGACATCCACGTAGATCGAGTACATCCGGTTGATCTCGACGTCGCGCTTGCTCATCTCGAAGGTGTCCCCGGGCAACTGGATCGCGACGAGCTCCGAGCGCGTCATGCCGCTGGTCAGCATCCAGTCGAGCACCGGACCGCGCTTGACGGTCGCGAGCTTGATCTCGACGTCCGTCTTGCCGACGCGCGTGGCCGCCTCGCGACCCCAGTCCTTGCTGATCAGCGTCGCCGCAGCGCACAGGTTGCCGGCGCGATCGATCCAGACGTGGCGGAAGCCGCCGCCCGGGAGCTCGTTGACCGGATAGATCATCGCGTCGCGGTACGCGAGGAAGTTCTTGAACGTCGAGGCGCGGCGCTCGGCGAGCTTGACGCGCAACGCGGCGCGATCGATTTCGGTCTGCTTTTCGACCACCGAAATCGGGTTGGTGGGGACCGTGGCATGGGCGCTGGTAACCGCGCAGGCACCGAGGGAGAGGGCGAGAGAGGCGAACGCTAACCGTAGGCGAGTCATCTGAATTCTCCGAGTTGGGTGACTCTCCCTTCCACGCACGATCAGGCGCGGCGATCTCGAAAACATGTGCTGTAAGTCCGCGCGCGGACCGTCGTTGCGCCTGGTCGACGCGCTTCTCGCGGCGAGCACGCGCTCCAAGCGCCCAGCGTACTCGGTCAAGCCCGTGGACTGCCCGGCTCAGTCGGTCACGAGCTGGAGGTCGAACGCGAAGGCGGCGTCGGTCGACTCGCCGTCCTTGTCTTTCGGGATCGGAAATCGCCAGCCTGCCATGATGCCGGAGAGGCAGACGTCAACCTCCGCCGCGAAGCCCGCTGCCTTCGGCGCCATCGCACGTCCGGTCTCGTTGACGGTGAATGTCAGGTTGATCTTGCCGCGCGCCGACGGATCCTTCCTCAGGTAGTTCTTGTAGCAGCGCTTGATGCCGGCCATGTACGCCGACTGCATCTTCGCGAGCACGGCGTCGGGTGTCAGCGAGGTGTCGTCGAACGCCTGCTTCTTGCTGATGCTGACGCGACCAGAGGGCCCTTTGTCGACGGGCTCCCGTGGAGCGATCCCGGCTCCTGACTCGCCCACCCCGCCGACTCTGGCATCGCCACCGCGCCCTCCGCCACCGACAGCGACCTTGCTGGAGTCGCGCACGTCATGGATCTGCGTGCCGAGATCGGAGCCCGGTCGCCGCGCCGTCATGTCGCCCTGTTGCGAGTCGTCCGCCGTCAACATGTTCGCGATCGCGAGCGCGTCCGCCTCTTGCATCGCGATGTCGTTCGCGGGCTTCGGGAGCGGCTTGGGCGCGGCCTCGGCCACGGCGATCTTCTCGGCGTCGTTCGGTAGTGTCGCGACCGCGGCGTCGATGACCATCGGCTTCGGGCCAACAGGCCCGGCGGTCGGCTCGGTGACCCCCGGCGTGGTCTCGACGGGACCGGACTTCTCGCAGGCTGCAACCATCAGGAGTGCTGCGAGGTAGCGCATGGGAACAGCTGTCCGGACGCAGGTTGCGGCGTGGCGTCGCGTCACTCCGGCACCAGTTGCAGCACGACCCGAAATGTCGCCTCGGTCGGCTCGCCGTCCTGGTCTTTCGGGATCGGGAACGTCCAGCTCGGCATCTGCGCGGTGATGCACGCGTCGACGCCGGGCTCGAACCCGCTGGCGGCCGGCTCGCCGGTCTTGCCGTGCTCGTCGACCTTGAACGCCAGCATCACCTTGCCGCGCGCCTCGGCATCCACCTTGAGCCGCTCCTTGTAACAGCGCTTGATCCCCGTCAGGTAGCTCGACGAGATCGCCGCCAGCACCGTGTCGGCCGTCAGCGAGGATTCTGCCGGTGCGACGGTCAGCCTCTGCTCGACGGGCAGCGCGACGGGAATGTAGGGCTCGGGTGGTTTCTCCGGCGGCGGGCTCGCGCGGCTCGCGCATCCGACCACCAGCAGCAACCCGACCCGCATACCCGAGGCTACCATCACCGGCGGATCGCGGCGAAGTCGATGAAGCCGCGCAGCGGCGCCGTGTCGACGAGCCTGACGCGAATGCGATCGCCGACGTCGAGCCCTTCCTCGCCACTCACCACGCGCCCCTCGGCGGGTGGACGCAGCAGGCGCGCGAACGTGCCCTTGTCGGCGACGCCGGTGACGATCGCATCGAAGGTCTCGCCGATCCTCGGCGTCAACAGCACGGCGGCGGCGATCTTGCGGATCTGGCGTTCGACCTTGCGGATCGCATTCTCGCGCTCGGTGCAGTGCGCGGCGATCGCGAGCAGCTCGTCGTCGCTATACGGCACGCGCTGCTGCGACGAGATGGCCTTGAGCAGACGCTGCGTCACCAGATCGGGATAGCGGCGGTTCGGTGCGGTCGAGTGCGCGTAGTCATCGACGGCGAGCCCGAAGTGGCCGGTGTCGGGATCCGAGGCGCGCTGCAACGCGTACTCGCCGGGGCCGATCAGCTTGACCACCGAGAGCGACAGATCGCCGAACCGCTGGGGATCCGCTTTGCGCCGTGCCTCGAGGAAATCGGCGAGCGCCCCGGCATCGGGTGCTTCGGGCAGGTCATAGCCGAGCTCGGCGGCGAGATCGCGGATGCGCGGCCACCGCTTCGGTGCTCGGACGACGCGGCGAATCGACGAGCAGCCCCGCGTCTCGAGGTAGCGCGCGGTCGCGCCGTTGGCGGCGATCATCAGGTCCTCGATCAGCTCGCGCGCGCGGTTCTTGTGGACGATCTGGAGGTCGACGATCTTGCCGTCCTTCGCGACCGGCCTCGCCTCGATGGTCTCGAAGTTGAGCGCACCGAGCTCGTAGCGGCGGCGGCGCAGCGTCTGGGCCGCCTCGTCCTGCAACCGGACTTGATCGGCCATGCCGTCGAGCGGCCTGGCGTCCGCATTGCCCTCAAGCCAGGCGCCGACGTCCTCGTAGACCAGCTTCGCGTGGTTCTCGACGCGGGCTGGATAGATCTTGGTCTGCTTGTCGTCGAGCGAGCCATCGCGCTGGACGACCATCTCGGTGATGATCGCGAGCCGCTCGCCGCCTTCGAGGAGCGAGGTGCGATCCTCCGAGAGGGCGAGCGGCAGCATCGGGAACACGCGCACGCCGGTGTAGAGCGAGGCGGTGTTGGCGTACGCGCGGCGATCGATCGGCGAGCCCTTGGGTGCAAACGCGTCGACGTCCGCGATGCCGATGCGCAGCCGGATCGTGCCGTCGGCGAGCCGCTCCGCACACTCGATCTGATCGAGATCCTGCGAGTCGTGGTTGTCGATCGACGACCACGGCAGGTGTCGAAGGTCTTCGGCCTCGAAGGCCGGGTCCTCGATCGTGTTCGCGATGCCCGTGGGCATGTCGGGTTCGAAACCGTTTTCAGCGAGCACGCGGCGCGCTACCTCGACCATGTCCAGGTCCATGCCGCGACGGTATCAGCGCATCAGCACGAACAACACCACGCCGGTGATCGCAGTGAGCGAAACGAGAGCAGCGACCGCGAGCCGGACCGGGCGGAGCGTGTCGCGGTACACGGGGTAGCTCGCGGGCGAACCGTCGGCGAGCAGCGTGATCGGCGGGATCGCGCTGCGCTCGAGCACGGGGGATTCCACCGGCGCCTCCGCGGGCTTGCGGTTGACCAGCAGCACGACGTCATCCTGCGGCGTCACCTCGACGGCGTCGGCGCGGCCGCTGTCGGTGATGATCTCGCGCGTCTGATGAACGAGCTCGAGCAGCTTCGAGCCCTTCAGCTCACGCGTCGGCGCACACCACTCGCCGTTCTCGAGCACGTTCTTCGAGATCACCCCCATGGATCGAAGCGTAGAAATCCGTGAGCGTTAGCGCTACGGGTCCTCACGCGCGCCTGACGATTTCTCGGAATCACCTACGGTGCAGTCGGTAACCTGCCTCGCAGGCAGACCTGGATCGAGCTGAAAGCAAACGAGTGAGGTGAGAGGTTGGGGCCTACGTGGGCCCCTGTCAGCGCAGCGCCGCGGTGATCAGGCCGTGGAACTTGTCGGCGGCGCAACGGTAGATCCAGCCGAGGTGCGATCGACAGCGTCCGCACGACACGATCTGCCAGCTCCAGCCCGGGAACCACGAGAACGCATCCTGGGGTGCCCCGTTCTCGACCGCACCCGGCGCGAGCGCATAGCAACCGAGGTGATGCACGACGCCGCCGGGATTGACGAACGTGTGCTCGTGCGCGCCCATCCTCTCGATCCGGTAGTCGCGCGAGGTGATGCGGTGCTCGCACACCGCGCAGACGACAGCGTCCTCCTCGGATGTGGTCGTGGTCGACTGCGAGGTCGTTTGCTCCTTCGCCACCTCCGACGTACTACCATCCCCGGATGGCTCGCTTCGCGTGGTTCGAGGTGGTCCTCGCGGCGTTCCAGCGAAGGCGTGACCTACGGCGAGGTGATCGCGGCCCGGTTCCGCGATCCCCTGGCGCGGTCCGCGTGACCCACGCCGTGAAGTGGCTGCTGGTGCTGCTGGTCGCGTGCGGCGACAACACCGACGCGCTGACCTTGCAGCTCGAGAACGGCACGATCCACGGCGTGGTCGCCGGCGACACCCGCGCCTTCCTCGGCATCCCGTACGCCGCACCACCGATCGGCGAGCTCCGCTGGAAGCCGCCGCAGCCGGCATTGCCGATCGAGGGCGTCCACGACGCGTCGCACGTCGGTGAGCAGTGCCCGCAAGCGCTCTCGCTGACGGGAGTCGGTGCGGAGGACTGCCTGTTCCTCAACGTCTGGGTCCCGCAGCGAGGTCGCGAGCTGCCGGTGATGGTGTGGCTCCACGGTGGCGCGTTCCTGTTCGGCAGTGGCGGCGATGCGTACTACGACGGCCGGTATCTCGCGGAGACCTACGGCGTCGTGGTGGTGACGCTCAACTACCGCCTCGGGGCGTTCGGCTTCCTCGCGCACGCGCAGCTGACCGCGGAGGATCCTGCGTATCCGTCGTCGGGAAACTACGGGCTCGAGGATCAGCGCGCGGCCCTCCAGTGGGTGCAGCGCAACATCTCTGCGTTCGGCGGCGATCCCGCGCAGGTCACGCTGTTCGGCGAGTCCGCGGGCGGCTTCTCGACCTGTGTCCACTACGCGTTCCCGCGCGGCGAGCAGCTGTTCCGCGCGGCGATCAGCGAGAGCGGGCTGTGCGCCTCGACGATCCCCGAGCCGTCGCTCGCGCAGGCCGAGCTCGCCGGTGCGCGGATCGCCGAAACGCTCGGGTGCACGGGGAGTGACGCGATCGGCTGTCTCCGCGACAAGACCGACGACGAGCTCCGCGAGGCCACCAAGGTCCCACCGCGCTCGGAGCAGGATCCCGGTGGGCCGTTCTACGCCGACGAGAGGACGATGGTGTCGACGCTGCCGAACGTCGACGGGCTGGTCCTGCCGATCACGCTGCGCGAGGTGTTCGCCGCCGGCGACTTCGAGCCACGCCCGTTGCTCCTCGGCACCAATCGCGACGAGGGCACGCTGTTTCACTCGGTGTTCTTCGCCGCCACCGTGCAGGGCGAACAGGACTACCGCGACGCGGTCGCTCGCCGGTTCGGTGCCGCGAACGTCGACGCGATCGTCGCGCAGTATCCGGTCGCCAGCTTCGCGAACGCGAATCGCGCGCTCGCCGAGGTCACCGGGGATTCGTTCTTCGCGTGCCCCGCGCGCCGGACCGCCCGCGGAGTCGCCGCCGCCGGTGCCGCGACCTACGTCTATTCGTTCGAGCGCGCGCTCGACGACCCGTTCCTCGACGATCTCGGCGTGTTCCACAGCTCCGAGCTGCCGTTCCTGTTCAACGCGCCTCCCGAAGCGTTTCCGCTCGGCAAGGTCGGCAGCGGGCAAGCGGTCGCGGATGCGATGCAGCGCTACTGGACGAGCTTCGCGATCACGGGCTCACCCGACGGTGACGTGGCGTGGCCAGAGTACGACCTCGCCACCGATCAGCACCTGATCCTCGATTCCACGATCACGACGGGAACGGGCCTGTACGCCGAGCGGTGCGCGTTCTGGGATGCGATCTCGACCGCGCGCTCGTTCTGAGCGATCGACCGACGGCGATCACGATGCCGATGAACACGCCGACCACGCCGCCGGCGATCGCCCCGGCGACGCCGCCGATCAACCCGCCGTAGTCCTCGATCCCGGAGCGCGCCTCCTCGAACGCGCTGCCCACGATCACGGGTGCGATCACCGCCGCGACGGCGCACAGGATCAGCGTCGCGATCACCGTGGCTGCACCGATCACCAGCCGATTGCGTGGAGCCTGCCGCACCCGCCGCGCACGCGCAGCGAGCGGCACGGCGACCATCACCGACCCGGCGATCAAGCCGAACGCGATCAGGCCCGTGCCGACGAACGGACCGCGATACGAGCCGAACACGATCACGCCGATCGCACCGGGCGCGATGCCCGCGATCACGCCGCCGAGCGCACACGCGGTGACCGGGTTCGCGATCGCGACCAGGCCGAAACCCGCGCGCGCGATCCGATCGGTCGCCATCGTCAGCGCTTCACACGCCACCGCGAGCAGCACGCCGACGCCAGGACCATAGACCGCGAGGATCGAGGCGATCTTGACCCACGGCAGATCCGCGTCGCGATGCTGCAGGAAGTACGCGACGAGCACGATCGCGGACGGCACCAGCCCTGCGAGCACGCCGTTGCCGAACGCCGATGCGAGTCGCGGCGCGATCGTCGACCTTCGCGCACGCGCGGGAACCGCCAGCTCCCACGCGAGGTCGTCCTCGAGATCGACCGCCCTCACGCGCTGAGCATGAACCGCGTTCCCGACCTCGCAAGCGCTACTTGCTGCCGGCCTCGATCGCCTTCTCGGCGGCGGCCGCATCCGGAAGCAGACCTGCGGCCGGCATCCGGCGCACCAGCTCGATCCACGAAGGATCCGCGGTGAACGCCTTGTTCAGGAACGGCGCGGCGCGTGCGAAGTCGCCGCGCGCCGCCCACGTGATGCCTTGCCAGTACGCCATCTCGACATGATCCGGCTCGAGCGCACCCGCTGCGGCATAGGCCTCGTTCGCGCCGGGGACGTTGCCTTGCTCGAGCAGGGCATCGCCGCGGTTGAGCAGGTCGTACGCGCGTGCGAGACGAACCAGGCGGCGTAGCTCGACGAGCGGCGCCGCGTGATCCTCGATGCGCAGCTCCAGCTTCTTGCCCTCCCACGCATTCGGCGTGCGCTTGCCCGAGACGACGAGGATCGCCGCGGACTGACAGCCGCGAATATCACCGCCCGCTTCCTGGGCCGCTTCGAGCGCCACCAGCATGCGCTCGGCGAGATCACCCTTCGAACTCTCGAACGCCGCCCGCATCGCCGGCACCACGCGATCGTTCGCCATCAAGTTCGCCTGCACCGCGAAGCCCGCGCCGGCATACCCGCTCGCGTGCTGGATGCACTTCGCGCCGGTGAACGTCGCCGCGTGGCCCTGCGCGTCGACGAAGCCGAGCTGTCGCGAATCGCGCAGCTTGTCGAGCGCGACCAGCTGGTCCATCGCCTCCTTCGCGATCGCACCCTCGCGCATCAACGCGAGCCCTCTCGGTCCGTACGACGGCTCGGCGAACGACTGCGTCGCGACCGCACCGACGCCAGGCTCGGCCCAGGTCACGAGCGAGCCGACCGAGAACCAGTGCGATTGCACGGCGACACCCAGATCTCCGGTCACCGGATCGCGGGCGACGATCGAGAACGTGTTGGTCGGGCGCAGCGGCGAGGTCGTCGTCCCGGTCAACCCCGGCATGGTCACCGAGAACGGTGGTGTGCCGCGGCACTGCAGCGCCTCCGAGGCGGTCGCCACGTCGCCATCCAACGGGCTCGGCGAGTGGCAGGCAACGAGCAACAACAGGAGCGCGCGCATCGCGCAGAGCTTATTCGATCGCGATGGGTCCCGTGCAGTCCCCGTCGCCACGATGGCCCGCCGCATCGACGAGGACGACGCAGAACACCGTCTCCGCGGACGCGAGCTCCGCGACGCCGAGCACCTCGCAGGCCTCGGGCAGCGCCGTCGATTCGATCGCGCCGACGTCGTTGACGTGCAGCTCGAGCGTCCCGGTGATGCGTTCGCCGGCCACGCCGGTGGGCGCGATCGCCGGGATCGGGAGCTCGGTCACGAGCCCGTCGGCGCGACAGTCGTGGATCTCGGCGAGGCCGTCTCCGAGATCACCGTCGCCGTCGTCGTAGCGCACGGTGATCGTGAGGTCGTCGCGGGTGTCGTCGGCGGGTGCGAGCGCTTCCGGCGTCGCCGCCGTGATGGTCGCGGTCGGATTCGGGTCGTCTCCACCGCAGGCGGCGATGGCGACGAGGAGAGCGAGGAGCTTGTTCATCGGATCTCGATCTGCGAGGTGGAGAAGTCGATCGCGAGGATGCTCGGCGTCGAGCCGTCGACGTAGACCGCCGCGATGGTGACGTTCTGGCCGACCGCGGCGCGTTGCGTGATCGCGTGCGTGGTGGTGTCGCGAACGTCGAGTTGCGCGGGGATGGTCCAGGTGAACTTGTAGTTCAGCTTGTCGCCCTTGCCGTCGGGACCGGCGGCGTCGAAGCTCGTGATGCCGAGCTCTTGATCCTCCTGCGCCGCCGCGTTCAGCACGACATCGTTGTTGTCGCCGAGGCTCAGGATCAGCGCCGCGAACGGAATCGCGGAGTCTTCGGTCTCGAAGTCCTGCACCGTGTGGCGCAGCACCAGCGTGGTGCCGGGCGCGACGCGCACCGGACCGGTACCATCCAGCCGGGTGCCGCTGGTGTTGAAGATTGCGATCTCGGGACGGCGCGGCGGGTTGTTGAGCTGGGGTGCCGGATCGCTGTCGGGAGAGCGCAGGGCACCAGCGTTGATCCACGCCTCGATCTCCGCGACGTCGGCGGCCTCGAGCGGCGCGGCCCCGAGCGGCATCTGCGTCGCGACGCCGTTGATGCCCTTGATCTTGTCCATGAACAAGCTCGACGCGGAGTCGCCGGGCTTGACGCGCAACCGATCGGACTTCTCGATGCCCGGACGATTGACGAGGTACGCGTAGGTCAGCGCCGGCGTCGACAGGTTGGGCTCGAACTGTCCGTTGTGGCAGAGCCCGGGTTGACCGGAGCAGCGCTGCGAGATGATGCGCTCGTGTAGATCGTCGAGCGAGCCAGGGGCGGCCTCACTGGTGATCGAGCCGAGCGGGTCGATGTCCTCGACATCATCCGGCGGTGGCTCGGTGGTGTCGTCGCTGCCGCAGGCAACAAGCAACGTGAACAGCAAGATCCTCATACCAATGCCTCCCCGATCACGAGGCCGGGACGAGCGCCGACGGCGTCGAGCTCCGATTCCAGCTTCGCGTCATGACCGAGCACGCTCATCGCGGTCATCACCGCATCGATCGTTTCGTATTGCGGGAGTGCACGGCCTGCTTGCTGGACCCCCGTCGGCGCGAGGACCTGGTTCCCCTTGATGTCGGGGCCTAATGCGAGCATCCAGACGTTGCGATCGCCGTCGTCGCCCTGGCCGTGATCGATGCCGGAGCGACCGAGGCTGTCGGGGTTGTTGCCGTTGGAGAACAAGTGGCGGCCGTGCTCGGGCAACACGATCATCGTCGTCGTCGCGGCGAGCTCGCTGTCCGCCTGGATGAAGTCCCATAGATGTCTCACGCACGCATCGGCGATCTGCTGGCCGCGCAGGTAGCCGTTGAAGTCGGAGTGACACGCGTCGACGTCGAGCAGCGTGATCGCCATGACCGACGGCTTGAACTTCGCGAGCACGCGCTCGGCGTGGAAGACCGTGATCGCGTCGGGCGTACCGTCGAGCGATTGATCCTGGTTGACGACGCCGATGCCGAAGCTATCGGAGAACAACTTGTCGTACGTGGTGTCCGAGTAGATCTCGGCGAGGTGCGCCTGGATCGCGGCGTTGTCGACGGAGGACAGGTGCACGTTGGTCTCGGCTGCGCCGAAGTCGGCGGTGTTGCCGTCGAGGGCGCGGGTCATGCGACCGACCGCGGCTTCCTCGACGTTGTCGATCGGGATCGCGGGCAGCGCGGGGTTCGCCTGCGTCAGGTTGAGCGTGCGCTTGCCGCTGGTGATCAGCGGGACCACGGGCGACATCACGCCCGGGGGCTGGAGGTAGACGCCCGCGTACGGGTTGCCGTAGCCGGCGGCGCCACTCGCGATCAGCGCGCGATAGAAGCCGCCGATCTGCGAGATGTACCAGGTGTCCGACGCCGGCATGTTGGTGGCCTGGCGATGCAACTCGAAGATGGTCGGCACCGGGAGGCGTGCGTCGGCGCGGTTCTCGAGCTGGTTGTAGAACCCCGACAATAGACAACCGTGGCCTTGCAGGTGGCCCGGAGGCGCCTTGCCGGAGTTGTCGCCGTATCGCAAGTTCGTGATCAGCGTGCCCTCGGTGTGGAGGGGCGTGGCGCGCACGGTCGGGCGGCGGATCGGGCGCACGACCGCGGCGTACTCGGGCGCGATCGTCGGCTCGGGCTGCACCCCGGACACCCCGAAGCCGGTGACGATCGGCGTGCGACCGAACAGGTTCGGCATCGTCGCGCCTTCGGCCATGCCGAGCGACTCGCGCATCCGCAAGCCGCCGCCGATGCCGACGATGATGACGCGCTTGCCGTTGCCGGCCGCGTGCGATTGCTTGATCAACCGCGGCAGCATCGATGACGCAGCCGCGGCGCCGAGTCCGGCGAGCGCACCACGAAGGAATCCTCGTCTGTTCATGGCAGGCTCCTACTGGCTCTGGTACTCGCGCGACCCGACGATCGCGCGGATGATGGCCTTGGGACCGATGGCAGCATCGGACTCCCACTCGTTGACGAACAGCTGGAGCTCGTACGGGTTCGGCTCGCGGCCGAGGAGCTTGCGGAACTGCTCGCGGATGTAGTCGCGGGGCACGACGTCGGCCTTCGCGGGGAGCGAGGCCTCGTCGCCCGAGAGCAGTCCGTTGGTCACCAGATTTCTCATCGGCTGCGCGTCGCCGATGCCGTCGAGGACGGCGACCAGCTGGGCCTCCTCGTCGAGCGGGATCCGGAACTGCTCGGCGCCCTCGAACTGGAGGACGAAGTCGAATGACTCCGGTGAGCGGCCGAGCAGATCGGCATAGACCGAGCGCACGAACTGGCTCGAGTTCTTGCCGCGCGGCTCGCGACCGCCGCCCTCGGCTTCGCCGGCGGTAGCGGGTTGGTAGTCGTAGGTCTCGGTGCAACCGACGACGAACGCCAGGACGAGGAGGAATGCTCTCATTGCTCGAAGTACTCCCGCGACGACACGACCGCGCGCACGATGTCGCGGAGATCGGGTTCGGTCGCATCGAGGGTGGTCGTGAAGTGCGCGAGCTCGATGGGAGCTGCGGAGCGCGCGAGGTAGCGCTCGAACACCCGGCGCACCAGGGACTCGCGATAGATCTCGCTCGAGAACACGATGTCGACGAGGTCCGCGTACGACGCGCCGTAGCGATGGAACAGCAGCCCCGCGGGCGAATCGGGGAGGATCGCACCGAAGATCATCGCGCGGCCGTTCTCGACCTCGTCGGCCTCGGCGGGGCGCGACATGAAGTCGTCGAACAGCGTGCGGACGCGCGCCTCGGGAGATCCGGTGAGGACGAAATAGCCGGCGGCGGCGGCGTAGCGGCGCTCGAGCGCGGAGCTGGGCTCGCCATCGCCAAACTCGATCGGCGTCAGCCGGAGGTTCGCGCGCTCGGCGTTGTACGGCACCAGCGTCGGGCACTGGCACGCGCACGAATCAGCCAGGCTGCACGACAAGCACGCGGGGTCGGTGCCTCGGATGATGCCGCATACGAGGTCGTACTGCTCCTCGAGGGTGTTGCCGCCGAAGATCGAGTTCTCGAGCTCCTCGATCCACACGGTCGAGAACTCCGAGCTGGCGACCAGCTCGGCTGCGAGCTCGCCGCGTGCGACCGAGGTGTTGCCGGCCCCCTGCAACCGCGTCGTGGCAGACGCGAGCTCGGCATCGGTCGGGGCGCGGCCGTTGAGGTCGAGGTACGCGTGGCGCAGATAGCGCTGGATCTCGGCCTCGGTATCGACGGCGCCACCGATCGGCTGCTGTCCCCGGTGGGTCTCGTTGCAGGCCGCGAGGCACAGCAAGACGACATGTCGTGGCTTGAGCATGAATCTCCCAAACCGGTGGGTTTGCAACGGTAGGGCCACGCAAGTTCGATGACAGTTCGCGAGCTTGGGCGATCGCTCCCTACACCCACGCCGTAGGATTCCGAGACTGCGGCCGTGAAAGCCAACATGGTACGAACGCCCCCCATGTCCACCGAGCTCGTTCGTGAGGTCGCCGGCGTCTCGCTCGCCACGCAACGCCACTACGTCATCAAGCGAAAGTTCTGGTCGTTCCTCGAGCGCGTGTTCCGCGTCTGGACCGCCGACGGCCAGCTGATCATGTACATCAAGCACCCACTCTTCAAGCTGCGTGAAGAGTTCATGGTCTACGAGGACGAGGCCCAGACCCGGCCGCTCCTCAAGGTGAAGTCCAAGCAGGTCATCGCGCTCAACCTGACGTACGAGATCACCGATGCGAGCTCCGGTGCCCTCCTCGGCTCGGTTCGCAAGCAGGGCCTGAAATCGATCCTCCGCGACAAGTTCATCGTGGTCGATGCGAACGAGCAGGAGATCGGCTACGCCGAGGAGCAAGGTGCATCGGTGCTCCGGCGGTTCTTCCCGTGGCTGACCTCGAAGCACGCGATCTTCGCGAACAACCAGCCGGTGGCGTCGATCGCGCAGGTGTTCCGGTTCTTCACGAAGGAGTTCAACGTCGAGATCCATCAGTCGACGATGGATCCGCGGTTCGTGCTCGCGATCTCGTTGCTCGCGCTGATGGCCGAAGCGCGCCGCGAGAACGGCTAGGAGCGACGCACGACGGGCCAGCTCCACACCAGCCAGACCGTCCCGTAGACCCCCGCGACCGCGGCGAGCACCCACGTCGACAGCGCTTCGCTCGCACCGTCGGCGATCGCACCGGCGACGAGCGCGGAGGTTCCGATCCCGAGCGTCGCGAGCCCGTAGTCGAGCGACATCACGCGACCACGCAGGTGGTCCGGCGTCACGGCCTGCAGCCCGATCGTCGACAACGCCCACTGCGCGCCGCCGCCGAGATGCGCGAGTGCGACGAGCACCAGCGCGAGCCAGAACCAGTCGGCGAGCGGGAACACGGCGTAGAACGCGCCGTAGCCGAGCGTCGAGATCGCGCACAAGATCACGATCGCGCGAGGCGTCGGGGTGGCCCCCGCGAACAGGCGCGCGAGCAACGGACCGATCAGCGCACCGAGGCCCCGCGCCGCGAACAGCAGCCCGGTGGCGAGCGGAACACCGGCGAACTTGCCGTGCGCGAACCCGGGGAGGAGCCCGACGATGCCGTTCGCCCACGACACGCCACCCTTCGCGAACAGCAGGCGCCCGACGAGCCGATCCTTGCGCGCGTAGGCCCAGACGTCGCGGAGGCGTCCGCGATCGTCGGTGTCGGGACGCGGCTGCTGCATGGGTCGCTCGATGCCGGCGACGAGCGCCGCGGAGACCAGGAACGACGCGGCGTCGATCGCGAACGCGGTGTAGCGGCCGAACACCTCGGCGACCACGCCGCCGAGCCCGGCACCGACGAGCAGCATCGATCCCCACACCATGCCCATCAGCGCCTGCGCGGTGGCCAGGTCCCTGTCCTCGACGAGGTTCGGGGTCGCGGCCGCTGCGATCGGATCGTAGAAGCTCGCGCCGACCCCGAGCAGGATGATCGAGATCACCGCGAGCGGGAGGCTGCTCCACGCGGCGGCGAGGCACAGCGAGAGCACGACCGGGACCCGAAACAGATCCGCGAGGACGAGGATCTTGCGGCGATCGAAGCGGTCGGCGAGCTTGCCGGCGATCGGCGACGCCAGGAACACCGGGAGCACCGTCGCCGCGTAGACGTACGCGGCGGTGCCGGGCCGGCCCGTGATCTCGGTTACCAGATCGGCGACGGCGACGAACGAGAACCAATCCCCGCCGAGCGAGATCACGCTCGCGAGGAACAGCCGACGAAAATCGCGGTTACGCGAAACCAGCCCGCGCGACATTTACTTCCGCACGGTAGTAGCCGGGCTCAGTCGTCGGCAGCAGGCGTCTGCAGCTTGTCCTGGATGCGTGCGCGCATGTGGTCGAGCGTGTCCATCCGACCGTCGATGATCCAGTCCTCCATCGAGTAGTACTGCTTGACGCCGCGGCTCGCGCCCTTGAGCTCGAGGCAGTAGTCCATCCCCTTCTCGCTGCACTTGGTGGCGACCGCCTTGACCTTCTCCTTGTCACCGGTCTGGCCGAAGTGGAGGCGGAGCTCGTCGCCGTTCGCCTCGTACTGGAACAGCTCGTACTGACCCTTCCACTGCGAGGTCGCCTGGAAGATGCCGACCGGCTGCTCGGTGATGGCGACGAACAGCTGGAACGTGTCGCGATCATTGCGCGGGATGTGGTCGATCCAGATCCGGTCGAGCGCCAGCTTGGAATCGAGGACGGGAGCCTCGGTGGTCGCGGTGTCGTGGCCACCGCGGCGCAGCGCGACGAACGCGATCGTCGACAGCACCATTACTGCAAGAACGAGCTTCTTCATGGCGGGAACATACTCCAAAAACCAACCAACGCCCGCCGAGGCCTGCGTCCTCGTCCCCTGTACAACTCCCGACGGAGTTGCTCGGTGGGCCGGACTCGGCGGGCGATCGTGGTCACCTCGAACGTGAAGAGGTCTCGTCACGTTCGAGCTGACGACGATCGCGCCGTCACCCTGGTTCTGCCGCGCTCCGCGGTGCGAACCACTTCCAGCTCATTCACCTCCCAGCGGCGGGATCGGGTTCGGGAGGGGCCGCGGGCGCGGGAACGGGTTCGGCCCGGGGAACGGACGGGGAAACGGAAGCACTCTCGCCACGGCCCCGAGCACACCGCCCACTGCTCCCGCCGCTGCGAGCGCCCCCATCCCGGGTCGGGCCAGGGGCGGAGGTGGTGGTGGTGCGATGGCGTTGTCACTGGTTCCGCCGGTGACGGTGTCCAGCGTGGCGAGATCGATCGTGTGGTCGGTGACGGTGACGGTGGTCTTCTTCATGAACACAGCTAGAGCAGCCGACGTGCCAGCGTCGGCGCTTCGCGTGTTGCGAGGAGAGATCGAGAGTTGCGAGGCGCGCGTGCTATCGCGTACGTGTCTCGCGGTTGGCGATCGGCGTTCTCGAGGATGCGCTCACGTGACTTGCCCGAAACGACCAACGTCGCCTTTGCGAGGCGAGTTGATCCGCTGGCTGCATCGCAATCGCGAGCGCACTGCCTCCCGGAAGGAGATCCTCGAGCACGTGTTTCGGGTGTCGCCCGAGATCGAGACGCGCTCCGTCGACATGGCGATCGCGACGCTGCGGAAGAAGATCGAACGCGAGCCGGAGAAGCCGGCCATCATCGTGTCGGTGAAGGGGCAGGGCTATGCGTGGCGACGGCCCAACTAGCGCTTGTTGCGCAGCGCCCAGATCTCGGCTTCGAGCTTGAAGTAGCTCGCGGACTCACCGTCGATGGTGCTCGCGGCACCGGCCTGCACCGCCTTCGCGAGCTCCGTCTCGAGCGTGGTCATCCGCGCGAGGTGCTCTGCATACGCGACCTTCGCAGCCTTGCCGTTCGCGAGCTCGGCATCGAGCCAGCGCACCGACCAGGTGTACGCACTCTCCGCGATCGCGCGACCGGACTTCAAGAACGCGAGGGTGCCGGTGAACACCTTCTCGGCGGCGGTGACCCGAGCCTTGGCCAGTTGCTTCGCATCGGGCGCAGCAGCGACGGGGGCGACCAGCATTCCGAGCACGAGTGCGATGCGCAGCATCCGTCGAGCATGTCACGCCTTGCGGATCGAATCGCCTCGCTGGAACGCGCCGCCGCGGATCACCCTGGCGTTGATGCCGCGCAGGTTGAGCGCGCGCCCTTCCTTCGAGTTGACCCACTTCGTCGCCTCGCTGCCGAACCGCTTGGTGAACTTCGAGCAGCCGGTGTGCGGATCGGCGGTGACCTCGAGCTCGGCGTCGCCGACCAGCAACCGCGTGCCGGCGGGAAGATTCGCCAGGGAGACGTCGAGGTCGACACACAGGTTGTCGCCGGCGAGCGCCCAGTCGGGCTCATCGCAGATCGCCCGCAGCGCGCGGATGTTCATCACCGTGAGCTGGGCGTTCGGGTTCGGCACCTTGCGCTTCGGGCTGGTCCGGGTCGACCAGCAGTCACCGACCAGGCCGACCGCTGGATCGATCACCCCGGCCTCGAGCACCAGGCGTTCATTCTTGACCGGACGTGCCACGATGAGGTGGATCACCCCGGCATCGCGCGGTGAGGCGCGGACGTCGTCGAGGGCAGCGGCGAGGTCCTCGCCGGTACGGAAACGGTCGATGGGCATCGGAGCGAGGTCTTCCACGGCCGGATGAGATGAAAAGGTCCTTGCTCCAGATTCAAGTCCTGGGCACATTGACCGCCGTGTTCCGGTCGGTCGTTGTTCTAGGTGTGCTGGCCGCCTGCGGTAGCAACGCCACACCGTTCGGGGACGACGTCGTCGACGTGCCGGTCGCCGACGCGCCGGTGCCATTGGATGCCGGCACCTGTGGCCTGCGCGCCGGTCAACGCGGCTACACCACGCGCGAGGCGACCGTCGCCGGCCTCGATCGCACCTATCACGTCTACTTGCCCGAGCGCGCCGCGGCCACCACGCCGATCCCCCTGGTGATGGTGTTCCACGGCTACACGATGTCGGGCGACAAGATGCACGAGATCACCGATTACCAGGCGATCGCCGACGCTGAGGGGATCGCGCTGGCGTTTCCCGACGGGCAGGGCGGCGCCGATTCGTTCGGTGCCCCGTGGAACGTCGGCAGCAACGTGTGCCCCACGTTCTCGGGCATTCCACCCAACGCGACCGGCGATGACTTCGCGCTGCTCGATCACATCAAGGCCGACATCGCCGAGGATCAGTGCGTCGATCTCGACCACGTGTATGCGACCGGGTTCTCGATGGGCGGGTACTTCTCGCATCACATCGGCTGCATGCGCAGCGACTTCCGCGCCGTCGCACCGGCCTCGGGAGGGACGCACGATCTCGACAACTGCACCAACGACCGGCGCCCGATCATCATCTTCCACGGCTCGGCGGATCCACTGGTGCCGGCCGGCTGCAACGACCCTGGCGCGCTGCCCGTGATCGCCACCGAGCCCGCCGCCGATGCGTGGGCTGTGAAGAACGGCTGCTCGCTGACCACCACCTCGCGTGCCGTCACCGGCGGCACCTGCTTCCACTACGAAGGCTGCCCCGCCGACGGTCAGGTCGAGCTCTGCACGTTCGCCAACATGGGTCACTGCTGGGCAGGCGGGAACGCGAGCGCCGGCATCTACTCGTGCCCCGAGAAGGCGAGCGCCACTCAGCTGGAGTGGGAGTTCTTCAAGCAGTACGCGTTCTGATGCTGAAGCTCGTCCTGCGCTGGCTCCTCACCATCGTCATGGTCGGTGCCGGCGCGAATCACTTCATCAACCCGGCGCCGTACCTCGGGATGATGCCCGACGTGCTACCGGCGCATCTCGCGCTCGTCTACCTCTCCGGCATCGCCGAGATCGCCGGCGGGCTCGGCTTGATCTTGCCCGCGACGCGCAAGCTCGCCGCGTGGGGCCTGATCCTGCTGCTCCTCGCCGTGTTCCCGGCGAACGTCAACATGGCGCTCAACGACCTCCCGCTCGGCGAGGATCCCGTCCCGACCTGGGCGCTGTGGGCACGGTTGCCGCTCCAGCTCGTGTTCATCTTGTGGGCGTGGTGGTTCACGCGCGACGACCGTGTTACGAAGTCCTAGATGCGTTTTGCTCTCGCTGCGCTGCTGCTGATCGCGTGCAAGCGCGACGTCACCGAAGAGGTCGAGGGGCTCGAGAAGCGCGCGTGCGAGTGCGCCTCGAAGAAGGACGCGGCGTGCGGCAAGGCCGTGCTCGCGGAGCTCGCGAAGCTCGGAGACGCGAAGAACGTCAAGGCCGACGAGCCCAAGGCCGCGGCTGCTGCGAAGAAGCTCGCGGTGTGCCTGCTCGAGTCCGGTGTCACCGGCCTCGAGATCCATACGGCGATCAACAAGCCCGAGCCGGAGCCGCCGGCGGCGAAGCCCGAAGCCGAGTAACTACTACTCGTGACCGGTCGGCGCGGCTGCTTCCAGATCGTCACGTAGGTCGACTTCTAGTGGTCCGACGCCACCCTGATCGTTACAGGCCCGCGACATCACACGGACGCAACACCTGCGTCCGGTCGCGTGAAGTGACTCGACGCCGCGCCGCGTCCGCACGATTGTTCGTGCGTGAAGTGGGGATTCGCGGCACTGGTCGTCTGCGCTTGTGGCTCGTCACCATCGCCTGCGGGTGACGACGACGTCACGCCCGATTCGGCAACGCCAGAACCCGACGGACCCGCCGGCGTGTGGACGACGGATCCGACGTGCACCGACGAGCTCGACGCGATCTATCAGCTCCCCGCGCAGCTCCCTGCCGCCGCGGGCACGCTCGTCCACTGTTCGCTCGGCGAGCTGCTGGATCAGGCCGCGGTGCAAGCCAGGATGGCTGATCAGGGCGCGGAGGGTGTGGTCGCGCAGACCGGTGTGCGCGCCGTCAAGGTCGCGTACCGAACCTCGCACTCGAACGGCGCCGCGACGATGACGACCGCGACGATCTATCTACCCGCGGTGCCGCGCGCGCTGCCCGCACCGATCGTGTTGATCGGGCGCTCGACCTCTGGCCTCGCCGATGCGTGCGCGCCGTCGAAGGAAGCGCTGCCCGGCGCGAACCTCGCGTTGCCGTTCGCGGCGCGCGGCTTCATCGCGGTGATGCCGGACTTCTCCGGGCTCGGGCCCGAGGGCACGCACAGCTACCTCGACAACCACGAGGCCGCCCAGCAGCTGTTCGACGGCGCGCTCGCCGCCGCGGCCCTCGAGCCCGCCGGTCTCGTCGGAGCGCCCATCGGCGCTGCGGGCTACAGCCAGGGCGGCGGCACCGTGTTGTCGAGCCAGGCGCTCGAGCATGCGATCACCGGCGCGCACACGCTGAAGGCCGTCGCCGCGATCGCGCCCGAGTGGCCGATCTCGACCCGGTCGTTCTCGTACGAGGATGTCCTCCGCAATCCCTCGCGCCTCACCGGGCTCGCCGGGCTCGCTCCACCCACGGTCACCGTGCTGCGCCACTACGGCTTCCTGATCAATCGCCTGGGGATGACCGGCGGCGAGGCGTTTCCCGCCGACGAGCGCGACTCGATCATCTCCAGCATCAACTCGCTGTGCACGGTCCCGCTCGGCGGCGCGCTCGGGGCGCAACAGCCGCGCCTCGAGGATCTGGTCGACGAGACGTTTCGCCTCGAGGTGCTCGCGTGTATCGATGGCACGCCGGGCTGCACCGGTCTGGGCAAGGCGTTCCACGACTGGCTCGTCGCCGACGTCGTCCACGCCGATCCGCAGGGCGCGCGCGTGCTGATCACGCAGGGGCTCGGCGATCAGGTGATGCCGGCCGCCGGCGAAGCCGCGTGCGATGTCGCGAAGCTGCGCGCCGAAGGCATCGAGCCCGACATCTGTAGCGACACCCTGGCTACCCACGACACGGTCCTCGAGCGAAAGATCGAGCACGTGGTCGCGTGGGTCGAAGCCGTGGCCACCGGCGCGACCCCGCCGACCTGTAACTCGACCACGCTGCCGAGCTGCAATCGTTGAAGCAACGTTCGCTCGTGTCGATCCGACACGAGCGGACTGGCGAGGACGGGGTGGCGAGCTCTCGAGCCGGGGATCCCGTCTGAGAATGACCTCCGAAGCGCGAAGCGCGAAGGACGCAGACCTGGGCTGAAGTGGGGCGATACTCCGGCCATGACCGACGCCGAGCTCGAACGAATCGTCGCCCGCCGCTGGCGCCTCGGTGCGCTGCTGACGGCGATCATGATGGCGGCGTACTTCGGCTTCATCCTGCTGGTCGCGTTCGCGAAACCGACGGTCGGGCAGCTGCTCGCGGGTGATCGGGTCAGCCTCGGCATCGTGCTCGGCGCCGCGGTGATCGTGCTCGCGCCGATCCTCACCGCCATCTACGTGCGGTGGGCGAATCGGCACTACGACGCCGCGATCGCCACGCTCCGGGAGCGCCAGTGACCAGCTCGATCGGTGAGGCGAACGTCACCGCGATCGCCTCGTTCCTGGTGTTCGTCGGGATCACGCTCGTGATCACCTGGTGGGCCGCGCGTCGCACGCGCGATGCCTCGCAGTTCTTCGCCGCCGGCGGCCAGATCACCGCGGTCCAGAACGGCTTCGCCCTCGCCGGTGACTTCATGAGCGCGGCGAGCTTTCTCGGCATCGCGGGCATGGTCTCGCTGTCGGGCTTCGACGGCCTGATCTACTCCGTCGGCTGGCTCGTCGGTTGGCCGGTGATCACGTTCCTGATCGCCGAGCCGCTGCGCAACCTCGGCAAGTACACGTTCGCCGACGTCGTCGCCTATCGCCTCGAGCAGGGCCCGGTGCGCGTCGCCGCCGGCATCAGCACGCTCACCGTCGTCGCGTTCTACCTGATCGCGCAGATGGTCGGCGCCGGCGAGCTGATCCAGCTGATGTTCGGCATCCCGTACCGCTGGGCGATCGGGATCGTCGGCGGCGTGATGCTGCTCTACGTGCTGTTCGGCGGCATGATCGCCACCACCTGGGTGCAGATCATCAAGGCGTGCCTGCTCCTCGTCGGCGCCACGCTCCTCGCCGTCCTCGTGCTCGCCCACTACGACATGAACCCGCTCGACCTGTTCGCCGCCGCACGCGATCAGTACGGCGCGTCGGTGCTCGCACCCGGCAAGCAGGTCGCGAACCCGCTCGATGCCGTCTCCCTCGGCATCGCCCTGATGTTCGGCACCGCCGGCCTGCCGCACATCCTGATGCGGTTCTACACGGTGCCCGATGCCCGCACCGCACGGCGCTCCGTCGGCATCGCCACCTCGCTGATCGGCTTCTTCTACCTCGTCACGTTCATCCTCGGCTTCGGGGCCGCCACGCTGGTCGGGCGCGATGGCATCAAGCTGTTCGGCGAGAAGGGCAACATGGCCGCGCCCCTGCTCGCCGAGACCCTCGGTGGCACCGGCTTCCTCGGCTTCATCTCCGCCGTGGCGTTCGCGACGATCCTCGCCGTCGTCGCCGGGCTCACGCTGTCGGGTGCCGCGGCGCTGTCCCACGACCTGTGGGGCCACGCGATCAAGAAGAACCAGTTCGAGGAGCGGGACCAGCTCCGCATCGCCCGCTACGCGACGATCGGGCTCGCCCTGCTCGCCATCGTGCTCGGCGTGGTGTTCGAGGGGCAGAACGTCGCGTTCATGGTCGGGCTCGCCTTCGCGATTGCCGCCAGCGCGAACTTCCCGGCGCTGCTGCTGTCGATGACCTGGAAGCGGTTCACGACGCGCGGTGCGGTGGCGAGCATGTTGACGGGCACGGTCGTCACGCTGGCGCTGATCGTGCTGTCCCCGACGGTGTACGACGAGCTGCTCGGCTACGAGGCCGTGTTCCCGCTACGCAACCCCGGGGTGATCACGGTCCCGCTGTCGTTCCTCGTCGGGATCCTGGTCTCGCTGTCGAAGCGCGAGCCGCTCGCGGAGGACAGGTTCGCGGAGGCGCAGCACCGAATGCACTTCGGGCCGACCGCGCGCTGAGACAGCCTCGTCAGGCTGAAAAGTGCGGGTTTCTGGCTCCGGCTGCAGTTAACGCTCGACAGCGGGCCGTTTGCCCGTCACATAGACCCCGCGTCCCACTCTCGGTGCTGAGCTTTTTGGCCTTGCGGGTGGACGTAGCGATTAGCGGGAGATTTCGACGATGTCTGAAGGTACGATCAAGCGTTTGACTGACAAGGGTTTTGGTTTCATCGAGAACGGTTCGGGGACCGACATGTTTTTCCACATGTCCGCCGTCGAGGGTGCTCGCTTCGAGGAGCTCCGCGAGGGCCAGAAGGTTTCCTACAACGAGGGTCGCGGCCCGAAGGGTCCGCGCGCCGAGAACGTTCGCGTGATCTAATTCGAAACTTCGAATGAACCAAAGAGCCGGCGAACTTCGCCGGCTTTTTGCTTATGGGCGGAACAGCGTCGTCGTCAGTGCGCCGGCACGGGCGGTGACCTTGTGGTTCGGGTAGGTGGTGCCTGTGACGGTGGTGCTCACGGTCACCTGGCCGGTGACGTTGAACATGTAGCCGATACCATCGGCGGCCGTCGCCGTTGCTGCGTCATCGGGGAGGTCGTTGGCGCCGTTGTAGCAAACGCTCGTCGGTGCCGGGCTCGCGTTGACCGTTGCACCTGCGATCGGTGCGTCTGCCGCGTCGAACACCAGCGCCGCGATCACGCCCTTCGCACCGTCCTGATTGCCATTGCAGAACAGCGAACCCGCGAGGATGTCCAGCGTGTTCTGCGCCACCATGTTGATCGACGCGCGATCGAAGTCTTCGCCGAGCGGCTTGTCGGGATAGAGGTAGGTGTCGAGGAGCCCGGACTTGGTCGCCTTGAGGAAGCCGTCGAGCGCCGTGCCGTTGGTCTCGACGATCAAGGTGTAGTTACCCTGCGCGTCGGTGGTCGCCGACACGACCACCGTGGTGTCGGCGGAGTTCCGAAACGCCTCGACAAGTACACCCGGAGTCGGGTCGGTGCCTCCGGCGGAGATCGTCTGCGCTGTGCCGCTGAGCGTGATCATCTGCGCAGCGGGCGGCGAGTCCGGCGTCGGCGCGTCATCGCCGTTACTACCACCGCACGCGACGAGACCGAACAGGGGAAGGAGATGACGGATCATGCCGCAACGGTATCAGCTCTCGGCGCGTGGGTTATCGTAGATTGCGTCGATGCGCGCCTGGGTTGTCGTCGCGATCACGCTGCTCTACACGGAGCTCGAAGCACAGGCACGCCCCGACTGCGGCGGCGAAGCACGCGAGCTGCGGACGTACCTGACGCGCGAGGCCACCAAGGCCGAGACCTGGAACACCGTCTGGGCGCTCAGCTTCGCTGCCGCGACGCTGGGGCAGGTGTTGCTCGCTCACGAGGAGGTCGCCCTGGTCGGCGAGTTCGACGCGGCGTATCGCGAGCAGACGTACGTCGGCGCGCTCAAGGCCTCGCTCGGTCTCGGCGCGCGGCTCGTCTTCCCGCTCCGGTTGCACGTGCCCGAGCCTGCCTCCGAGGCGTGCGAGGACGTTCGCCGGTTGAGGAAGGCGATCGCGACTGCCGGGACCAAGGAACGGAAGGCCATGTGGCTGACGATCATCGGCGGCACGATCGTCAACCTGAGCGGCGCGATCTGGCTGTGGGTCCGGCACGACTTCAAGACCGCGGCGACCAGCTTCCTGGTCGGCGCTCCTGTCGGCCCGATCGGCGCGCTGACCCAGCCGCGCAACGCGATGAAGCTCTCCAAGCGGAAGCGCGTGGAGTGGACGGCGGGGATCGGCTGGATCGGTGGAACATTCTAACGCCGGCGCGCGCTGAGTAGCGCGAGCGAGAACGCGATCGCCGACATCACGACGATCACCTTCGAGAACACCGCCGGATCCGAACCGCCGATGCGCGTCGTCAGGTAACCCGACAACGCACCCGACACCATCACGAGACACCCGATCGTCGCCGAGGCCGTACCCGCGATCTCGGGGACCGGCTCCATCGTCAGCGCCGTCGCGCTCGGGCCGACGATGCCGGCGCCGAAGAAGTAGATCGCGATCGGCACCATGAAGCCGGCGATGCCGAGCTCGAGGTACGTCGAGAGGGCGAGCGAGGCACCGCCGAACGCGAGGATCGTCCCACCGATCACGACCATCGCCCGCGGCGGGCGACCGGCGCGCAGCATCCGGCCGCCCGTCATCGAGCCGAGCATGAGGGCGAGCGCCGTCGACGCGAAGTAGAACGCGTAGGCGGTGTTCGAGACCTTGAAGCCCTCGAGGAGCACGAACGGCGAGTCGGCGATGTACGCGAACTGACCGGCGAAGGTCGCGCAGAACACCATCATGGGAAGGCGGGTGCCAGGCGTCGCGAAGAACCGCCGGTAGCTCGCGAACAGGCCACGCACCGAGGCAGTCGTGCGGCGCTCGACGGGCAGCGTCTCGGATAGCGTCGTGCGTACGAGCGTCAGCATGGCGACGCCGGCGATGGCGAGCGCGGCGAAGATCGCGCGCCAGTCGAGCACGCGCATCAACTGCCCGCCGATCATCGGCGCGACCATCGGGGCGATCGCGAGAGCCGCGAGCATCGTCGACAGGATCCCGGCGGCCTGCGCAGCGGGCTGGGTATCGCGCACCATCGCACGCGCGACCACCGGTCCCGCGGCAGCGCCGGCGCCTTGCAGCACGCGGCACGCGATCAAGATCTCGATCGTCGGGCTGAGCGCGCAGCCGATGCCACCGATCACGAACACGGTGAGCCCGCCCGCGACCACGCGCCGGCGGCCCCACGCATCTGCGAAGTAGCCGATCACGAGCTGGCAGCCTGCGAACCCGATCATGAACAGCGAGAGTGTGAGCTGCGCATCCTCGGCGGCGACGTCGAAGTTGGTCGCCAGCGTCGGCTGTGCCGGCAGGCTCATGTCGATCGACAGCGCGACCACCGCCGTCAGCGCCGCGAGTGACAGCACCCAGCCACGCGACCCGATGCGGGACGGCCACCGCGGGACGCTCTCGACTGCCACCGGCGCATCATGAGGGTACGAGCGGCACATGTCAGCCCCACCGAGTACGGTCCTCCGGCCATGCTCACCACGATCACGGTCAACGGTTCCGAAGGCCTACGCTTCCTGACCGGCCTGTCTCGGGCCACCCAGTCGGCCAAGCCGGTGCCACCCGCGCTCGCGGCGATGATCGAGCATCTCGGCCGTGCCGATCAGGACGAGCTCGAGCAGCTTCGCCTCGAGGTCGCCGTGCCGCTGGCGGACGAGATCGCGGCCTTCGTCGACGATATCTCCGGTGGCCTCGGCATCTTCTGGCCGTTGCTGTTCTCGGCACAGGTCGGCGATCTGGTGGTGCTCGTTCGCGACGTGCTCGCCGAGGTCTCGGTCGGCACGCGCGAGGCCCGCACGTGGCAGTACCTGCCCGCCGGTTCGCTCGGTCGGCTCGTCGGTCGTCGCGGCGATCTCGGCAAGCTGCTGTTGCTCGAGGGCAGCGGTCCTCACTTTCCACTGCACGCGCACGCGTACCTCAGCGATCGCTGCACCACACGTCGGCGGTCTGAAGCGGCACGCTAGATCGCCGCTCGCAGGCACGCCGCGGATCAGCGGGCGTCGACGAGGCACCTCCGCGGATCAGCGCGTCGCCGATCTCGAGGCCGCCATCGTCTGATGATCTCGAGGTTTCTGGTCACCGATCACGACGGCGCTGGACGGAACCCGATCGCGAGCTCGGTCAGGGCTTCGCTGCGCTGCCGGCGTCAGCACCCACGCTCTTGCTGGGACGCGGCGTGAACTTGCCGTCACGGAAGCGAGTACCGCCCACGCCTTTCGAGGCACCGCATTTCCGGATCACGCGCCATCACGCGGCGCTGGACGGAGCCCGATCGCGAGCTCGGTCAGGGCTTCGCTGCGCTGCCGGCGTCAGCACCACGCTCTTGCTGGGACGCGGCGTGAACTTGCCGTCACGGA
>JANNBP010000154.1:0-46596 GCA_031385555.1 Deltaproteobacteria bacterium | reverse complement strand
ACGATCAGCGGCAACAGCGCGACCGCCGTGCACAGCGACGTCATCAGGATCGGCGACAACCGCTCGCTGGCGCCGCGCAGCACGAGCGGAAGGCCGAACGGCTCGTGCTCCTCCTGCTCGAGGTGGCGGAAATGCTGGAAGAGCGGCGATGAGCGTGGTCTTTGAAGAAATCGCAATAGAGCGCCTCTGCACCGTAGACCTCGGTGTGTGATCGCCGGCGCTGCTGATCGCCGGCTGCGAACGCGATGCTCCGAGCTGCGACGTGATCGCTCGCCACGCAAGCGCGCCTGCTCGCGCGCAACACGCTGGCGCCGATCGAGCTCGCCCGCCTCGCGATCCGACATCCCTTCTCCGGGCGGATCACGGACGAGATCGCAGGCTTCGCCGAGGTGCTCGCCGAGGGCTTCAGCAAGCTGCCACCGGGTGCGCCGCAGTTCCTGATCATCGGTGCGCTGGTCGGTGTCGTGACCATGCTGCTCGAGATCAAGTGGAGGACACGCTGTACATCGAGGACCCGTGCGAGGGCTGGTCTGCGGACGATCGACGATCCGTGATCGAGCAGCTGGCGGCGGGTTCCGCTGCGGCCGCGACGACATCGTGTGGGCGACGCTGCCGCACGTTCGCGATCGGGTCAGCGAGCTCCAGGCTCGCGCGTCGTCGATCGCGTGGCTCGCGGAGCAGCGACGTGCGTCGCGCTGCTACCAGCAGCGCGGTGACTCCGGCGTAGGGCAGCGCGATCCGCCGGGATTTTGCGCAACGCGCACGTAACACCAAATGACAGTCCAAGCTGACTGTTTTTGGTTTATACCCAGCGGCATGGACTTCAAGCTCGACGACGAGCAGACGATGATCGTGCAGACCGTCCGCAAGTTCGCCGAGCGCGATCTGCGCGGCTGGGGTCCCGACGCCGACCGTGCGGGCGCCGCCCCCGACCGGCTGATCCCGATGGCGAGCGAGCTCGGCTTCTTCATCGATGCCGTCCCGGCGGCCAACGACGGCATGCTCGAGGGCGCGTACTCGCACGCGACGCGCGCGCTCCGCGGCTACGAGCTCGGGCGCGGGTGCGCGGCGATGGCAGCGCTGCTCGAGACCAACGTCGAGCCGGCGCTCGCCGCCCTGAAGTGGGGCAGCTCGAACGCGAAGCAGTCGCTGTTCGGCTCGCTCGCGTCGGGCGGCCTCGCGACCACCGTCCACGACAGCCGCGGCCTCCTCGAGCTCACCGCGGACGGCGAGGGCCTCCGCGTCACCGGCAGGCTCGGCCCGGCACCCGTGCTCGCCGCCGCGAGTCACGTGCTCGTGATCGCGCGCGATGCGGTGTTCCTGCTGTCCACCGATGGCGTCAAGCGCGAGGCGATGACGCCGTCGGGCTGGCGCGCCGCGAAGTGGGCGACGGCGCAACTCGAGACGACGCAGGTGCACGGCTGGAACGTGCTCGCGCGCGGCGAGCGAGCTCGTGTGGTGGGCGACGAGATCCTCGCGTGGGCGCGCGTGTCGCTCGCGGCGCGTGCGGCCGGGGTGGCCGCCTCGGCGATGGAGCTCGCGAAGAGCTACGCGAACGAGCGCGTGCAGTTCAACCAGAAGATCGGATCCTTCGAAGCTTTGATCCGCCTCCGCGACGACGGGGAGACCGCGGCGATCACGGCGCGGCTGTTCGCACTCCACGCCGCGTGGGCGCTCGATACCCAGCAACCCGATGCCTTCGATCTGGCGAGCCGCGCACGTGTCGTCGCCGGCGATGCGGTCGCGAAGGCCACGATCGATGCCGTGCAGATTTTCGGCGGCTACGGCTTCGTCAACGACTATCCCGTCGAGAAGCTGATGCGCGATGCCCGTGCGTTCGAAGCCCTCTACGGCGACGAACGGCTCGGTCGTGTCCTCGCTGAAAAAGCCAATATCCTCGGAGGCAACTAGTCATGGATCTGTTTCACGACTCGCCGCTGTTCTCGGGCGTTCGCCAGATGCTGGGCGGCTTCGCCTCCAAGATGATCCGCCCGATCGCGATCAAGTGCGATCAAGAAGAGGCGATGCCGTGGGAGCTGATGAAGGCGGCTGCCGGCATGGGCCTGACGCAGACGTCGATCGTCGACGGCCGCAAGCAGATCACCGGGGTCGACGATAGCGCCAACGATCTGAAGAAGCCGAAGAGCATGGCGCGCCTCGCGGTCGTCGGCTCCGAGGAGCTCGCGTGGGGTTGCGCCGGCGTCTGTCTCGCGATCGGTGGCAGCGGGCTCGCGGCCTCACCGGTCGCGCGGATGGGCACCGAGGAGCAGAAGGCGGAGTTCCGCAGGCTGCTCGCGGGCAGCGACGAGAAGGGTCACATCAAGGTGGCCGCGATGGCGCTGTCCGAGCCCGGCACCGGCTCGGATATCTCCGGCCTCAAGACCCTCGCCCAGCAGGACGGCGACTACTGGGTGATCCGCGGCAGCAAGCAATGGATCACCAACGGCCAGAGCGCCGCGGTCTACGTGGTGTGGGCGCAGACCGATGCGAGCGCGGGTCGCGCAGGCGTGCGCGGGTTCGTCGTCGCGCGCGACACGCCGGGGCTGGTCCCCGGAAAGAAGGAGACCAAGCTCGGCATCCGCGCGTCGGAGACCGCGCAGGTCCACTTCGAGGACTGCCGGGTCCACAAGGACATGATGCTCGGCATCGCCGGCGAGGCCTCCGGTGGGCTCGCCGATACCAAGAAGATGCTCGACTCCACCCGCCCCGTCGTCGCTGCACAGGCGGTCGGCATCGCGCGCGCCGCCTACGAATTCCTGCTCGAGCGCATCCGCGGCGGCTCGCTGCACGGCACGCCGATGGCGAGCCATCAGCACATCATGTTCGAGCTCGCCGAGATGCAGATGGAGATCACCGCATCGCGCATGCTGGCCCACAAGGCGGCATGGATGGCGGATCACCACCTCGACAACGTCCTGGAGGCCTCGATGGCCAAGGCGCACGGTGCGCGTACCGCACAGGCGGTGACCACGCGCGCGATGACGCTGCTCGGCGAGGAGGCCCTCGAGCCGGGCCACCCGGTCGAGAAGTGGTACCGCGACGCGAAGATCTACGACATCTTCGAGGGCACCGGTCAGATCCAGCGCCGCATCATCGCGAAGCAGCTGACCGGCCAGAACCCTACATAAGGCCAGCCAAGCAAGCAGGAGAGCTGTAAATGCTGCGGCCTCCCTTGGCGTAGCACCGGGCGTTTCCTCGACATCGGGGTACGACCCCGGGCACAATTGTTTTTCGGGATGGCTGTCGCGCTAGGCATCGACCTGGGAACTACTAACTCCGTCGCTGCGATCGCAACGCCGACGGGTGTGGAGTTCATCCTCGGCCCGCGTGGCGAGCGCGTCCATCCGTCGGTGGTGGCGTTCCCTGCGAGCGGCGGCGTGGTCGTCGGTCAGGATGCGAAGCGGTTCCGGCTGACCGAGCCGCACCACGTCATCCACTCGGCCAAGCGGTTCATTGGCCAGAACATCCGCGCGCCGCTCGTCCAGCTCGCGATGACCGGCATCCGGTACAAGGTCGTCGAGGGGCCGAACCAGCAGCCGATCGTGGTCGTGCGCGATCGCCGGATGACGATGCCGGAGATCTCGAGCCACGTGCTGTTACATCTCAAACGATGTGCAGAGCGCCAGCTCGGATCGCAGGTCAAGGACGCGGTGATCACCGTGCCCGCGAACTTCACCGATGCGCAGCGCCAGGCCACCAAGGAAGCCGGCCGCCTCGCCGGGCTCGAGGTGATGCGCCTGATCAACGAGCCCACCTCCGCGGCGCTCGCGTACGGCTTCGGCCAGGACAAGCAGCAGCTGATCGCGGTGTTCGATTTCGGCGGCGGCACGTTCGACGTCTCGATCCTCCGCCTCAATGGCGAGGTCTTCGAGGTGCTCGCCTCCGACGGTGACTTCTTCCTGGGCGGCGACGATCTCGATCGCACGCTCGCCGAGGTGCTCGCTGCCGAGTGCAACCGCGTGCTGCGCATCGATCCACGCCCGCACGCGGCGCTGATGATGAAGCTGATGATGGGCGCCGAGGCCATCAAGTGTCACCTCTCGGAGAATGACTCCGCCGAGGGCGAGATCGACGGCCTCGACATGCCGAACGGCACCACCGGCAAGCTGCCGTTCTCGGTGACGCGCAAGCAGTTCGAGGAGCTGGTCAACGGCTACGTCAGTCGCACGATCGAGGTGACGCGCCAGGTGCTGACCGCGGCCGGGTTGGTGACGAGTCAGATCGCCGACGTGCTGTGCGTCGGTGGGTCGACACGCATCCCGCTGGTCCGCGAACGCCTCGCCGAGCTGTTCCGCAAGGAACCGAACAACCAGATCAACCCCGACGAGGTGGTCGCGCAAGGTGCCGCGATCCAGGCCGGATCGCTGACCAACACCCTCGTGTCTTCGGGCATGGGGGCGCGCGATGCGGTCGCCACCACCGGTCACAGCACGCTCGTCGGCATGGGCGCGCAACCGGGTCCCGGCAACACGCAGCCCCCGCCGATGTCACCGCAGGGGATGCTCAAGCGGCCGATCCTGATGGACGTCAACCCGGCGACGCTCGCGATCCAGACCGCGGGTGGTTTCACCGAGCGGCTGCTCGACAAGAACGCGCCGATCCCGATCGAGAAGGTCCGCGTGTTCACCACGGCGCGCGATAACCAGACCCGCGTCGAGATCGATTGCTGCCGCGGCGAGAACCGCAAGTACGCCGAGAACGAACCGCTCGGCACGCTCCTGCTCGAGAACCTCGCGGCGCAGCGGCGTGGCGAGCTCAAGATCGAAGTATCGTTTCGGGTCGATTCGGATGGGATCCTGCACGTACGTGCAACGGATCAAGCGTCGGGTGCGGCGCAAGAAGCGCACTTGCAGGTGTTGGGCGCGCCCGTAGCTGAGGAACCGTGAGTGCGAGGACGGATGTCTTGTTGTGGGCAAATCGGATCGTCAACAAGGGCTCGACAGCGCCCCATCACCTCCTAGAGATCCGTGAAGGCGCCGGCCTCGACGAAGCGCAGGCCGCGTTTCACAAGGTGGCGAAGATGGCGCACCCGGATCTCCACCGCGCCTCGCTGTCACCCGACGAGCTCGAGGTCGTGACCTCCGCGTATGCGAGGGTCGCCGGCGCGTATCAGGAGCTCCGGATGATGCGCATGCAGACCACGAGGCTGCCGCGCACCAACATCAAGCCACCCACCAACGCACCGGTGAACAAGATGCCGGACGCCGGCGCGGTGACGGGCGAGGTGAAACCCGGTGCGCCCGCCGGTCCCTCCTCGGCGATGAACTCGAAGGCCATCGCGTACTACCGCAAGGCCGAGGGAGCCCTCCGCCGCGGTGACCTCAAGGGTGCGGTGCTCCAGATCAAGATGGCGATCGCGGCCGACCCGATGTCGGGTTTCCTACGGTCCGCGCTGAGCGAGGTGGAGTCAGAAATCGCCAAGGGCGGCTAGCTGGACAGAGCTCGGGCTTCGTGGATTACTCGGCCGGCTATGTCTCGTCAGACCACGGGAACCGCGATCACCGGCGCGGGGGTATGGCATCCAGAACCAGTCCTCACCAACGAGGAGCTGTGCGCCGGCTTCAACGAGTTCGTCACCCGCGACAACGCGAAGCACGCGGACGAGATCACCGCCGGTACGCGCAAGGCGCTCGCCTTGTCGTCGCCGGAGTTCATCGTCAAGGCGTCGGGGATCAAGCAACGGTACGTCCAGGACAAGACCGGGCTGATGGATCCCGAGCGGATGTGCCCGAACATTCCGGATCGTCCCGAGGACCAGCTCAGCTACCAGGCCGAGTACGCGGTCAACGCGGCGAAGGTCGCGCTCGCGCAGGCGGGCCGCAGCGGTGAGGAAGTCGATCTCGTCGTACTCGGGGCGTCGAACCTTCAGCGGCTGTACCCGGCGATCGCGATCGAGGTGCAGCACGCCCTCGGCGCGCGCGGCTACGGCTTCGATCTCTCGCTCGGCTGCTCGGCTGCCACCGGCGCCACGCAGCTCGCCGTGCAAGCGGTGCGGCTCGGTCAGGCGAAGTGCGCCCTGGTCGTCGTGCCCGAGCTGACCACCGGCCACATGAACTGGCGGGATCGCGATAGCCACTTCATCTTCGGCGATGCCGCGGTGTCGATGGTCGTCGAGCCGATGGCGAACGCCAAGCCGGGCGCGTGGGAGGTCCTGTCGACGCAGATGCTGTCGAAGTGGTCGAACACGATCCGCAACAACAAGGGGTACCTCGATCGCTGCGATCCGAGCACGGAGCACAGCGACGACAAGTTGTTCCATCAACAGGGCCGCCGCGTGTTCAAAGATGTCGTGCCGATGGCGAGCAAGTTCATCGCGGACCACCTCGCGGAGCATGCCCTGCAACCGACGCAGATCGGTCGCTACTGGCTGCACCAGGCGAACCAGTCGATGAACGAGCTGATCATGAAGTACATCTACGGGCGCGAAGCCACCCGTGTCGAGGCGCCGCTGATCCTCGACGAGTACGGCAACACCGCGTCGGCCGGCTCGCTGATCGCGTTCACGCACCATCACGAAGATCTTCCCTCCGGGACGTACGGAATGATGGCGTCGTTCGGCGCCGGGTACTCGCTCGGCTCGCTCCTGCTGCAGCGCAGCTAGCCGCGCATGACTGGGTAGTGCGCCCAGCTCGTCGGGGCAGCGGCTGAACTGCGCCGGTAACGCGCCAGACGGCGGAGTGAGGCCTGACGAACCTGGGGACCCCAGAACGTAGGGCGTTGATTTCGGAGCCGACGTTGCAACGTCGCCGGGAACGCGCCAGATGCCGGGTGGAAGTCCGACAAAGCTGAGCTGCCCGGGCGCATCTTGTTGACTCACCGGCACGGTTTGTCGAAGGTGCGCGGATGGAGCGGGATGTCATCGCCACGGTGGTTCTGCCGATCGCACTCGGCGTCATCATGCTCGGCCTCGGCCTCGGCCTGCAGCTCGCCGACTTCAAGCGCGTCATCATCTACCCGCGCGCAGTGATCGTCGGGCTCGCCGCGCAGATGCTGATCCTGCCGGCGATCTGCCTCGGCGTTGCCCACCTGTTCGCCCTGCCCGCCGAGCTCGCCGTTGGCTTGATGCTGCTCGCAGCGTCGCCGGGTGGCGCGACGGCCAATCTGTTCTCGCACCTCGCGAAGGGGGATGTCGCGCTCAACATCACGTTGACCGCGGTCAACAGCGTGCTGTCGCTGGTGACGATGCCACTGATCGTCGGGCTCTCGATGACGCACTTCATGGGGACCGAGAAGGCGATCCCTCTCCAGTTCGACAAGATCCTCTCGGTGGTCGCAGTGATCATCACCCCGGTGATCATCGGCATGGTGATCCGCGGCAAGCGCGCACCACTCGCGGACCGTCTCGACAAGCCGGTGCGGATCATCTCGGCGGCGTTCCTCCTGCTGGTGATCGCCGCCGCGGTGATCAAGCAGCGCGGCGAGATCGTCGATCAGTTCGCCGAGGTCGGGCTCGCGGCGCTGGTGTTCAACCTCGGGAGCATGGCGGTCGGCTACTTCCTGCCTCGCGCGTTCGGCGTGGTCCGCAAGCAAGCGATCGCTATCGGGATGGAGATCGGGATCCACAACGGCACCCTCGCGATCACGCTCGCGCTGACCGTCCTCGAGAACCAGCGCATGTCGGTCCCGCCCGCGATCTACAGCCTCATCATGTTCATCACCGCCGCGGCGTTTGGCGCCTGGATGGCCCGCCGGAAGGAGGACAGCTCCGGGGAGGAGCCTGTCCGGGCTGCGGCCTGAACGTTCGTCTGCCGATCCTCGCGCACCTGTGCCGCGCTAGGATGGGCCATGCGAATCATCTGGGCACTCGCACTCGCAGCCTGCGGTGGGACGAGCGGCGAACCGATCGAGGGCGACATCTCGATCAGCTACGACGGAGACACCCTGCCCTTCGTGGTCGGTGCCGTGATCGAGGACGCGAACACGCCGGGCAACATGCTCGTGCAGCTCGGCACCGACAAGATCGATTGCGACACCAACCTCGACAACCTGTTCTCGTTCAACAACCCCGAGGGCACGTTCCTGTTCTTCAGCGTGGAGCCCTCCCCCGGCACGTACACCGACGGCTTCATCTCCGCGATGCGCGTCGACGGTGGCTCGACGCACATCAACGCTTCGACCGGCTCGGTCACGATCACCACGGTCGGTGACCGCGTCACCGGCACGCTCGACGAGTTCTCCACCACCGACGACGAGGTCGGCGAGATCACGGCGGTGGGCTCGTTCGATGTCCTGACGTGTTTCTAGATGGCATGTCCGTGTGGATCCGGCGCGGCCGACGAGGCGTGCTGCGCGCGCTATCACGAGGGTGAGCTCGCACCGACCGCGCAAGCGCTGATGCGCTCGCGGTACGCGGCGTACGTCCGTGGCGAGATCGACTATCTGGTCGCGACCCACGATGTCTCGACGCGGGACAACGTGGATCGTGCGGCGACCGAGGCGTGGTCGCGCGACACCGAGTGGCAAGGGCTCGAGATCCTCGCGACCGAGGCCGGGCTCGCCGCCGACGACAAGGGCATCGTCGAGTTCATCGTGCGCGGATCGACGAAGGGTCGTGGGTTTGTCCAGCGGGAGCGGTCGCGGTTCGTCAAGCGCGACGGCGCCTGGTTCTACGTCGGTGGCAAGATCGATCAGCCGACCGCGCCGGCCAAACCTGGGCGGAACGAACCGTGTCCCTGTGGCAGCAGCATGAAGTACAAACGCTGCCATGGTGCGTGAGGCGATCCAGGCGCGACTCGATCCGGACCTGTCGTTTCGAGTGTCGAACACGCGCGAGCTCCGCTACACGACCGAGGCCACTCCCGACGAGGATCGCCCCGCTCACGTCCGCGCCGCCTCCGGGCTCGCGTTCACCGGCGGCCGGCTCCTGGTGATCCAGGACGACACCGCGTTCATCGGCGCGCTCGGCCGTGGCGAGGTCTCGGCGATCCCGCTGCCCCGCGGCAAGGGCGGTCGCCGGCGGTTCGAGGTCGGGCTCGGTAACAAGCACGACAAGCTCGATCTCGAGGCGTGCGTCGCGATCGGGGACGAGGTCTGGGCGTTCGGATCGGGCAGCATGGAGATCCGCGAGCGGATCGCCATCGTCGGGTTCACCCCGCGCATCCTCGATGCGTCGGCGCTGTATCGACGAATCCGCGAGGAGCTCGGGCACGCGATCAACCTCGAGGGCGCCGCGACTGTCGGCGATCAACTGTGGCTGTTCCATCGCGGCAACACCGGGCCGGGAGACCTCGGTCCGGCGATCATCCGCTTCGATCGCGCGGCCGTCGGGCGCTGGCTCGAGGGTCTCGCCGGGGCGCCCCAGGTCCTCGGCTCGGCCCTCTACGACCTCGGTCGTGCCGACGGCGTGGCGCTCGGCTTCACCGATGCGATCGGCGTCGGCGAGCGCGTGTTCTACCTCGCCGCCGCCGAGGCCTCGCCGAACGCGATCGACGATGGGCGCGTCGTCGGGTCGCAACTCGGCGTGATCGACAACCGCGGAGTGCGTGCCATCGCGCTGTCCTTCGAGGGCGCCTCGCTCAAGGCCGAGGGCTTGGCCTTCGATCCCGCGAACCCCCGCAAGGCCTGGGTGGCGATCGATCCCGACGACGTCGACCGTCCCGCCCAGCTCCTCGAGCTCGAGCTCGTCGGGCCCTGGTGACGGTGGAGATCGATCCCCGGCCCCTGACAAGTCTATAGTGCGGCCATGTCGTGGCTCGGCGATCTGCACAGCCGGTACGGGCAAGCGCTCGCCGATCACACGGTGATCGCGGTGCTCGCGGTCGGTGCAGGCGTCGCGTACGCGGCGGTGACTCACTACAAGGAGCTGAAGCTCCCGAAGTGGGCGCCTGTCGTGGCGCTGTCGGCGCTCTGCGTGTTCTCGATCGTCTGGGCGTGGCAGCTGCGCTGGCTGTCGGATGATGCGTTCATCTCGTTCCGCTACGCGCGCAACTGGGTCGACGGCGAGGGCCTGGTGTTCAACCACGGCGAGCGCGTCGAGGGCTACACCAACTTCCTGTGGGTCCTCTTCCTCGCGATCGGGTACATGCTCGGGCTCGACATCCCGACGATGGCGGTGATCCTCTGCCTCGCGAGTCAGGTCGGCGTGTTGATCATGACCACGCGGCTGGTCAAGCAGCTCGCGCCTGAAGGCAAGCCGGTGATCGTCAGTCTCGCGGCCGTGGTGCTCGCGTGCTCCTACCTCACCGCGACGTACGCGACCGGCGGCCTCGAGACCACGTTCGGCGCGTTCATGGTGCTGTGCGCGATCGACTTCGCGCGGCGAGACAAGTTGCTCGCCTCGGGCCTCTGCGGGATCGCGGCGACGATGGCGCATCCCGACCACGCGATCTTCTACGTCGCGCTCGGCGGCGTGCTGCTGCTCCGCCGCACCAGGTTCAAGCTGCTGCTGTGGTACGCGGCGCCGTTCGTCCTCGTGTTCGTGCCGTACTTCTTGATCCGCTGGAGCTACTACGGCCTGCCCCTGCCGAACACCTACTACACGAAGTCCGGTGGTGCGGCGTACTTCAGCCAGGGCTTCTTCTACCTCTACGCGTCGATCGTCGCGGCCGGGTTGGTCGGTGCGTTCGGGCTCGCGGTGTACGGCGGGATCCAGAAGCGCCGCGACCTCGTCGTCCAGTTCGCGATGGTCGCGTCGCCGCTCTATCTCCTCTACGTCGCCAAGGTCGGCGGCGACTTCATGCTCGGCCGCCTGCTGATCCCGGCGCTGCCGCTGATCCTGATCCTCGCCGAGCTCGGCATCCGGATCCTGATCGCGCGCGGCCGCTGGAAGATCGCGGCCCCTGCCCTCGCGATCGCGGCGCTCGCGCTGGTGCCGACGCGCGTGATCAAGCACCAGGAGTACATCTGGCAGCTCACCGACGAGCGCACGTTCTATCAGTTCGACGGGCTGTGGCCGCTCGAGATGAAGGGCAACATCCCGCGCCGCGTCGCGCAGCTCCACAAGTACTTCGAGGGACGGGAGCCCCCACCGAAATACGCCGCGTATGCGATCGGCATCCTCGGCTACGTCACCGACTGGCCGGTCGTCGACATCCACGGCTTGATCGACGTCGAGCTGTCCGCGATGCCGCTCGACAAGCGCGGTCGTCCCGGCCACGAGCGCTACGCGTCGCCGGCGCACATCGTCAAACGCGGCGCCGATATCTCGGCGATGGGCGTCTACGACCCCGCGCACGACACGCAGATCACCAAGCTCAAGCTCGACATGGAGACGTACTCCCTGACGCGCTACCGCGCCGACCTGCTCGATCCGCTGCGCAACGACCCGACGGTCAAGTTCACGCGGTTTCCCGAGTACATCGACGAGTACCTCGCGCGGCCGCACTCCACCGCCGAGGCCAAGCGCGAGCTCGACTTCCTCGACAAGTACTACTTCGCCGGCAACCCGGATCCGGACCGGCGAAGCAAGGTCGTCGAGCTCACCAAGCCGCGCTGATCGAGCCTGGTGATCAGCGAACCTCGACGACGCGACGAGCCTTGCGTCCCGCGGCGTCGGCCACCACGATCGCGTGACGACCCGGCGTCGGCGTCCAGTACTGGCGCTCGCTCGACGGGCCCGCCGCGATCAGCGCACCGTCGACGAACCACGACAGCGTTCCGGCGCGCGTCGTCGCGGCGAGCGGCACCGCTTGCTGGCGCGTCGACATGCCCGGGATCAGCGTGATCACCTGGCCCTCCCCGGGCAGCATCATCACCGGGGCGCTGCCGGTCTCGCCGGCGCAGCCTTCCTCGTAGACCGGCGCCTCGGGGATGGTGCGATGGCGATCGGCCAGCCACGACGTCACCGAGCTCGGCAGCATGACGAACGACTTCTCGTCGTAGTCGTGGCCAGGCTTGCGGCACGCAGGGGTGACCGCGAGACCACTTGCGCGATCGATCTCGACGGTGTGGTGGTACGGGCACGGCGTGGTCGGCACCGCATGGATCAGCGCCCGGGCCTTGGTCCGCGACGGACACGCGTCGGACGCGACGTGACCGGAGTACGCGCAGACCTCGATCTCGGAGAGCGCGGCCGGCGGCGTCTCGAGACCGCGACGTGTGCGATCCGAGAGCCCCTCGAGGACATCGAACAGCAACGGTCCCGCGGCTTCGCTGCCGACCAGCTCGGCGCTCGGCTTGTTGTCGACGTTGCCCGTCCACACCACGGCCGTGTAGCGCGCCCCCGAGCCGACGGCCCACGCATCGCGGAAGCCGAAGCTGGTGCCGGTCTTCCAGTGGATATCGGGTGGCAGGGTCGAGACATCGCGGCGGCGAGGGAAGTCGGGGCGATCCTTCTTCGACAGGGCCTGGCGGGTCAGGTAGGCGGCACCGGGGGCAAAGATCGGCGTGGTCTCGACAGGGAGCTCGTCGGCCACCAGCCGGAGTGGCGCGTACGAGCCATTCTCGGCGAGCGTGGCGTAGAGGCCGGCGACCTCGAGCGGCGTGAGCTCGATGCCGCCGACGATCATCGACAGGCCATACGTGCCGGGGATGGCGTCGGCACCGGAGATGTTCATCCGCGACAGCTCGCCGAGGAACTGATCGACGCCGAGCCGCGCGAGCAGATCGACGAACGGGAGGTTCAGCGACTTGCCCAGCGACTCCTCGAGCGTGACCAGGCCGGCGAAGTCGTTGTCGAAGTTGCGCGGCCGGTACGTGCCGTACTGATTCGGCACGTCGGCGACGAGGTAGCCGGGCAGCGCGACGCCGCGATCGATCGCGAGCGCGTAGAGCAGCGGCTTGAGTGTCGAGCCCGGCGACCGCGGCCGATCGAACATCGCGATCTGACCGCCGTGGCTGGCGTCGTCGAAGTCGAGGTTCCCGGCGAGCGCGACCACCTCGCGGGTCTTGTGATCGACGACGACGACCGACCCACCGAAGATCAGCTTGCGATGCAGCTCGGGGGTGCGCAGCGCGATCTCGCGCTCGACCAGGGCCTGGGCACCGCGCTCGAGCGTGGAGCGGAGGTGATCGCGCTCGGGATACTTCGCGCGCAGCTCGATCGCGGCGTGGCGAGCTTCTCGCGGCATCGGACGCAGCGCTTCCGGAGGGGCCTCGGAGACCTCCGCGAGCGCCGCCGTCGCGTCTGGGCCGGTGAACACCTCGGCGTCGATCAGCTTGTGGACGATCGCGTCGCGGCGCGCGCGCAACGCCGCATTGTTCGCCCGGGGCTTGAACCGCTGCGGGCCCTGCGGCACCGCGAGCAGCGTCGCGATCTCGACGGCGCTGAGGTGGCGCGCACCGTGCCCGAAGTACGCCCACGCGGCCGACTCGACGCCCTCGACGTTGTCGCCGTACGGCGTGCGCGACAGGTACTCCGATAGGATCTCGTGCTTCGACAGCCGCAGATCGAGCTGCGCCGCGCGGAACATGTCGAACAGCTTGCTCGGGATCGTGCGTGCCCGCGGCTCGAGCAAGCGCGCGAGCTGCATCGTGATCGTCGAGCCACCCGACACGCGGTGACCGCTGGACAGGTTGCTCCACGCGGCGCGCCCGATCGCGAGCGGATCGACGCCATCGTGATCCCAGAACCGCTTGTCCTCGAGGGCGACGAGCGCTTCGACGAGCTTCGGATCGACGGCCTCGAGATCGACCTGCAGCCGCCACTTGTCGTCGGGAGACAGGAACACGTGGGCCGGCGTGCCATCGCGATACTCGACGACCGTCGACCAGCCGGTCTCGCGATCGGGGAGCGGGACGGCATAGACCGCGACGAACAGCGCGAGAAACAGCGCGTTCAAGACGGTGACCATCCAGATCACCGCACGAACCGACGAGCGGGCTAGAAAGGTCCAGCGCCGACGTCCGATCATCTCAGATCGTCTTACCGGTCCACGGACCACCGACCACGAGCATCGCGCCCGCGGCACGCGCCCACAGCGTCGGGTCGTACATCGCCTCGGCCTCGACGGGCGGGATCGAGAACTTGCCCGACGTCACCGCGCGCACCGAGTACACGATCTTCTTCGCCGTGTTTGGCGGCAGCGAGCCGAACGCCTCGACGCGGTCGTCGCGCATGTTCTGGAAGTCGACCGCCCACATGTCATCGGGCGCCGCCCAGTCGAGCTTCACCCCGCGACCGAGCCGCGCGTTCTCGATCTCGAAGCCCGCCGGCAGCCGATCGACGAGCGCGATGTTCTGGATCGACACGCCGCTCGCGTTGCGGAGCTCGAGCTCGACGAACAACACCTCGCCGAGCTTGATCGAATCGGCAGCGGCCGTGTTGACGACCTCGCCCGCGAGGTTGCGGAACGTGCGCGTCACCAGCATGCCGTTGCCGCCGGTCTTGTAGAGCACGTTCGGGCGCACGCCCTCGCTGCGCACCACCAGCCACATGCCGGCGGCGCTCTGCGGGATGTCGAGCGTCAGCTGCTTGTACTCGCTCGCTCTGCGCACCATCCACGTGCGGTCATTGCCCTTGGTGGGACGGACATTGATCGCGGCGCCGTCGGCGGTCAGCGTTCCGCCCGCCACGCCCTTCGCGGCCTGGCCGTTGACCCACTTGCCGAGCCCGGTGACGCCCCACACCAGCTCCTGCGTCGTGTAGTACGACGAGGTCTGGCCGACGAGCGACTGCGCGACGCGCTGCGCGAGGGGCTCGCCCGCCGGGTCGTTCTTGAACAGGTCGAAGAAGATCGACAGCTGCATGCCGCGGCGACGGCGGTCGGAGTAGAAGCTCCACCAGTTGGAGCGCTCCGGCAGGATCGGCGAGGCGTCGACGGTCTTGAGGTCGGCCTCGAAGCGCCGATCGCCCGCGAGGTAGAGCGCGGCCTTCAGCATGTAGCGATCCTCGAGCTGCTCGGCCTTCGCGGTCGAGGGGATGTCGGAGAGTAGCCGCACGATGCGCGCCTTCTTGCCCTTGCCGGCGAGCGCGAGGACGTAGTGGAAGTACGCCTGCACCTGGCCGTCGTAATACGCGTACGAGTGCCGCGCGTACTTGCCGAGGCCACGCTCGTAGGCGGCCGCGCGCGTATCGATCCACGCGAGCACGTCCTTCAGTCGGTCCTCTGGGATCGCGTAGCCCGCGGCCTTCGCATCGAGGAGGAAGTGCGTCGCGTACGCGGTGGCCCAGTCCTCTGGCTCGGTCGCACCCGGCCAGTAGCCGAAGCCGCCCGCCGGCGTCTGCATCGAGAAGATGCGCGCGATGCCCGACAGGATCATGTCCTCGAGCTTCACCGCCGCCAGCTTGTCGTCCATCTGCTCGGCGAGCGCGCCGACGTAGAGGAGCGGACGCACCGACGACGTCGTCTGCTCGATGCAGCCGTACGGATAGTGGATGAGGTACTTGAGGTGCTCGAACGACTCGCCGTACGGGTTCGACGTCAACCAGAACGTCGTGGTCTCGCTGGTCGGTACCCAGCCCGCGAGCGCCGGCTGCTTCGTCAGATCGAGCGCGCCCGGCTGCACCTGGAGCTTGGTGATCGCGCGGTCCTTCGGGCCGGCGGGCAGGAACGGGACCTCGACCTCGTCGGTCAGCACGCCGGTGAACGCACCCTTCGAGGTCGCCTTGATCATCACCTTCGCGGCACCGATCGGGATCGCGGCGCGCGCCTGGAACACCACGGTCTCGGCGCGACCGTTGTCGAGCTTGAGCGTGGTCTTGGTCTTACCGGCGAACGCGAGCGGCGGCGGTGCGCCATTCTTCATCGCGATGCCTGGAACGTCGATGTGTGCGCTCGACGCCTCGAGCGTGATCTCGAGCGGACCACCCGACAGGTTGGTGAGGAACACCGGCATCATGATCTCGTCCTCGTGCGTGACGAACCGCGGGAACGTCATCTGGACGACGAGCGGGTCCTTCACGGTGACCTGCGCCTCGGCGCGGCCGACCTTGCCGGCGCTCGCGGTGACCGCCATGATGCGGACCTGGCCACGATAGCTCGGCAGCTGGAACGGGATCGTCAGCTTGCCGTCGGCGGGGACTTGCAGCACGCCGGAGTACAGCGCGACCGGCTTGACCGGCTGGACGCGACCCTTGTCGAGCGCGCCACCATCCTCCGCGGCTGCGCCTTCATCACCGCCGCCGGTCTTCGACGACGCACCCTGCGGCTGGTGCAGCATCGTCCAGCCGATCGTCTCGTAGGTCTCGACGGCGAGTGCACGCTTGGAGAACAGCTGCGTGTTCGGATCCGGCGTCTGGAAGTTGGTGAGTGAGAGCACGCCCTCGTCGACCACGGCGACCGTCGCGAACGTCGGCTCGCCATTTACAGGCGAACCGAGGTCGAGCGTGACGTTCAGCGGCGACGACGAGCGGACGTCCTTCGGCGCGATGATCTTGAGGTCCTGGGTGAACGCGGTCGGCGTGACGCGCACACTGCCGAGGCCGAACGCGCGATCGGGGAGGAACGCATCCTTGCTCTCGAGGTGCGGATCCTTGACGAGGAACGCAGACACGTAGACGTTCGGCGCGAACTTCTCCAGCGTGAAGGACCACGAGGTCTCACCGCCGGACGCGTCGGCCCACTCCGACTTGATCACTCGATCGGTCTCGATCGTCCACAGGATCTTGCCGCGGTACGGCGCCTTGGTCTTGACCGTCGCCGCGACGCCGACCTCGAGCTTCTTGGGCAGGTCGAGCTTCAGCTTCGTCGGCTTCGCCGGGCGTGGCGTCTGATCGACGCGGTCGGTGTCGCCGTAGTCCGAGTAGTACTCGTAGGGATAGACACCATCGAGGATCAGATCTGTCCGCGCCTTGCCGGACTTGACCTTGACGACGTAGCCGATGTCGGCGTCGCCCGGCGTGACCTCGAACGAGAACTTCCCGCCGGTGACCGGCGCCGTCATCTTGCCTTCGGGCACGTGCCGCAGGTTGCGGTCGTACGAGGCCTCGCCGGTCTCGTCGTTGTACGAGTAGCCGTAGTCCGTCTCGAGATGTTCGAGCTCGATGTCGAGCTTGCCCTGTTGAACCACGGGCTTGCCTTCCCAGTCGACGAGCATGCCCTCGACGGTGAACGACTTGCCGCTCGCCACCACCGACGTCTTGGTGCGCACGCCGATGTAGAACTTCTCGGGGTGCAGCGTGGCCGAGGCCGTCTTCACGGTCGCGCGGCCACTGCCGGCCTCGAGCACCGATGCGCGCGCGGTGACCGACATGGTCTGGGTGAACGCGGTGGTCTCGTTGCCTTGCGGGCACGCGATGGAGAGCTGGCCCTTCAGGTCGAGCTGACCGCGCGCCTCGCCGAGCGGCACGGCCTTGCCCTTCGGCGGGATGCCGTAGGTGAGGTCGCCGTTCTCGGCCGGCTCGAACTGCTCGGGCTCGACGGTGCACAGCAGCTCGACGCCGCTATCCATCGCGCTGCCGCCGAACAGGTAGTTCGCGGCGACATCGAACGAGAGCTTGCTACCGATCAGCGCGGCTTCGGTCTGGGGCTTGACCGAGACCTTCATGCGCTCGGGCACGAACTCCTCGACCTGGACGTCGTACGCGGCGAGGGCCTTGTCGGCGACGTCGATCTGGACGCGCCAGTGACCGGTATCGGCGAAGTTCGGGAGCTGGTGATCGATCGCGACCACACCCGCGGCGTTGGTCTTGATCGTCTGCCTGCGGACGATCTTGGTCTTCGGGTCGTAGATCTTGACGTCGACGGGCAGGCCCGCCTGCGGTGCCTTGTCCTTGCCGTCGCGGATGATCGCGACGACGTGCGCCGTCTCGCCCGGGCGGTAGACGCCGCGATCCGCGTACATCGCCGCGCGGTACGGGACGACCTGCACGTACGGCAGCCCCGACACGCTCGACTCGGTGACGTCGGCCCGCAGGTCCTGATAGCGGAGGTACGTCAGGTCATCGCCGTGCTTCGCGATCAGCGCGAACGGTTCGGCCTGGTCCGGATCGCCTTCCTTGACGATCAACGAACAGCCCGCGTCACCATCGGTCACGCACGTCGCGACGGACTTGCCGCTCTTCCTGACGAGCTGGACCGTGACGCCATCGAGGAGCTCGTTCGACTTCATGTCGAGCGCCCAGATCTTGACGTTCTGCATCCACGGCTTGTCGGGAACACTCGTCTTCTTCGCGACCAGCGACAGATCGGTGAGCAGCAACCGCGCAGTCGAGGACACGCCGGACGAAGCGACCTTGAGCTCGATCACGCCCTTTGTCGTCGACGGCAGCATCGACGCGACGTCCTTCCACGACATCCCCTGCGTATCGGCATCGCCGCGAAGTGGGATCGTGGTCTTGAGGATCACGTTGCTGGTGCGCTCGTCGGCGAGATCCGAGCTCGTGTTCCCGAGCCAGAAGATCAAGTTCTCCGGCGGGATCTGGCGAATGATCAGGTTCGCCTCCTCGACGTTGAGGTGCTTGATGCCGAGGCTGCTCCACGCCGCGCGCGGGAGATATCGGCCGGTGCCCGCGAACCCGAGCTGCGGCTTGCGCGCGGTGATCGCGTACGACCGCGCGAACTGCGAGGCCACCACGCCACCATCGATCGTGCGCGCACCCGGGGCGACCCGGACGCGGTAGACGCCACGCTTGAAGTTGCCGAACACGCGGAACCCGGACTTGCCCGAGGTGATGTACGGCTTGTCGACGGGCGGCTCGAACTTGATGTACTGCAGCGACTCGTCCGACAGCTGGCAGCGCTGCGACAGGCTGTTCGCGAAGTCGCCGTCGAAGTAGGCGTTGCGATTGCCCGGCGGGGCCGCGCGGTCGTTGCACGCGACCTCGAGGTAGTAGCCGTTCGCGCCCTCGACGAACTGCGCGCCGCGGATCGTGGCGACCTTGTCGTCCTTGAGCACGTGCTCGACGGTGGCGGCCGGGGCCTTCGCGCTGTTGAGTGCGATCAGATCGGCGCGCAGCGACATGCCTAGCTTGCTACCGAGCTTCATCCGCGGATCGGACAGCGTCAGCGTGACGACGTTCTGGTTCGCGATCACGCGCGAATTCGACGGCATCACGGCGACGCTGGTCACCGGCTGACCATCGATCGTGAACGTCATCATGTTGCGCGCGACGTTCGCGAGCACCGGGGCCGAGAACTGGACCTCCATGGTCGCGACCTTGGTCTTGAGATCGACCGTGGTCGGCGCCCAGCCGATCATCTTGAAGGCCGGCGTGGTGAACGTGTGCTTCCACCTGGTGGCACCCGGGGCCTCGAGCACGCCGTCGCGGGTCTCGACCTCCTTGAGCTCGACCTCGTAGGTCGTCGCCGAGTCGAAGGCGGCCTGCGGGACGAACCGGATCTGCGAGGTGCCGAGGTAGGTCAACGTGCCGGCGATCGGCGGCTTGATGTCGAGCTTGCTCTTCGAGGTGATTCGCCCCGACTCGTCGCGCTCGATGATCGGCGCCGCAAAACTGACGACGATCGAGCTCGGGGTCGCACCCTCGACACCGAGCTCGCTGATGATCGGCGCGAGCTTCGCCGGCGTCAGCGGCGTGCGCTTGGGTTCGTCCTTCGAGGCTGCGGAGGAGCCCGATCCTGCACCCCCCTCGGCGGTGACGTCGTTGTTGATGTCATCGTCGAGCTTGCTCGGATTTCGGCATCCGAGTGCGACGACCAAGGCAGTGGCGACAAAGCTACGCATCATGACGACCCCTCTTCTCGCCGCTAACGTCCGCGATACAAGCGACATTCCAGTCGGCACGCGCACATTACTCATCTCCCGACAGACTTTTCGCGAGCCCGCTCAATTTTGAGTCGCCCGCCGCGTATTCTCGGCAATGGGGCAACGAGACACGGCGCATGTGTCAAGTTCCGGAGACAGCGTCGGGGATGCGGTCCAGCCACCCCAACGCGCCGCTGGCCGAGGTCGAGCGCGCAGGGTGCTGCGCGAGACCACAGGTGCGCGACGGGAGTTACGTCAGGCCAGGCTCAACGACCGAACGTCCACACGACCCGACCCGAGGCGAGCTCGATGCCGACGGCGCGGTGTTTCGGATTGCCGGTCGCGACGACCAGCGTGTTGTCGTGGACCTGGGCCGTGCGGCACTCGCCTTCGAGCGGCACCTGCCAGGTCTCCTTCGAGAGGCCCTCGACGCGCGAGATCAGCTGCGCCTTGTTGTCCCCGATCGCGGCGCGATGGAGGACGAGCGGCAAGCCACCGGGGTTCGCGAGGAAGCGCGGCTCGAGGAACGACAGCGCAGGCCCACTCGGGGTCGCGGACTCCGCGGGCGGCGGCGGCGCGCTGGTCAGCTTGGAGCGCGTGCCTCCGCTCTCGAATTTGAGGGTGGCCTCGCCGAGCCTCAGCTGGAACCCGGTGGCGCAGCCGGCGCTCGCCGGGGGCTCGAAGCGCGATTGCACCGAGTCGAGCGCGGTCACCGTCGGGGTGGTAGGAGCGGGATCGATCTGCGCGCCGCGACCGTCCTCGAGCACGACGATGAACGTCTCGCCTTCGCGCTCGATCCGCCGCGTTGGCTTTGCCAGCTTCGCAGCAGCGATCAGGTCGGCCGCGGAGTGCGTGACCGCCAGCGTTTTCGGATCGAGCAGATCGAGTCGATCATGGATGTCGACGCACGCCAGGCGCGCACCGCCGGCATAGCAGGCCTTGTAGTCGCCGACATCGACGGCGAGCTGCGCACCGGTGGCGGCATCGATCGACGTCAGGCGCTGGCCGCTCGCGGTCGTCTGTTGAGCCCTGCCCTTGCTGTCGGTGCCGCCGACCGCGACGTGATCCATCAGGATCAGCGTACCCGCGACGAACACCTCACCCGTCGGCGAACCGGGTGCGTTGCGCAGCTGGTGCGTGACCACCTTGCACATCGCCAGGATCACGCCGCCGGTCAACACGACGAGGATGCCCACGCCCACGGCCTTCTTGTGCGCGACCACCCAGCCGAGCGGGCCCCCCTTGGGGTCGACCGTGCCAACCACCTCGTCGAGCTCGGACTTCTTCGGCTTCTGCTGCTTCGCGGCGTGCGCCTGGTTGGCGGCGAACTTCGCCTCGGCCTCTTTCGCGGCCCGGTTCTTCGCTTCCCACTTCGCCCCGGACATCTGCTCCGACGATACGTTATCTTGCTCGTCGCATGTGCGAGCTGCTCGGTATGGAGTGCAACGTCCCGACAGACATCGTGTTCTCGTTCTCCGGCCTCGCGCTGCGCGGTGGCGCGAAGGGCCCCCATGCCGACGGCTGGGGGCTCGCGCTGTACGACGGCAATGCGGTGCGCACGTTCCTCGAGCCCACGCCCGCGTGCAGCTCCGCACTCGCGAGCTACGTGCGCGCGAACCCGATCAAGACGCTGCTCGCGATCGCCCACGTCCGCAAGAAGACGCGCGGCGAGACCTCGCTCGCGAATACCCATCCGTTCGTCCGCGAGATCTGGGGACGGACGATGACCTTCGCGCACAATGGCACGGTCAAGAACGTCCGCCGGTTCCCCCTCACACGCTACCGGCCGATCGGCAACACCGACAGCGAGTATGCGTTCTGCGTGATCCTCGACGGGCTCCACAAGCGATTCAAGAGTTACCCACGCAGTCGCAAGGAGCTGTGGAACGCGGTCGCCGAGCTCGGCGGCAAGCTCGGTGGCCACGGCACGTTCAACTTCTTGCTCGGCGATGGCACGCACCTGTTCGCCCGCTGCGCGACCAAGCTCGCGTACATCATCCGCAAGGCACCGTTCAAGCAAGCGACGCTCGCCGACGACGATCTCAGCGTCGACTTCGCCGCCGTCACCACCCCGAACGATCGCGTCGTCGTCGTGGCCACCGTGCCGCTGACGCGCGACGAGGAGTGGACGCACGGCGAGCCCGGCAACCTGTGGGTGTTCTCGGGTGGGACGCTGCGCGCGACGTTAGCGAGCTGAGTCGCGCCCCTCGGGGCCATGACTCGCGACGAGCTCGCGTCGCGAAGCGGGCATCGTCGGAGCTTCGACCTCGCTCATCGTGCGGTCGGCGCGTGCAGCAGCTTGCGGACCACGCGCAGCGTCTCCTCGTCGACGCCCTTCGCACGATGCACGATGGTGCCGTCGCGATCGATCACGACGAGCAGCGGGAGCCGCCCACCACCGAGCTTGTCGGACAGCTCGAGCTCGGGGTCGAGCGCGATCGGATAGTCGATGCCTAGCTCCGCAGCGTAGCGCGCGGCGACCGCCCGCTCGTCACCCGCGTTGATGCCGACGACGACGAGCCCCTCGCCCTGGAACTTCTTCGCGAGCCGCGCGACCTGCGGCACCGAGCGCTTGCACTCCGCACACCAGCCCGCCCAGAAATCGAGCACGACGACACTGCCCTTGTAGCGCTCGCTGGCGATGAAGCTCGAATCGCCGTCCATCAGCTTCGTCGCCGGAAGCTGTGCGAGCAGCGGCTTCGCCGGCCCGCTGCAGGCGAGGAGGAACGCGAGGAGCCACTTCACAGCACGCGCCCCAGGCCGATCGACACCGCGTTGATCTTCAGGTCGTTGCTGCGCGTGTAGCGGAAGTACTCCGCCGACACCGACCACTTCTTGAGCGGGCCGCGATCCTTCACCGTCTTGAGCTGCAGCGAGAGCTCTCTCGACGACAGCGGCGCGAGATCCGAATCCGCGGTGCGATCCGTCGCGTCGGTGAAGCCGAGCGGCAACGCCTCGGTGTAGAAGTCGACCCCGTTCTGGTCGTAGTAGCGAAAGCTGCCGCGCACGTAGAGCCAGTTCACGAGGTACTGGTAGACGCTCGCCTCGATCGAGTGCGCCTGCAAGCCGAAACTATCGACGTAGCCGCGGTAGCCGAGCTTCGCCGTCGAGTGCGTCATCGGGAGGTGTTGCGACACGCGCAGCGTGAGGACCTGGCGCAGGCGACCGTCGGGGAAGATCTCGTTCTCGAGGCTGCCGCCCTCGACGGGGACCGCGTTCCAGCCGGTGCGCAGCTCGCCGTGCTGGTAGGTCATGCCGTAGCTGCCGTCGAGCACCGTGGTGGGTGACAGCAGCTGCGACGCGGCGGCGTTCACGCTGGTGGTGATCCGCGAGGTCTTGCCGAGGAAGTCGCCGAACCGGTTGTGGTCGTCGAACACGTCGGCGCCGAACGTGCCATTGATCGAGATCGTCGCGTTGTCGTCGGCGAGCGACCGCGTCCAGCCCGCACCGAGGCTGCCGCCGCCGATCCACTCCTCGACGTGCGCCACGAAGCGGGTGGTCAGCGTGGTCTTGTCATCGAGCTTGATCGCCGTCCGCAGATCGAAGTCACCGGCGACGTTGCTGCGGCTCGCCGACGAGGTCGCATCGACGGCATCCGGCGACGCTGCGGTGATCGCGTCGATCGGCACCGAGAGGGTGTGGGTGACCCGCTCGCTCTGGCGCACCGTCAGGAACAGCGACGGTTGCAGGATCCACATCGTCTCGTTGCCGGGGGTGCCATCGTCCTGCGACTGGAAGCCGCGCCCCGTCTGATCGAGATACGTGGTGCGCAGCTCCGCACTCTCGAGCTTCCAGCCGCGGTCCTGCCCGATGATCTCTCCGTCGTCGCTGTCGGCGCTCGCAACGCGACACAACAGCAGCAGCGCGAGGCTAGTTCGAGCAGCCACACCCACCTCCGGCGGGCTCCCCATCGCCACCCGCCGCACCCTCGCGCGCGAGGTGAACCTTCGCGTGCGCCTTGTCGCGCAGCGGATCCTCGTCCGGCTGCATCGTGGGATCCGCCAGGTGCTGTCGCCGGTTCTTCGGCACCATCTTGCACGCGCCGAACAGAGCCAGGGCGATCAGCAACGCGACGAACTTCATGGAGGAGGGCATCCTACGTCAGCCGGCCGCGGATGTGGCACCGTCGGGCGTGACCGATGCAACGCTGCTGCAGGCGATCCTCGACGACCCCGACGACCTCGCCGCGCGCCGGGTCTACGCCGATGCCTTGATCGCGGATGGCGACCCTCGTGGCGAGCTGATCAACGTGCAGTGCGCACTCGAGGAAGCGACGGAGCGTGGCCCCCTCGCGAAGCGCGAGCGCGAGCTCCTGGCGACGCACGCGAAGACCTGGATCGAGCCGTATGGCGGGGCGATCTTTCGCCCCGAGTTTCGACGCGGCTTCCTCGAGAACGCGTTCGTCAACACCAAGAAGTTCCTCCCCGTCGCGAGCACGCTACTCGATCGCGAGCCGATCACGTCGCTGCACATGCGCGAGCTCACCGTGGCCAATGCGGCCACCCTCGGTGCCGTCGCCGGGCTCGGACGGGTGCGGACGCTGCGCGTCACCGAGAGCAAGCTCGCGACGCAGGGCACGGCGACGCTGTTCGCACACCCGCTGCCGCGGCTCCGCAGCCTGAACCTCTACCAGGCGGGCATCGACGACGGCGGTCTCGCGCACCTCGATGCCCTGCTGCCGCAGCTCGAGCGTCTCAACCTCGCCGGGACACGCGTCACGTACGACGGGCTCGCGAAGCTACTGGCCGATTCGCGGCTCGCCTTGCGCTACCTCCATCTCAACTGGCTCGTGCCCGGCACCGATGGCGCGACCTTCCTCGCCGAGCACCTCGCGCTGCCGAACCTGACGCACCTCGATCTGTCGTCGTCGCACCTGGCGAACCAGGATCTCCAGCACCTCGCTCGCAACGTGGTGTTCCGCGGCCTGCGAGGGCTGCGCGCCGAATACAACAAGCTCCAGGGCGCGGGTGCCTACGAGGCGATCTCGCCGCTCGATCAGCTCGAGGTCCTCGACTTCTCGACCAACGCGCTCGGGCTCGCCGGCGTCACCGCCCTCGCCCGGCTCGCAGCGCCGCTCCGCGTGGTGCGCCTCTACCAGTGCAAGGTCGACGACGACCAGCTGCGCGTGCTCGCGACGGCGAAGTTCCCGCTGAAGCGTCTCGACCTCGGCTACGGCACGATCACCGAGGCAGGCATCTCCGCGCTGGGCGCCGCGGGTTGGCCCCTCGAGACCCTCGAGCTGTGGGCGTGCAAGATCCGAGATGCCGGTGCCGTCGCGCTCGCGAACGCGGACTTCACGCGGTCGATCCGCCACCTCTCGCTCGGCTACAACAGCTTCTCCGACGCCGGCATCCAGGCGATGGCTGCGGCCTCCTGGCCCCGGCTCGAACGGATCGCGTTTCGCGGTGACGCGATCACCGCCGCCGGTGCGCGTGCCCTCGGAGCCGCGGACATGCCGGCGTTGCGCTCGATCAAGTTCGAGGACATGAAGATCCCGAAGTCGGCGCTGAAGCCGCTGCTCGACCGCGGCGTTCGCGTCGAATAGCTGTCCGCTCACCGGACGAGCTGTCCGGACTCCCACCGGACACGGACAACACGCTCGCGTGATTTCGCGAATTTCGCGGGGCACTCGGATTGCAACCTCCGGTGCTACGATGGAGTCGATGATTGCTCTGACCAGCGCGCCAGTTCCGTTGGGCGAATACGTGCCCAGCGCGGATCAACGAGTCGTGCTGCGCGGCGTGGGATGGCAGGGCTACCAAGCCCTCCTCGCACTTCGCGGAGAGCCCCGCCGACCCAAGGTGGCCTACCTCGACGGAGCAGTGGAGCTGATGACAACCTCGCGCGAGCACGAAGGCATCAAGGGGACGATCGGCCGCTTGGTCGAGGTGTATTGCGACGAGCGAAGGTTGCCGTGGTCGACATTCGGGAACTGGATGCTCGATGACGAGTCCGAGGACGCAGGAGCCGAACCGGACGAGTGCTACATCTTCGGGTCCACTCCATGTCGCAAGGCGCGACCGGATCTGGTGATCGAGGTCGTGTGGACGAGTGGCGGGATCAACAAGCTCGAGATCTATCGGCGTCTCGGAATCGCCGAAGTCTGGTTCTGGAAGACCGGCGCGATCTCGGTCTATCAGCTAGCCGCGAATGGCTACGAGCCGCGCCCGGCGAGCCTTGTCGTGCCGGGGATCGATCTGGCGATGATCGCCGAGCTCGTCCACATCGAGCCGACGAGTGATGCCACCGCCCAGCTGCGCGAGCGGTTGCGGGCTACTGGCGCTTGAGGAACGCGATCACGCCCGGCGTCTGCGCCTGCTTGGCCGCCGCACACAGCGACATCGCCTCGAGCGCCTGCGCGATCGCCTTCGGCCCGCCGTCGACCTTGTCGAGCTTGCCCTTGTAGAACTTCTCGAACTCCGCCTTGCGCGACTCGTCGCACAGCGGCACGAACGAGAACGCCATGTACTGGCGGAACGGCTCGGGGAGCTTGGCCGAGATCACGTCGAAGTTCTTGACGATGAAGTCGTGCGCTTGCTCGCGCGTGTGGCGATCCGAAAACCCACCCTGCAGGAGTGCGAGCGCCTCGCGGAGCTCGAACTCGTCGGTGATCGAGATCGCCATCGCCTGCGCGACCAGCTTCGGATCGACGAAGCTGCCGAGCGCACCAAGGAGCCGTCCACGCTGCTGGCGATCCTCGGCCGCCTTCGCATCCTTGTGGATCCGATCGAACAGCTTCTGCTCGCCGTAGTGCGCCGCGATGCCAAGCACCGCACCGACCATCTCGGGCTGCACGGCCTTCGGATCGTCGAGCCACTTCCACGCGAGCGCGGTTGCTTGATCGATCAGCGGCTTGTCGGCCCCGGACTCGGCGACCAGCGCGAGCACCTGCGGCCGCATCTGTTTCACGTTGTCGTCCTCGCCGGGTTTCGAATGAAAGCCGAGCTCGACGGCACGCGTGCGATAGAGCTTCTTGATCAGCCGCTGGTAGTTCACGCGCAGGTCATCGGGGACCATGTCGTCGATGCCGGAGATCAGGCCGATCGACGCGTCGACCAGGTGGCGGCTCTTGTCCTTCGACAAGGCCTCGACGAGCCCGAGCGCCACGCCCAGCTGCGCGCCGCCATTCGAGACCAGCGCGTTGATGTCGCCGATCAGGCCGATCCGCTCGGGGAGTGTGAGGGTCTTCGGGGCCTTCGCGAGCAGCGAGTCGAGCAGCTTGCCCTTCGGCGCCATCCGGTAATAGCCCGCGGACTCGGCGTTGGGGTTGACCCAGTCCGGGCAGGTCTTTGCCGACAGCGCGAGCGTGCCGGTCTCGGCGGTCAGCGTCGTGCAATCGCGGCCCTTGGCTGCGCCCGCTCCCCACGTCACGCAGATCGGGATCTGCCAGGTGCGCTTGGGATCGATCTGGGAGCCAGTGGGTGCGTAGCGCTGTTGCGTGATCGCCAGCGATGGCGGCGAACCGGCCTTGCACGACAGCTCGAAGCCGACGAGCGGCACCCCCGACTGCAGGATGAACGTGTCGAACAGTGGCTTGACGTCCTTGTTGGCAGCGCCGGTGAGCGCGGCGACGAAGTCATCGTAGGTCGCGTTCTTCCACGCGTGCTTCGCGAGATACGCGCGCACGCCGGCCTTGAACACGTCGGCTCCGAGGTGGCGCTCGATCATCCCGAGCACGGCTTGGCCCTTCTGATACGTGATGCCGTCGAACGAATCCTCGATGTCGCCGAGCTCCTCGATCGGGTTGCGTACCGCGCGCGCCGTCTCGAGGCTGTCTTGCCCCATCACGCCGTTCTTCGACGCGACGGCATCGACATCGCCTTCCCACGTCGGCTTCCATTGCGCGATGATCTTGTCGCCCATCCACGAGGCGAACGCTTCGTTGAGCCAGGTGTCGTCCCACCACGCGAGCGTCACGTAGTCGCCGAACCACATGTGCGCGAGCTCGTGCGCGGCGATCGAGGCGTACGACTGCTGCCGGTTGAGCGTCATGTCCGCCGGCTTGGTCAGGAGGATGCTGTGGTGCCAGGTGATCAGCCCCGGGTTCTCCATCGCGCCGGCGTTGTAGACGAGGCACGCCAGCATATCGATCTTCTCGTAGGGGTACGGCGTGCCGAAGTAGTCCTCGAGGAGATCGATGATCGGGCGCGTGGCCTCGACCGGATACGCGACATCCGCGCTGCGCCCCTTCGGCACGATGATCCGGATCGGTGCACCGTTGCGCGTCTTGCCCGCCTCGACGACCTCGAACGGTCCGACACCGAACGCGACGAGGTACGCCGGCATCGGCTTGCTCTCCGCAAACTCGACGAGCTTGTCGCCGTTGCCGAGATCCTTCTCGCTGATCACCGGCGTGTTCGCGACTGCCAGCAACGCCTTCTTGGTCTTGATCGCGAGCTTCCACGGCGCCTTGAACGACGGCTCGTCGAAGCACGGGAACGCCGCGCGCGCATCGGTCGCCTCGAACTGCGTGTACGCGTACCACTCGTCGCCCTGCTTCGCGGTGTAGATGCCGGTGCCGTCGTTCGCCTGGATCTTGCCCGCGTACTCCATCGTCAGCTTTGCCGGGCCTTTCGGCAGCGGCTTGGTCAGCACGAGGCCGATCACCTGCTTCGTCGGATAGATCGGGCGCGCCTCGAACAGCTCGCCGCCCGAGCCCAGCGCGACGCGCTTGAGCGTGATCTGTTTTCCATTGAGCCACACCACCGACGTCGGCTCGGTGACATCGAGCTCGATCGTGATCGTGCCGGTGAAGTCACTCGACGACGGATCGATCGTCAGCGTGACGTCGTGCCGCGTCGGCTTGATCGTCGCCGGCAACCGCAGATCGGGCGGTGCCGGATCGGGTACTGGCTCGGCCACCTTCGCATCTGCAGGCGGCGGCGGGATTTGGACCTTGGAGGCAGGCGGCGGAGTCGACCCGCATGCCACTACCACACCGACGAGAATCGCGCGCTTCACACGCGGAGCTTAGCTGTTCTTGCCGTTCTTGGAGTCGTGCCAGAGCGCGATCCCGCCGAGCAGACCGGCGACGTTCTCGGTGATCACGACGTTCTCGGGCAGCTTGATCTTGAGCTTCTTCGCGTTTCCGCCACCCAGGTAGAGCTTGCGCGGATTGAAGATCGGCAGCACCTGCGCGATGACTTCCTGGACCCGGCTGTTCCACTTCTTCTTGCCGATCTTCTCGAGCGCCTTCTTGCCGACCCACTGCTCGTAGGTCTTGCCCTTCGCGAACGGGTGGTGCGCGAGCTCGAGGTTCGGCACGTACTTGCCGTCCGAGTAGAGCGCGCAGCCGAGGCCGGTCCCGAGCGTCAGGATCATCTCGACGCCACACCCCTCGATCACCCCGTACCCCTGGACGCCCGCGTCGTTGAGCACGCGTGCGGGACGGCGGGTCTTCTCGGTGATCGCCTTCGCGAGGTCGACGCCCTTCCACTCCTTGGTGCCGAGGTTCGGCGCCGTCGCGATCACCCCGTCGACCACGACACCCGGAAAGCCGACACTGACGCGATCGAACTCGCCGAGCGTCTCGATCATCGTCCACAACGTGGTGAGCACCGCGTCGGGCGTCGCCGGCTGCGGCGTGTCGACGCGCGCGCGATCGCTGAGTGGGTTGCCGCCGATGTCGAGGATCAGGGCCTTGAGGCCGGTGCCTCCGATATCGATCGCGAGCGTCTTGAGGCCTGCTGCCGTGGTTCGATTCTCAGTCGCCATCATCTCAACCGTCCTTGAGTCACGTGCGCCGTCGGCGCGTCAACACCAGTCGGCGAACATACACAGAATCGCCGTCGGGTGTGTCTCAACCGCAGGGATTTGCGGAGCTCAGTGGCCGCGTGCCAGAGCGTCCGCGCGGCGGACCAAGGTCGGGATCCGATACTCGCCGTGCATCGTGCGGACCTGCTCGGCCGCGCGGGTGGCGTCGTAGTCGATCGTGGTGATGTGGAGTGGCTTGCCGCTGTCACCGCGGATGACGTCGTTCGAGGGCGCACCGGCGAACTGCGTCTTCGCGATGCCGATCACCGGCCCTCCTCGCACGCGGTGCAGGTGCCAGCCCAGCCCCGGATGGTCGGCGCCGAGCCAGACGTAGCCGTCGACGACGACGACCTCGACCGGCGGCATCCGCTCGAGGACCGCCAGGAGGTACGGCAGCTCGCGCTCGTAGAACGCGCCGGGGTTGTAGTCGGCGGCGGGACCGGGCGTGCGCAGGACCACCTCGATCGTCGGCACGTCATCACCCCACGCTGCACCGACCGCCGCCGCGGTGACGCGATCCGGTTCGTAGTGGACGTCGACGATGCAGATCACTGTGGGATGATACCGGGGTGGCGGACGAGACGACCAGCGGTAGTGATGAACCCAAGGCGAAGAAGCGCAAGCTGCGGCCCCTCCCCGGCCTGGACGTCGACGAGTTTCGTCACCCGAGCGATGCCCGCGCCACCGACGCACTCAAACGGATTCCTGGCATCGACACGCTGATCAAGAAGGTGATGGAGTACGGCCTCGAGCGGCTGTACTACGTCGAGAACGTCTCGTCGAACCTGCGGGTCACGCCCAAGATGTTCCCGCGGCTGCATCGCAGCCTGACGTGGGCCTGCAAGATCCTCGAGGTGCCGGAGCCCGAGATGTACGTGACGGTGGATCCGAAGCCGAACGCGTTCACCTACGGGCACACCAAGCCGTTCATCCAGCTGACCAGCGGGATCATCGACATGATGTCCGACGAGGAGCTGTTCTTCGTGATCAGCCACGAGGTCGGCCACATCAAGGCCGGGCACGTGCTGTACGGGACGATGGCGCGCAGCATCTCGACACTCGTCACGATCCTCGGGCAAGCCACGCTCGGGTTCGGCGCGATCCTCGGACAGGGCCTCGTGGTCGCGCTCTACGAGTGGTATCGCTGCGCCGAGCTGACCGCGGATCGCGCGGCGCTGCTCTGCGTGCAGGACCTCGAGCCCGCGCGCGACACGTTCATGAAACTCGCGGGCGGCACCACACGCCTCGCGGGCGAGATGGATCGCGACGACTTTCTACGCCAGGTGCGGGAGTTCGAGGACGTCGATCGCACCACGCTCGATCGCGCGTACAAGGTGCTCCTCACCCTGTTCCGCGACCATCCGTTTGCCATGCAACGCGCTCGCGAGCTCGACGCGTGGGGCGACGGGTTCGAGACGATCCTCGCGAAGCGATCGTCTCGTGTCCCGTGATCGCACGGTGTGCGGGTTTAGCCGTCGCTGATCGTCGCGTGATTGCCGGTCTGGCGGGTGGGCGGGTTTGCCGCGACCTCCTGTGTGCTCGGATGCGGCACCTGCTCCTGCGGAGTTCCTTCGACAACGGGCGGCTTCGGCTTGCGCGACGGTTTGAAACGCTGCTTGCGGGGCATCTTGGTTCCTCCTTGCACGGCGAACTTCAGCAAGATGTGCGCCGCGAGGCTGGCACCACCAGGGACGCCGCGGGATCGTGAGCCATGGCGAACGTGGTGTTCCCACTCCCGGACCGCGACTTCGACGTCACCGAAGTCGCCGTCCCGTGGAAGCTGCTGACCGAGGCGGGTCATCGAGTCACGTTCGCCACCGAGACCGGCGCGACACCCGCGTGCGATCCGCTGCTGATCACCGGCGTGGTGTTCGGAGCGCTCGGCGCGAAGCCGGAACCGCTCGCGTTTTATCGGGAGCTGGAGCTCGACGCGGCATTCAAGAAACCCGTGACCTGGGCCGAGGTCGATCCCACCGCCCTCGATGCGTTGTTCCTCGCCGGCGGTCACGCGCAGGGCATGCGGCAGTACCTCGGCTCCGACCAGGTGCACCGCATGACCGCGGCGTTCTTCGCGACCACCAAGCCGATCGGCGCGATCTGTCACGGCGCGTTGGTCGCGGCGCGAGCGAAGCGTGCCGACGGACGGTCGGTGCTCCATGGTCTGCGCACCACCTGCCTGCCGAAGCACATGGAGCGCAGCGCGTTCTTCGCCACGTTCTGGCGGCGCGGCAGGTACTACCGGACGTATCCCGCCTACGTCGAAGACGAGGTGCGCGCGGTGCTCGCGAAGCCCGAGGACTTCGAGCGTGGACCGAAGGGTCTCAAGCGCGGCACGCGTGACGATCATCAGCACGCGTTCGTCGTCGAGGATGGCCGGTACGTCTCCGGCAGATGGCCCGGCGATGCCTACTTGATCGCGAACAAGCTGATCGAGCGGCTCTAGGCGAGGAGCTTCTTCGCGAGCTCGCGAACGTCGGCATCGCTGTCACCCATCGCCTGCACCACGATCTGGCGGAGCGATGGCAGCTCGGTCATCCGCTGACCGGCGAGCTCGACGATCGCGCGGCGCACCGCGGCATCACCATCGACGCGCGCACGCATCGCGAGGGTCTGCACCACCGGATCGAGCCGGCGATGCGCCGCCGCGAACACCGCCGAGGTCCGCACGATCGGTGAGGCATCCTCGAGCGTGGCGATGATCAAGAGGTCGGCGCGACCATCCGGGACGAGCCGTAGCGACTCGGCCGCCGCGGCGCGCACCACGTCGCTAGGGGACGCGAGGGCGAGCTCGAGCGCCGGCAGGATCCGCGGATCACCGGTGTTGCCGAGCGCGCGCAACAGGAGGATGCGCTCCGAGACGTCGGAGGCCCGCTCGAGCCGAGCCAGCAACTCGTCGACCTGACGTGTTGCCGCCCCCGGATCGCTGTCCGACAGGCGCAGCGCCGCGTTGCCGAGCGCGAGCGTCGCGGTCGAGGCCAGCTCCGCATCGGTCGACAAGGACGCGGCCTGCAGCGTCTCGATCGTCGACGGCAACGGCGCATCGGTGAGCCCCAAGGACAGCGCCCCCGCAGCACGCTGGGTCTCGGCGACCGCGTTGGCATCGACGACCTTCGAGAGCGCTTGCTGCGCGACCGGCGTGCCGGCCTCCCCGAGCGCACCGATCACCGCCGAGGCATCGCGCGGATCGAGCGTGCCGCCGAGCAGCTGCTCGCCTGCGCCGAGTGCCGCGTCGGGATGGAGCCGGAACAGCGCGACCATCCGCAGGTACGTGTGCGCCGAGGCATTGCCGTCGTCGCGCACGCTGCCCAACACCAAGACCAGATCCTGTAGCGTGGCACCGTCGAGCATCTCGCGATCGTCCTGATCGCGCGCCGCCGTCGACACCGCATCGATCGCCACGGTCTCGAGCCCGAGCGGCTCCAGCGCGACCACGCGGTGCTCGCCGACGTGTCGCAGCGTCGTCGTCCCGGCGACCGTGACCGACGCCTTGTCGAAGCCGACCTCGACCTGCTCGTGCTGGACGATCGAATCCGCCCAGCCGTCCCTACGCAGCGAGATCGCCGTCGAGCTCGTGGAGACGCGTATTGCGAACTGTTCATCGCTCGCCGCCTTCCTGTACGCGACCTTTGTCTTCGCGATCGCGACCCCATCGCGCGTGTACCGCGCTTCGTACGCCCCGAGCGAGTCGGTCTCGATCGCGGTCCACGCCGCAGCCGTGCCACCCTCGGCGATCTGCGCGCTCGCCGTCAGCGCCGTCAGCACCCTGCGCGAATCGGGATCGAGCTCCTTCGGGAACTGCAGCGCGAGCAATCGCCCGTCGCCGGCCAACGTGAACGTATACGGCACCGCCAGCTTCGGCGCGGCGGAGCGAACGGCTCGCAGTCGAATCGTCGGCTCGTGGAGCTCCGCGCGGATCGTGGTGACCACCGGGTCTCCCGTCGCCACCACGCCGAGCGACCACTCGCCGGCGACGGCGAGCGCGAACCCATCTCCACCACGCGGCTTGCTCGTGTGATCCATCGACACCGCGTAGCGATGTTCGATCCCGGGTACGAGGGCAAGGCGCCGGAGCGCGGCGGCCCGCGACGGATCGCGCGCTGCACCTCCCGTCTCCACCGACGACTCCTCGGTTCCGCGGGTGACCGCGAACACGATGGCACTGGCCGCGAGCAACGCGACGACTGCGAGGGCGCGCTTCATTGCAGGACTTCGGTCGCCGGCGGGGTGCACTCACCGAAAAGGCAGTACTTGCCGGACGCGTTGAACAGCGTGTACTGGCCGGACGTGCCACGCCAGTCGATCAACTTGCGATCCCAGTCGAGGCAGCCACCGAGGCACGCCGACGCGAAGACCTTGAGCCAGCCGTCGAGGCTGCGGAGGTTCAGCGTCGAGGTCAGGTTGAAGTTGAGCTGCGCGCCCCAGCCGCGGTTGACCAGCGACCACCACAACCCCGCGGTGATCGGCGCCGAGGCCTCGACCAGCGTGACGTTGACCGAGACGCCGGCAGAGGCACCGATGCATCCCAGGTAGTCCACACAGTACTGACCGCCGACTGCCGCCGACGCGAACAACGAGGCCTTGCCCGACGGACCGGTCATCGCCTCGAAGCCGACGTTCGAGATCTTGCCGGTCAGGCTCGCGCCGAGCTCCCCGGTCGCGCGCGCCCGGAACGTCACCGGGATCGGGCCGACGCCGACCGACACCGACCGGTCGAAGAAGGTTCTCGGCCAGTAGCCCGAGGACGAGAGCGGGACATACGAGCCCGTCTGCGAGACGAACGCCACCGTGTGCACTGCCGCACCCGCGACGTACGCTGTCAGGTTGAGGTCGGTCCGGGTCCGCGCCTCCGCGAGCCCCGTGACGCGCACCTTGAACAGCGAGTAGCGGCTGCCGTTCATCCGCGCGAAGGTGTCGAGGTCGCCGAACCCCTCCAGCTTGTCCTTGGTCCCCGCGGTCGAGCGTGGCGTCGCCGCGAGCCGTGCGCTGACCGAGTAGCCCGCGCCCCAGTCGGCCGAGCAGCCAGGAAAACAGTTGGAGTGAAAGAACGACTTCACGAACGTGGGATCGGGCGTCGTGGTGCCGGGTGTTCCGGGGTTCGGATTGGGAGCTGGATTCGAGGGATCCGGCTCCGACGGGTTGTCGTCATCCATCGCGCTCGCGGCGGTGGGAGCGAGAGCGAGGACGGCGGCCACTAGTAGCGAATGAGTTTTCATCGTTGGTCCTGTTCGAGTTGCGAATCCTCCTTAGGCAACGGATGTGCCGACGTGCAGCGTGGCCGTGCGTACGTGCGCGACACCGATCGATCGCGCAAGTGCTCGAACGGAGGCTGCCCGAGCGCAGCGCCGACTGCACAAGGCCGGTCAGATCGTGTGGTCAGCCTAGTTGGCTTCGAGGATGAGCGTGGCTCGCGCGACCAACGCCTCGGCGTCGACGGTGCGGCCCGCGGCGCGCAACTCGGCGATGATCGGATCGAAGCTCGCCGGCACCCGCACCTCGATCGGATGCGGCTTGCCGAGCACGCTCGGGAGCCGCGAGGCCCGCTCGAGCACGGCCCCAGCCTTGCCGACGTCGTTGCGCGCGAGGCGCTCGCGAGCGAGCCGATGATGGAGGTCGAGCGAGAAGCTACGCTCCTGCGCGCGGAGGTCGAGCACCGCGAGGGCGTCGTCCTTGCGACCGGCACCGAGGAACGCGCGCTCGAGCGTGTCGCGCAGATCGTCGCGCGTCGAGTACCACAGCCCCGCGTCGGTCAACCCGAGCCGCACTGCCGCGATCGCGTCCTCGAAGTGCCCGCGCTTGAGCGCGATCCGCGCGCGATCGAGGGCGAGCCGCGCCGTGGACTCCTCGGCTGCCGGCAGCTTCGACGCGGCGACGAACTGCGCGTCCGCATCGGTCCAGCGCTCCTCGCGCAGATGGAGATAGCCGGACGTGCGGAGGTACTGGGGGAACGCGGTGACCGAGCGCTCGACGATGTCGTACGCGAGCGCGACCGCCTCGAGCTCGCTTGCCGAGGCCGCGCCGTCCAGCGCGATCCGCGGCGCCTGGCGCTCGATCCAGTCGAGCAACGCACGATCGATCCACTGCTCGTACCAGGCGAACACGGTCTTCGCCTCGAGCGCGATGCTGCCCTGCTCCGCCGTCCAGTCGCTCCACACCTCGCCGGCATGCGGCCCGCGCAGCACGAGGATCGAGCGACCGCCGCAGCCTTGATCGGCGAGAGAGATCGTCCCGTCGAGTACCGACGCACCCTCGTCGAGCCGCGCATCCCATGCGGTCTCGGCGGGAAACCTCCGGTGGGGATCCGGCTGCAAGGCGTGGTGGGGATCCTCGGGCACGCGCGGTGCGTCGAGCCCGTAGTACGGCCCGGCGCACGTGACGCCGAACGCGCGGACCAGCGCCACGTAGTCTGCGGGCAGCGCACCGAACTGCGCCTCGAGCGCCCCGAGCGCATCGGCATCGAGCGGCTCGCCGAGCTGATGGTGATGGCGATCCGCACCGAAGATCTGCTGCGCCGGATCGATCGTGGCGAGCAACTGCATGCGTTCGCGTAGGTCAGCCAGCCTCGCTGTCACGCGCCCATCCTATCCAGTCACTTCTTCCGACGCGAGCAGCTCGACCACGCGGTCGAAGCTCTCTCGGGCTCGCACGAACGCCGCGTTGCTGACCTGGAGGTTGCCCGTGAAGGCGTCGTCGAGGTCGTGGATGAGATAGAGGATGTGCGCGAGGGCGCCGGTCAGCGACGAGGTCACCAGACAGTGCAGCCACAGGCTCTCGATGTGGACGAGGAACATCGAGCCGACGAGGATCACCGCGCCGTTGTAGAGGAGGAACTTGAGCGTCAGCGGGATCCGGAACCGCGCCGAGGTCAGCCGATTGGTCCGCAGATCGTTGACGTCGTTGAAGCGCGACAGCGCCTCGCTGTACATCATCTCCTGGCAGACGCCGGCGGGCTGGCACTTGTGGATCGCCACCCAGACCTCGTCGAGCTTGTGCCCGACGCGCTCGATCGCCGTCTCGTCGTGCTTCGCCATCGCATCCCACTCGTCGCCGACCACCGAGTCGACGTACTCGGCGAGGCTGCGCTGGATCGAGTTGCGCGCGGCGGTGGGCAAGCCGGTCGCGGTGCGATGCAGATCCACCAGCGCGGTGGCTTCACGCTCGATGTAGACGCGGACCTCGTTGAACTGGCCCCACACCACGTAGACGATGAACGCCAGCAGCACCGAGTAGACGGCGCCGACCGTCTGCAGGTAGTTGCCGATCTCGTTACTCGCGGAGTGCAGCGTCTCCGTCGGGCCGACCGCGCGCCACGCGACCAGCCCGACGATGCTGACGAGCGAAGCGCCGCCGACGATCGGCAGCAGCCTCCCCACGGTCGTCAGCCAGCGCGGCACGACGACGGCTTACACCCTAATCGGCGAGCGCGTCCACCGTGGCACCCAGCGTGGTGCTGCTGCCGTCGAGCACCAGCGTCGCGCCGGCGGTGTCGCGGTTGAACGTCACGGTCGCCGTGCGGCCCCCGGAGCTGACCGTGACGCCGTTCGCACCAGACGCGGTCACCGTCGCTGCCGCGTTGTCGAGCGACAGCACGTGCAGGTAGCGCTGATCGCCGCCGGCGACCTGCTGGTCGAGGCGGAAGCCACCGGTGAAGTCCGAGCCCGAGGCGAACGAGAACGTCGACATCGCCGCATCGGCCGGCTGCAGGCGCTGAACCTTGAGCGAGTGCCCCGCCGACGCCATCGTCGCTGTCGAGCCCGAGATCGAGGGTTGCACCGGCGTCGGCAGCTGCCAGATCTGGGTGGTTCCCGACGACGTCTTGACGCGGTCGTAGACCACGATCACGTCGGGCTTGAGATAGACCAGCTCGCGCTGCACCAGCTGCACGGCTGCGTTGTTCTTGTACGCGGCGGTGACATCGGCGGCGACGTGCAAGTAGTCCGCGCCCTGGTGGAGCGCGACCAGCGACGACGTGGTCGACGCGACCTGCTTGATCGTGGAGCCATCCTTCGTCAACCGGATCACGGAGTGCGCGGTGGTGTCCTGGGCGAGGCCCGACCGCGAGCTGACGTTGGCGTCGTACGCGAGCCAGCCACCCTTGAAGATCATCAGCGAGCCCTGATCCTGATGGGCGTGCGACTCGGTGTAGGGGCCGGCGATCAGGTTGACCCACGTGGCGCCCTTGTCCCAGCCGGAGCGCGAGTAGACCTCGCCGATGCCGGAGGCGTGGTAGTCGGTCGCGAGATCTGCGAGCGGTGCTTGGTCGCCGACACCCTCGTGCAAGAAGTCGTAGGCGAGCATGAAGCCCGACGTCATCTCCTCGACGCTCGACTCCGCGAGCAGCGTGTTCGCGCTCGCGGCGGTCGGGTCGTTGGGGAACAGCGTGATCAGCTGCTGCAGGTAGTCGCGGTGGTAGTCGAAGAACGCCCCCGTCGAGTCGCGTGCGTGGTCACCGGTCGGCGCCACGCGATCCAGCGTCGGGACGATCTGGTGGACGAACGCGCGGAGCGACGCACGCGTATGCGTGGTCTTGGTCGCGAGCGACTCGCCGGTGGTCGCCTTCCAGATGTCATACATCTCGAACAGGCGGCGCTGCGAGACGCCGTAGCCGGTGCCCTCGCGCGAGCCTCCGCCGTCGAGATCGGACTCGAACGTCGGGACCAGCTGACCGAGGATCTTGTCGTCGCGAAACCACGCGATCCACTGGTCGGCCTTGTCGTTCTCGCCCTTGCTCGCGAGCCCGACGAGCATCGTCGCGCGGAGGAACGAGTAGTAGTAGTTGTTCGACGGGTTGTCGATCGACCACCCGCTCCACGACATCTTGGTGCCGCCCCACTCCGCGTCGGCCGGGTTCCACACGTTCCAGATCGCCTGGTTCGCGTAGGCCATCCAGCGCGTGCGTTGCGACTCGGAGAGGTTCGCGAAACACCAGTCGTAGACCAACGCGAGGTCACCGACGAGCTCGCCGATCTCGAGGTAGTTGTCGCCCGCGACCACCGGCGCCTGACCGGCCGCGATCTTCGCCTCGGCGGCGAGGACTTGCCCTTCGACCGTCGCGACGGACTTCTCGCAGTACTTCGCTTCGCCGGTCAGCTGTCCGAGTAGCGCCGCGTTCCACGAGTTGTAGCCCCAGATGTCCGAACCGTTGACCCACTGATCGACCTTCGCGCGATAGCGAGAGGCGGCGGGACTGTTGGCTTCGAGCGCCGCCGTGAGGCGTGCGCGGTTCGGCGTCAGGTAGATCCGCGGATGCTCGGTCGGATACGTCGGCTCCGTGTTGTCGTCATCCGGGTCGACTCCCGGGTCGACGCCCGGCCCGCTGAAGTCCGGACCAACTGGGTCACTACCGCATGCGCCCGCTGCGAGAACCAGCGCCGTGAGGAGGACAGAACCAATTGCGTTACGTGCCATACCGCTCGGAGTAGCAAGGACGCCCATTCAGATCGCTGTGGTTTATATCCTACAACTGGGCACAGTTACGAGGCTCAGCGAATTTTCGAGTGCGGTTCTTCGACGGAGAGCTCCAAGTCGACGACCAAGGAACGCGAGCCCGATTACCGATCTCCTCGACGAAGAGACATCGAAAATCTGCAGAGCTCGAATGTCATTCAGCGTCGGAGTTTCTCGTGACTGACGCGACCGAGCTGCTCGCAACTCATGCCGATCAGGTCGAGCACGCGCATCGGCGAGCCGCGAAACCGGAAGTCGACGACGTCCGAGAGGTCGGTGTGCTCGGCGCCGATCTCGACGGTGGGGATGCCCTCCGCCTTCGCGAGCAGGAGAGGTCTGGCGAGATACGAGTACATCTTGCCGACGCCGATCGCGAACACGATGTCGAAGCCGGCGTCGAGCTCGGACTGCAGGCGGGTGAACGGATCCACCGGCAGGGCCTCGCCGAACAGCGGCATGTCGGGACGCAGCACGCTCTTGCAGACGGCGCAGCGTGGCGGGATCGGCAGCAGATCGTAGCGCTCGTGGCGCGAGCTCAGCTCGCAGCGCTTGCACACCAGATCGTGGAGCGCGCCGTGCATCTCGATCACGTTGCGCGAGCCCGCGCGCTGGTGAAGGCGATCGACATTGATCGTCATGATCGACGATCGCGCGAGCGACTTCTCGAACGCGACGAGCACCTCGTGGCCCTTGTTCGGCTTGGTGTGCCGGACCGCGGCGTCGATCTGCAGGAGGTACTTCCACGTCACCTCGGGCTTGGTCGCGACCATGTCGGCCGACAGCGCGGCCTCGAACTGCTTGCCGTCGGTGGGCTTGCGCCGCACGAGCCCGGGGATGCCGCGATAGCTCGGCAGCCCGGAGTCTTGCGACAGCGACGGACCGGTGATGAACAGCGCGCTGCGCGCCTGCCCGAGCAACGAGGCGACCGCGTCGATCAGATCGCGGCGCAGACCGGTGGGGCTCGACGACTTACTTCCCGTCATCTACGCGCTAATGTCCGCTGCTGCTTCGACTGCCGGGCTTCGCGTTCCAGATCTTGAGCGTGAGGGCGAACCCGATCAAGGCGACCGGGATCATCGCGACCGGCCAGATGTACCAGTTCGTGACGTCGCTCGCCGCCGGGTTGATCATCGAGCAGCCATCCGGGCCATCGATCTTCGCCGACGGCAGCATCGCGCCGTAGAGGAACGACTGGATCGTCGAGCCGACGTAGACGAACCCGTCGATGATGCCAACCGCCATGCCGGTGTTCTTCTTGCCCGCGAAGTCGGCGGACGCGGTGGCGGTGAGCATGCCGTGGACGCCGATGATCGCCATCGACATCGCCGCGACGACCCAGCCGATCGCACCTGGCTCCGCCGTCAGCAGGGGGACGATCGCGATCGCACCGACGAGCATGATCCCGTAGAGCACCGCCGAGACCGGGCTGCGGCGCGAGTTGAACATGTGATCGCTGATCGCACCCGCGAAGATGCCGCCGGTGATCCCCGCGATGCACGACACCATGCCCCAGTTCTGGAACACGAAGCTGTCGAACCACCCGTTGCTGTCGTCGGACAGGTTGAGCGCCTTGCCGAAGTCGACGCCCCACTGGAGGATCGCCTGGCGCAAGAAGCCCGAGCACAGCTCGATGAACGAGATGATCAGGATCACCGGGTGCGTCAGCAGCTTGATGAACACCTGCTTGACGGTGAGCGACGGCTCGTCGGCCTTGGTGGCGTCGCCCAGATCGAAGTCCGGGTGCCCGGTGTCCGACGGAGAGTTGCGAACGAACAGGAAGCAGAGGACGAAGAACAGGCCGAGGATCATCGCCGGGATCCAGAACAGCCAGTGCGCGGTGTCTCCCTTCTCGGTCACCGTGACGTCGACGATCCGCTTGCCGACGTCGTACGCGAAGTAGAGCCCGAGCGAGATCAGAATTCCGAAGATGCCGCCGAACGTGCCGCGCTCGCGCAGGTGAAACCACGCGGCGTTGACCTTGACGATCGACACCGCGCCGAAGCTCTGGAAGTACATGTTCATCGCGAACGCGGTGGCGAACGCGGCGGTCGGCGACATCCCGAACGTGTTACCGCTCAGCGCCATGTAGCCCATCAGGACGTTCGCGACGCCGGAGCCCGCGGTGGCGATCAGGATCGTGCGGCGACCGCCCCAGCGATCGGTCAAGGGACCGTTCAGCAGGAAGGAGAGCCCGTACACCGCCGAGCCGACGCCGAACACAGTGCCGTACTGTGCAGCGGTCAGGCCGCCGTCGAACTCGCCTTGAAACTGCTTGATGTTGTAGCGCCCGAAATACAGGAACGAGTACGCGAGCCCGAGCGGCAGCCAGTTGAGGAGGCGACGCTTGCGGAACGCGTCGGTGTGGCCGAGCGCGACCTTGGGCAGTCGGATGATCACGACGGTGATCACGATGATCAGGATGCCGATCGGCAGCAGGTCATCCATCAGGCTGCGCTTGCTCGCCTTGATCGTCGTCGCCGCCACCGTCTGCTGCCCACCGTCGAAATCGACGACGACCTGCGCATCGCGCCCGGCACCGATCTGCGAGACCACCTTGCCGCTACCGAACGTCTCGTGGGTGACGCTGTTGTCGGTCTTCCACAGCTTCGGCGGTGGTGCGCACTTCTTCTTCTCATCAGGCGCGGGGGCCGAGGCCGCTGGTGGTGGGGCGCTCGGCTGCGCCTCGGCGTCCGACGGCATGCTCGAGAACCAGATCGCGGCACCGATGGCGAGCTCGATCAGCAACACGAACGCGATGGTCCGTGAGCGCCGCTTGCCTGCCGACATCGGGCGGACGTTACTACGTGCTACCGTCGCCACGATATGCGGATGCGGTCGATCGGCACATTCTCGCTCGCGATGCTCGGGATCGTTGTCGCATGCTCGAAAGATTCCGGTACCCCGGCAGGCGGAGGCACGGGCAGTGGAACGGGGAGCGCGGCGCCGCAGGTCGTCGCGGTCGCGCCGCTCGGCACGGTCGAGATCTTCATCGACGACGCCAGGGTCGCGAAGATCGGCAAGGATCAGATCGCGAAGTGGCCGCGGCTCGACACGTTGGTCCCCGAGGACGCGCGCCGGCTCGGCACCTGGAAGACGGTGTACCTGCGTGGCTCGAGCGCGAAGCCGGCGGAGATCAACCAGCCGTCATCGACGTATCCCGAGCTGGTCGGCGCGCTGTTCCCCGGTGAGGACGGTCAGCCGGCCTTCGGCATGTTCGATCCCGTCGAGCTCGCGAAGCACGGCAAGCCCGGGCTGCGCCAGGACGAGCTGCGCGAGATCCGGATCGTGCGCGGCAAGGGCGAGCGCGGCGGCGATCATCAAGGCGGCGGTGCGGCCGAAGATCCGCTCAAGCTCGTGCTCAAGGTCGTCGTCGGTGGCAAGGACCGCCTGCTGACCGGCGAGAAGATCCTCGCGATCCCGCGCGAAGCGATGCCCGGTAGCCCGGATACGAAGGGCTGGCCGCTCAGCAAGCTGCTCGCCGCCGCCGACGTCACGAAGTTCACCAAGCTCGTGCTGATCGATGCCGCGGGCACCGCGCTGACGATCGACAAGAAGGACTTCGACGACAAGACCACGATCCCGTTCATCAAGCTCAACCGCCAGGGCTCGCTGCGGTTCCGCATGCTCAAGAAGCAGGGCGAGGGCTGGCAGTACGCCGGCGATCTGCGCGCGCTGTCGACGATCAAAGTGGACTGAGCTTTGCCTTCTTGATCGCCTTGTCGATCATCGCGTGCCACTTCGCGCGGTGCTTGGGCTCGACCTTCGGCGTCTTGAGAAATCCCGCGATCGCGCCGCTCGGAAACCGTACCGAGAGTCCGTACGCGGCCCACTCGAGACGCTCGCCGGCGTAGAGCGTCGTCAGGTCCGTCGCGGTCGCGAGCTCGAGCTGGGTCAGCGCATGCATCGTCGCGCCGAACGCGATCACGAGCTCCGTCACGAGCGGCTTCGCGGCCTCGCGCATCCGCATCACGAAGCCCTGATCGTGGAGCTTGCCGGCGATCATCTCGAAGCGCTCGACGGCGGCGGCGCTCGAGGTCGTCTCGAACGTCGGCTCGTTCGACGTCACCCAGCTGTAGCGCTCCGGCCAGATCCGGAGGTTCGCGAGCGGCGTGCGCACGTCGAGGTAGTCGAACGCGCGCGACAGCGCGAGCTCGCGCAACGCCGCCGGTGCGATCGCGCCGCCCTCGAACGACACGGTGTGATCGAACCTGGTCGCGACCGCATGGATCACGCGAGAGATCCTCGTCGCGTCGGTCGTATGAAGGCCGCGCAGCGCGACCGTCTTCTCACCGAGCGCCTTGAACAGCGCCGCGGCCTCCGCCGGCGAGCGCAGCACTCGCGCGTGCTCGATCGGGATCAGGGTCACGACACCCAGGTGTCGTCGTTCGGCAGCGTGCCGCGAAGGATCCGGCGCACCAGCGGCCGGGTCTCGTCGACCAACCCCGCGTACGACGCGCGCGGTAGCTGGAAGCTCGGGACTTCGCCGTCGGCTTGGCCGTCCCCGATCTTGGTGATCCGCGGCACCTGGTAGTACAGCGCGTGATCGAACTTCGCACGCGTGTGGAACCGACCGTCGTGGACGTGCACGGTCGGGAAGAACACGCGGTGGTCACGTGTGGGAAAGGTCAGCCCCATCGGGTGAACCGTCACCGTTCCCGGCTTGAGCTGGAACACCGCGAAACCGTAGTCGGCGTAGCGCGGCACCGCCTCGAACAGCACCTCGGGCATGCGGAACCGAGGATCGAGGCGGGCGAAGTCCGCGCGTGTGGGCACGTACGACGCGATGAACGAGCCGATGTCATGCACGACGAGCGTGCTCTGCGACCGGGCGAGCGAGAGTCCACCCTTCGCGCGCATCACCTCGGGCTCGAACAGGTAGTGAAACTCAGAGAACATCTGTGGGTGCGCTGACAGATCGACGAACGACACCGCATCCTCGCCACCGCCGGGTGCCATTGGTAGCGGCAGCACCATCGCGATCTCCTGCGACGTCCTGAGATTCATGCTGTAGGCGAGCCCCTGCACACCGGGCCGAACCATCCGCGCGAACACGTTGGTGTGTGAAACGTGCACACGCTTCGCGAACAGCCGTCCGACGAGCGAGAGCGGCGTCAGCACCGTGAAACAGCACATCCGATCAGTATGGCTGGATGTACGTGAGGTGGGTCTGAAATATCTGTGACCTCGCCGCGAGCTCGTACCACTATGGAGTCGATGAGGAGAATCTTGTGCGTGCTCGCGTTGGTCGCAGGGTGTGGTGGCAAGAACGGAGGGGACGTGCCGCCCGATGGGCCGCCCGACAACCCGACCTGTGTCGAGACCGGCATCGCATGCACCACCGATGACGAGTGCTGCGTCGGCAACTGCGACGACATCACCGGGCTCTGCGCGCGCGTTGCGGGGGCATGCGTCGCAGGAGGTGAAGCCTGCGGGGCCGGTCCGGACTGCTGCTCGTTCTCGTGTGTCGACTTCGTGTGCAGCGGCGACCAGTGCACCTCGGATGGCGCTGCGTGTAGCGCCAATGGCGAGTGCTGCGGTGGGTTGTGTGGCCAGGACGGGGTTTGCTCCGCGCTCAACCCGTCGTGCGCGACGTCGGGCAACGCGTGCACCGGCAACACCGAGTGTTGCTCGGGACTCTGCAACGCGAACGGCGTCTGCGACAACGCGGTGTCGTTCTGCGTGCAGACCGGCGACACCTGCACGACCGACGTCGAGTGTTGCGGCGGGCTCTGCAACATCATGGACGGTGCGGCGCTCGGCACCTGTCTCGTTGCACCTGCGAGCGGCGCGACGGGCTGCGCGGTCGCGGGCGAGCTCTGCGAACAGGGTGCGGACTACAACGGCGAGCCGCTCGATATCTGCGGCGGCGAGTGCTGCAGCCGCGCCTGCTTCCCATACGGTCCGAGTGGCGCCCTCGTCTGCCAACCGCCCAGCGGGTGCAAGCCGACCGGTGAGATCTGCTCGGAGGACTCGGACTGCTGCGGCGGTCCCGGCCAGCCCGATAGCGCGGCGAACGTGATGTGTCGCAAGGAAGGCGCGAACACCGTCGGGCGCTGCGACAACGGCAACTCGTGCTCGCCGGCCGGCGCGATCTGCCGGCTGCAGAGCAACAGTTGCAACGCGAACGCGAACTGCTGCGCGGGCAACGTGCTGCAGTTCGACACCTGCATCCAGGACAGCCTCGGCATCCCGCGCTGTGCGATCTCGGAGGGCGGTGGCGGTGGTGACAACTGCGTGATGACCGGCCTGCAGTGCGCGTCGAGCGCGGACTGCTGCAACGGCGCGCCCTGTGTGCCCGATGGGAGCGAGCTCGGCACCCTGGTGTGCGGTGGGGCGTGCGTCAACCCCGGCGGTCAGTGCACCACGTCGACCGACTGCTGCGATGGTTCGGCCTGCGTCAACGGTGCGTGTGGCGCACCGCAAGGCTGCTCGGAGTACGGCCAGGGTTGCGACGTGACCGCGGATTGCTGCGGTGCCGACGTCGGTGTGACCTGCCAGGGCGGTCCGCCGGGTCTCTGCCTCGGCGTGCTGCAGTAAAGAAGAGCGTCGGGTTCCGGAGCCGCATCCGATCGCCGTCCGGGTCCGGAGCCGTATCCGATCGCCGGCCGGGTCCGGGTCCGGAGCCGCGTCCGATCGCCGGCCGGGTTTGGGTCCGGAGCCGCATCCGATCGCCGGCCGGGTTCTGGGTCCGCGATCGGGGCCGCTGATTGGGTGCTCATCGCGAGTGCCAGCACATCGGTGTCGACCTCAGTCCGGCTGAGCGCTCTCACCTTCGCGCTCGGGGCCGTTGCTTGATTGCTCACTGCGAGTGCCACGTCGGTGCTGACCTCGGTCCTCGGCCGGGCGCTCTCACCTTCGCGGGCCCTCGCGCACCGCCCCGTGCCGAGCGCCACAGCTTCGCTGCGGCACGATCGATCGCCGCATAGCTCGGCGTTCCGAAGACCGCGCTCGCCCTACCCGCGCTCGGCACGGGCCGTGCGCGCTGGCCCGCTTCAGGCGAGAGAGCGCCCGTCCTCGGAGAGCCCGAGGAGCTGGGTCCTCGAAACGATCGCCACAGGAGAACGTGCACATGTTCCACGCATACGAAGTCGCCAGGCAGTTCATCACCTCGCTCGCGCCGTTGGTCGTGCAGATCAAGCGAGAGGATTTGGAGCTCGCAGATCAATTGAAGCGCGCCGCGCAAAGCGTCTTGCTCAACCTCGCCGAAGGTCAGAAGTACTCGAACGGGAATCGGCTGCGGCACTACGAGATCGCGCACGGCAGCGCGAATGAAGTACGCGCAGCGCTCGATGCCGCGGTCTCGTGGGGCTGGATCGGCCCCGAAGGGCCGGAGCGCGTGTTGCTCGATCGCACGCTCGCGATCCTCTGGAAGCTGACGCGTTCGCCCGCGCTGCAAAAGAGCGCGAAGCCAGCCAGCAGCAAGCTGCGCGAACCGGCGTAGCAGCCCAGCGATCTGCCCGTTCGCTGTGTCGAGTCCGCCTCTGCCTTCCGCGTCCGTCTCCGATTCCGCGTCCGCGTCGGTGTCTGGGCTACCTCCGCGTCCGCGTCGGTGTCCGGGTCCGGGTCGGTGTCCGCTGCCAGCGAGCGAATCGTTCAGGTCAATGTCGTCGCAGTCCGAGCTCGAACGCGCGCTCCGCGAGTTTGCGTCTCACGCGCTCGAACGCGCGCTCCTCCGCGAGCTGCGCTCAAACGCTGGAGCGCCCGCTCTTGCTCGCCGACATGACGAGCAAGCTCGGCTGCTAGATCCGGCCTCGCGCACCATCAAGAGCGAACCACGAGGCTCGGCGCGCGGCTCACGTCGACGCGCTGGAGCGCTTCTGCGCCGATGGGGGAGGCAGGGTCGACGCGGACACGCGTGCCGGTGCCGCCTCCTTCGAC
>JANNBP010000146.1:0-15469 GCA_031385555.1 Deltaproteobacteria bacterium | reverse complement strand
TTCGTGGGCGTTGTAGGGATTGAACCTACGACTTGCACCGTGTGAAGGTGCCACTCTCCCGCTGAGTTAAACGCCCGGGGACGCAGTTCATACGGCGAAGGCCCTGCCCTGTCAACCGGGTGACGTGAAACCGAGCGTGGCCCGGGCCGCCCGGTGCACGGCGGTCGGCTCGCCTGACTCATCTCGAACCACGTGATCCGGCTCGCGAACATGGGGGGCCGATCCGTCCTCCATCTTATCCTCCGTTCGGCGGCACGCGAACAGCGTGAACAGCGGGGCTGCACCGGCCCGCGGGATCACGTCGCGCGACCGGATCACGGCGAGGTCGGCGGCCACGCAGGCAGCCTCGGCCCGCGCGCGCTGGACCGAAGGAAAGCAGAACACGAATCGACCATTCACGGCCAACGCCGTCCGGGCGGCCTTCGCGTAGTCGCGGATGTCACCGCGCAGCTCGAACCGCGCGTGGGCTTTCTGCGGGTCCGCCGGCAACACGCCTTCGGAGACATCCCAGTACGGCGGACTGCCGGTGACCAGATCGAACGCTTCGTCGAACCGGACCTCGCGCAGGTCACCGAGGATCGTGCGCACGCGTTCGGTGAGCCGGTTGCGTTCGATGTTGTCGACAAGCAGCGCATAGCTGACCTCCTGCGCCTCGATGGCGACCAGCGTCGCAGCCGGTGGTGAGCGCCACAGCGCGATCAAGCCGACCGAGCCGATGCCGGTGCCGAGGTCGAGGATCCTCGACGGTGCAGGCACGACCTCGACGGCGTACCACCCCGTCAGCAGGTCATCCGTCGAGTGACGATGGCCTTTGCGACGCTGCGCGATGGTCCAGCCGGCGGTGAGCGAGTCGATGGTGACTTCGGACGATCCTGACAACGCCCCGACTATACGACTGCGTGATAACAACCAGGCATGCAACGAACCATCGTGCGCACCTCGAATGCTCCCGCCGCGATCGGACCGTACTCGCAGGCCGTGGTCGTACCTGTGGGCAGCCAGAAGATGATCTTCTGCAGCGGCCAGATCGCGCTCGATCCCGAGACCGGCGAGGTGATCGAGGGTGACGTCGAGGCGCAGACCCACCAGGTGCTCGCCAACCTCGCGGCGGTGCTCGCGGCGGCGGAGGCCGGGTTCGCGAACGTCGTGAAGACCACGATCTTTCTGAAGTCGATGGACGACTTCGCGAAGGTCAACGCGATCTACGGAACGCACTTCCCGAGCGATCCGCCCGCACGCGCCACCGTCGCGGCCGCCGGCCTCCCCCGCAACGTGCTCGTGGAGATCGACGCGATCGCGGTGGTGGGATGAGCAGCTCCTCGATCGAGTCGGTCCTCACCGAGACGCGCAGCTTTCCGCCCAGCAAGGAGTTCTCGGCCGCGGCGCACGTCAAGAGCCTGGCGGAGTACCAGGCACTCTATGACCACGCCGCGAAGGACCCGGAGGGGTTCTGGGCCGAGCGCGCCGGCGAGCTTGCGTGGCACTCGAAGTGGCACAAGGTCCTCGACTGGGACCTGCCCGACGCGAAGTGGTTCGTCGGTGGCAAGCTCAACGTGTCGGTGAACTGCCTCGATCGGCACGTCGCCACCTGGCGGAAGAACAAGGCCGCGATCATCTTCGAGGGCGAGCCCGGCGACACGCGCGTGCTGACCTACGGACAGCTCCACCGCGAGGTCTGCAAGGCGGCGAACGCACTCACCGCACTCGGCATCCGATCGGGTGACTTCGTCGCGATCTATCTGCCGATGATCCCCGAGGCTGCGATCGCGATGCTCGCGTGCGCGCGGATCGGTGCAGCGCACACCGTCGTGTTCGGTGGCTTCTCGGCCGAGGCGCTGCGCGATCGGATCAAGGATTCCAACGCGAAGCTCGTGATCACCGCCGACGGCGGCTGGCGACGCGGCCAGATCATCCCGCTCAAGGACAACGTCGACAAGGCGATCGAGGGCACGGACGTCTCCAAGGTCCTCGTCGTCAATCGCTGCGAGACCACGTTCTCGTGGAACGACAAGCGCGACGTGTGGTGGCACGAGACCGTCGACAAGGCGTCCGCGAAGCACGCGGCCGTCGCGCACGACAGCGAGCACACGCTGTTCACGCTCTACACCTCCGGCACCACCGGCAAGCCGAAGGGCATCCTCCACACCACCGGCGGGTACCTGACGTTCGCGGCCTACACGACGAAGCAGGTCTTCGATCTCAAGGACGAGGACGTGTTCTGGTGCACCGCCGACATCGGCTGGGTTACCGGTCACAGCTACGTCGTCTACGGTCCGCTCGCGAATGGCGCCACCGTCGTGATGTACGAGGGCGCACCGAACCATCCGGGCCCCGATCGGTTCTGGGAGATCATCGAGAAGTGGGGCGTCACGATCTTCTACACGGCACCCACCGCGATCCGCGCGTTCATGCGCTGGGGCGACGAGTGGCCGCAGAAGCACGATCTGTCGTCGCTGCGCCTGCTCGGCAGCGTCGGCGAGCCGATCAACCCCGAAGCGTGGATGTGGTACCGCAAGACGATCGGCAACGATCGCTGCCCGATCGTCGACACCTGGTGGCAGACCGAGACCGGCGGGATCATGATCTCGCCGCTGCCCGGTGCGATCGCCACCAAGCCCGGCTCCGCGACGCGGCCCCTGCCCGGCATCGCGGCGGATGTCGTCCAGCGCGACGGCACGAGCTGCCAGCCGAACGAGGGTGGCTTCCTCGTGATCAAGCAGCCGTGGCCCGGGATGCTGCGCACGATCTTCGGCGACCACGAGCGGTTCACGAAGACGTACTTCGGCGAGGTCGCGAACTGCTACTTCGCCGGCGACGGCGCCCGCAAAGACCCCGACGGCTACTTCTGGATCATGGGTCGCGTCGACGACGTCATCAACGTCGCGGGGCACCGCCTGTCGACGATGGAGGTCGAGTCCGCGCTGGTCTCGCACCCGAAGGTCGCCGAAGCCGCGGTCGTCGGGCGTCCCGATGACCTCAAGGGTCAGGCGATCGTCGCCTTCGTGACGCCGAGGAACGGCGTTGTCGCGGACGACGCGCTCGCGAAGGAGCTGCGCGAGCACGTGGTCAAGGAGATCGGTGCGCTCGCTCGGCCCGAAGAGGTCCGGTTCGCCGAGCAGCTGCCGAAGACGCGCTCCGGCAAGATCATGCGGCGGTTGCTCCGCGAGGTCGCGAGCGGCAGCAAGGCGCGTGGCGATACGACGACGCTCGAAGATCAGGGCGTGCTCGAGAAGCTCGCGCAGTCGTTCTCGTCCGACGACTAATCCTCGAGGCGGTAGTGATCGCCGCCGACGAAGATCGCGCCGTGTGACGTCGCGTGCGTCGAGTCCATCGGCGCGGCCAGATCACCGACGACCAGGAGGCCGTCCTGCACCGTCGCCGGGTTCGGCGGTTGCGGTGGCACCTCGGCGAGCTCGAACGGCTGCCAGTCGGTGTTCGCCGACACGCCGCGCACGAACTGATGGACGGTCTGCCACCACAACGTCGCGCCATCGCGGGTCCAGCCGAACGTCAGGCTTCGAAACGCCATCCGCTGCAGCTCTGCGCGGGTCTCGAACAGCACCGCACCGGTACGGAGCTCGTAGACCGCGAGGCGCTCCGGGTGCTCGAAGAAGGCGAAGTAGCGTCCGAGTGGATCGATCGCGACCGCGTCGCGCGCATTCGTGTCGAAGTCGTAGTGCGCGATCTGCTTGCCGTCCGCGGAGTCCCACACCGTGACGCCCCACAGCACCTGGAGCACGACGCCATTTGCGTGGCTCCATGCTCCTGTTGGTGGACCACCCTCGAGCCAGTTCCCTCGCCCCGAGAACGGGATCTCGGCGATCAGCTCGCCGCTCCACGCGCTGCACAAGCAGTCCCCCGCCAGCACGCGCTTGCCATCGGGCGAGATCTCGCCACCCCGGACCCGGCACGTCGCGAGCGATTGTCCTGTTTGCGCGAGGTCCCAGACGCGGATCACCGACTCGTCACGCGCGGCCACGAACCGGCCATCGGGTGACAGCACCGGCGACGACACGTAGGGCAGCGGCTGTCCCCCGATCGCCTCACCACTCGCCAGCGCGTACCGGATCACGCCCCTGCGGTTGACCACCGTGTGCAGCGTGTCGCCGATCCGGATCGCCGCATCGCAGTCAGCCTCCACTCTCCACCGGATCGTGCCGGTCGACGCATCGACCAAGTAGAGCGCGTACGCGTGGTTCATCTCGTACGGATCGTCCTCGAACCAGGACTTCGCGAGGACGAGGTCGTCGCCGAGATCGAACGAGCCAGACATGGTCTCGGCCGCGTCGATGGGGAGGTCCCAGCGCCGCGTCGCCGAGACCAGCGAGAGGGTCGCCTCCGCCGATTCGTGACTCCAGGTCGGCGTCGACCTCGCGATCAGATCGCGCACGTCGATCCTTCGTCCGGTCAGCCGCTCCCAGCCAACGCTCCCGGGCTCGCCGACCACGCCGATCAACAAGCCGTCGGTCGAGAAGCGAAGGTCTCCCTTCAGCGACGTGCGGTACTCCTCGACGATGCCGGCATCCAGTGGGTAGTGCGGCGGGCGCAGCGCGCGCAACCAGCGCATCGGCTGCTGCTCGATCCACTCGTTGACGATCGCGGCGACCTCGGCGGCGACGGCCGGCACCTCACCGCGACGTTCGTAGAACGCGGTATCGCCGAACCCGACGCAGCGCCGGTACAGGCACGGCAGCACCAGCTCCGGGTGTTCGATCAGCAGCGGCAGATCGAGCTGGAGCGCGCGCGCCACCCAGTGAAGGGCATCGCTGCGTTCGAGCCACTCGGCGATCACGGCGGGCAACTGCCGCGCCTCGGCCTCCTGCACCACACGATCGCGGCTCACCTCGGGAGAGTCGCATCGCAACCTCCCGTGGGTCCACGGGTATGTAAGGTCGTGCGACTTCAAGGCTCGGCTATCGTCCGGAGAGCCATGACCAAGCTTCTAGCCCTTGCCACCGTCCTGACGCTTGCCGCCACGCCCGCCGTCGCGAGCCCCGACTACAAGTGCCAGGGCGATCGCGTCGAGAAGGGTGGCAGCACCCAGTTCACGATCCGCCGCAGCGGTGGCGAGTTTTCCGTCGAGAAGGGTGGCAGCACCAAGGCGAAGGTCGTCAAGCGCAACAGCAAGCTGGTCGTCGAGGTCGGTGGCAGCTCGAAGGCCGAGATCGAGAACGGCAAGATCTCGAAGGGCGGCTCGTCGTGGGCGAACGTCAGCGACGCGCAGAAGGAGTTCGACTGCGATGGCGATGTGGCCGCGTCGCTGTGGGTGCTGTTCAAGCTCGGCGTCCTGCCGTGAGCTGATACGGTCGGGGCATGTCCCTGCCCGTCGCGATCCGGCAAGCCGTCTCGATCGCGGCGGCCGAGGCGCTGTTCGAGAACCTGCATGCGATCGCGGCCGACCCGGCTGCGTTCCTCGCGAGCGGCAGTCTCGGCGCTACGTATCAGAGCTTCGTCGGTCCGCACACGTTCGGTGCCGAGAAGGTGGAGCGCTGGCTCGCCGAGCTCGCGCCGTGGGCGCCGTCGTCCACGGATCCGAGCTGGCGACGGCTCGGTGACGCGTTCGAGATCGCATCACACGACTTCGCGCGAGCGCTGATCTTCGAGGCGACCGGCGCTGGAGCGGTGCCCGCTTCGGTGGCGCCCTTCGTCGCGGAGCTCGGTGGCGTGGTGGCTGCGCTCAAACAAGCGATCCGTGATGGCCGCTTCGACGGCGATCACGAAGACATCATCTAGCGCCGGCGTTCACCGGACGACCTGGCCACGCGTCCGAAACGGAGGACGGCAACGCTTTCCCGCGGCGAGCACCGCGCTCGGACGCGAGGCAGCTCGCCCGAGGTCCTCGTACTGTCCCTGTCTGCGAGGTCGTCATGACGATCGTCATAACGGATCTCGTTATGACGACGGTCATGACGACCGAACGAGGGATACGGGAGGGGTCTCCTGCTAACTACGCGATGGAGCTAGCGTCCGCGGTCGTCGAATCATGAGGATCTGGACTGCCAGCTCGTCTCGATCTGCACGGCAGCGCCGATCTCGCGGTTCTCGCCACTCTCCCAGGTGACGTCACCGTCCTCCGTGCGGCGGAGGAACTTGAACGAGCCCTCGCCACGCGGAACGACCGCGATCCAGTCGTCTCCGTCGCGCATCATCGGTCGTGCACGCTCGGGATCCCAGTTACCGAGCTCGGCGCGATCGCCGCAGATGAAGAGATCGTCGCCGTCGGCGAGCTCGATGCCGGTGAGGACGATGCGCGTCTCGGCGGATTCCGTCGAGGGTGCAGACATCGGTGCGGTGGCTTGCGGAGCCTTCGCGGGCTTCACACCGTCGGACGCAGTCATCGGTGCGGTGGCTTGCGGCGCCTTCGCCGGCTTCGCACCGTCGGGTGCCGTCATCGGCGCGGCGCCTTGCGGCGCTTGTTCCGGCTTTGCACCGTCGGGGGCAGTCATCGAGGCGGTGGCTTGCGCTCGCGGCTTCGCGTCTTCGAGTGCGGTCACCGGTGCCGACTCGCCGAGCAAGCTGTCGAGCCGATCGTCGACCCGCTGCAGCCGATCACCCAGCTTCGACAGCGCCGCACGGAACGCCGCGACGTCGGCCGCCGTGAACTGCTCCTGATCGCCCAGGTTTGCGCGCTTGCAAGCGGCCTCGAACATGCTCTGCGACGAGTGGTGGTCGTAGCGGAGCGACAGCGCCGCCACGAGATCGTGCCTCGCGAGCTTCATGTTGCCGACTATGCCGCAGCTCGTGGCATGTTCGCGACCGATGGTGAAGTTCTCCGAGTTGCTGCGTACCGCGACCGCCGACGGCACCGGCCTTGCGCTCGAGGTCCCTGCCGATTGGGCACAGGGGCGCAGCACCTTCGGCGGCCTACAGGCCGCGTTCGCCGTGCTGGCGATGCGCCGCCACGTGCCTGACGTTCCCCTGCGCACGCTGCAGGTGACGTTCATCGGGCCGATCCTCGGGCGCCTGCGTGTCGAGACCACGGTGCTGCGCACCGGCAGCAGCGCCACGCATGTCGAGGCTCGGATCAGCGGTGAAGCCGGCCTCGCCACGATCGCGATCGGCGTGTTCGGCAAGCCGCGCACGTCGGCGGTCACCGTCGAGCGCACGCAGCCCGTGGTCACGTGCGACAAGCCGATCACGATGCCGTTCATCCCCGGCCTCGCACCCGCGTTCCTCCAGCACTTCCAGGCCACGTGGTTGCGCGGCGCCCTGCCCATGATGGGCAGCACCGACACCGAGCACGTGATCGAGGTCGGCATCCACGACGCTGGTCCCGCCACCGAGTCCCACGCGATCGCCCTCGCCGACTTCGTTCCGCCGCTCGCTCTCTCGTTCCTCCGCAAGCCGGCCTTCGGCGGCACGCTGACCTGGCTGCTCGAGCTCGTGACCGATCGCTTCGAAGGTCTGACTGGCTGGCGGATCGATGCGGAGCTGATGGCCGCGCGCGATGGCTATACCAGCCAGTCACTCGTGTTGTGGGGCCCCGACGGTCGCGCTGTCGCACTCGGCCGCCAGACCATGACGGTGTTCGGATGACTCCCTGGGTCACGCTCGCCACCGTGCAGACCGCCGAGGGGCCGCTGACGCTCAAGCAGCGCGGTACCACGTTCCACATCGTGATCGGCGGTCGCGTGCTGATGACGAGCGCGGAGCGCCGGTCCGAGGAGGCGCTGGCGACCCTCGCGCTCACCAACCTGCCGAAGCACCCGCGCGTCCTGATCGGCGGGCTCGGTATGGGGTACACGCTGCGCGCCGCGCTCGACGTGTTGCCGGGCAACGCGCAGGTCTCGGTGGCCGAGCTGACGCCCGCCGTCGAGGAATGGTGCCGCGGCCCGATGGCCGTGCTCACCAACAACGCCGTCGCCGACAAGCGCGTGCGGATCCTGATCGGCGACGTCTCGAAGATCATCGCGGAGGCGAAGCCCGGAGCGTGGGACGCGATCCTCCTCGATCTCTACGAGGGTCCCAACGCGGCCACGCAACGGCGCGACGATCCGTTCTACGGACCGGGTGCGCTCGCCCGCAGTCGCGCGGCGCTGACGCCGGGTGGCGTGCTGTCGGTGTGGTCCGAGGATCCCGATACCGCGTTCCACAAGCGGTTCATCGCCGCCGGGTTCGACGTGGCCCTGCACAAGCTCGGCTCGAGCCGGGTGCACAGCGTGTATCTCGGGCGCAAGCTCGCCTAGGTCGAAGAAGTTCACCGTGGATCCGAAGCGAGCTACGATCGCCAGATGTCACGCAGCGCGGTCATCGAGCTCGCCGAGCAAGCGGGGATCGATCCAGCCGACGTCCTCGAGTACTGGGGCGAGCGCGCCGCGGTCCGCGAGATCGATGGCGGTCAGGAACGCGCGGTCGCCGAGAGCGGTGCCCTCGACGATATCCGCGAGTTGATCGCCGTCGGCACCTGGGCGTTCGCGCGCAAGGGCCCGCGCAGCGCGAACCCAGCGCCCCCGACGGCCACGACGAAGCGCGACCGCGAAACCGGCTAGCGCTTGCGAGGGAAGTCGTCGCTCGACTGCGTCTCTTCGCCGGCGGCCGACCACTCGACGAGCTGCTCCTCTTCGACGTCGACGGCGAGCGTGTTCTTCCAGTCGTCCTTGCCGACCTCGGTCTCGGACTCGTACTCGCTGCCGACCTCGGTGGAGCCGCGCCGTGCCGTCCGACCCGGAGGGGCCGGTGGCGTGGTCACGGTGGGCACGGGCTCGGTCGCCGGTGCTGCGGCCTGCGGCCGGCGCGTGTTGTTCGCGGCGAGCCGACCGATGCCGGTGTTGCTCTGGCGGAAGCGCTGCGACGTGGGCGTGCGTGCCCGCGTGGGCATCGAGCCGCGCTCGTCGTTCTCGAGCGCCGCGACGACATCGGCCAGCGAATCGGCGGAGGTGGTCGGCAACGGAATCGACGGACCGAGCGCGACCGGCTTCGGTGTGGGCGCCTCGCGCGGCTTCTCCTCGGGCGGTGGCGTCATCGACAGCGGCGCGGGGCGATCGGTGCGTGTGACGACCGGCGACGAATCGAGCTGACTCACGATCGCGCTCGGAGCACTCGCCGGCACGTCGAGCGGCACGAACTCGCGACCGAGCGAGCGCGAGGCGATCTCCGCGAGACAGTTCCACATCACCGCGACCGGCATGTGCTCGCACAGGTTCGCGATCCCGACCGTCTCGATCACCAGCTGTGCATTGACGCGCGGTGCGCCGAGGCACGCGGTCAGCAGGCGTGCCCACAGCGGACGCGGGAGATGGTCGGCCAGGATCTCCGGCGTGACGTGGCGAACCACGTCGTCGGGGCTGCCCATCCCGAGCTCGAGCGCTTGCGAGAGCGCCGTGTCGAGGAAGCCCTTGAGGTTCATTTGTCGGCTCCGACGCCCGCCCGCGCGGCGGCGGCGGCGATGCAGGCCCAGAGCACGTCATGCGGGAGGTGCTTCGCGAGCAACTCTGGAGTGACCGTCTCGAGCACGCGATCCGGCGTCATCGATCCGGTCGCGAGCGAGGCCGCGAGGACCTTACCTAGCAGATCGGGCGGCAGGTGATTTGCCAGGACCTCCGGCGTCGCATGTGCCAGCACATCCGTCGGTCCGAACACCTGGTGCTCGAGTCCGGACTCCACCATTTTCGCGAACCACGCTGATCGCTGCTCACTCATTCCGCGAAGGTACCCCCGATTCATCGGGCAAGTCTTCGACATTGCAGGAAACCACCGTCAGAGACTTGCTTTGGAGGCATAGGTCCCGCACGGTCGATGGACGGATGTCCGAAGCCCGTTCCAAGCTGTCGTCCGGAACCCTCCTTTACCGGTCGGTGAACGGCGAGCTCGAGGTGCTGCTCGTGCACCCCGCGGGGAACTACAACCGCCGCGCACCGTGGGGCATCCCCAAAGGTGCGCCCGATCCGGAAGAGGAGCTCGAGGCCACCGCACGTCGCGAGACGTTGGAGGAGACCGGGCTCGCTGTGGATCATCCACTCGTGCACCTCGGGTTCGTGGACTACACGCGTTCGAAGAAGCGTGTGCACGCGTACGCCGGTCCCGCGCCTGAAGGTGCAGCGCCCCGTTGTGCGTCTTGGGAAGTCGACAAAGTCGAGTTCATCGAGATCACGCGCGCACGCCGGATCATCCATCCGGATCAAGCGGCGTTACTCGATCGGTTGCAGCGTCATCTGTCTCCCGAGAGCACGACGGACGAGCTCGCCAAACCGGCGTGACGCCGACGTTGGACAGCGACGCAGGACGTCGCAGTGTCGGTCGCACCTGACGAGCTGTCAGCAAATCTGACACGGCGATCATTTCCATCTGGACAAAACTGGGCTGTGTGGCACGGTACGGCGCTCTTCTGTCTGTGTGTTTGGGGATGTGGGTTGGTAAGCAGCTTGAATTGCTGCGCCGATCCTACCTGACCGCTCGGGCCGGTTGCCGCATCGCCCTCGGTGCGCAACGTGCACGGAACCGAGGAGACCACCTCGCTCGTACTGCTTCCGGGAACTACCTCACCCGGGATTAATGAGTGGGTACGCAACGGTCTGGTTCCCATCGACGTCTGAACCCCAGGAGTATCGCCATGGCCAGTACACATGAAGCCCGTCGCCGGCAGCGCACGCACCGGATGACGGCCCATGCACCAAGCGCAGTCCTGGGATCTACGAGATCGCACGGACGCACACGCACTCAGTTGAAGGCCGCAGCATCTGATCCTGCTGCTGGCCCTGTCGCTCCCGTGATCGAGAGAGAAGTTCCCGTCGTGACGAAGCTCAAGACCATTCGTACTGCTGATTCCGATGACCACCTGGCGGCATACTTCCGTCAACTGGCGGAGCACGAGTTGCTCACGCCGGAGGACGAGCGCGAGCTCTCGCAGGGCATCGAGGACACCGAGATCCTGACGTGGGAGCGCGTGTTCTCGCGGCCGGAGGTCGTCCAGCACCTGCTCGCGCTCGTGCAGCCGAACCTCGAGGCCCCGGTCGACTTCCCGAAGTTGATGAAGGTCGTCGACGAGATGACCACCAAGAAGGCTCGCAAGGATCCGAAGCTCGTCAAGAAGCTGGTCGTCGTCTCGAAGGAGTCGGCGGCGGCCATGCGCGGATTCGATCTCGATCGCGTCCACATCGATGCCGTCGTCCGCGAGCTCTATCGGGCTCGCGAGGCCGCGCTTGCCGGCGAGGCGACGTGGTGGCCGGAGGCGGCGGCGGCGGACGCGGGCACGTTCCTGAACCAGGTCCGTCAGGCACATCGCGATTCGATGAACCTGCGCGACGAGTTCGTGCGTGCGAACCTGCGTCTCGTCGTCACGATGGCGCGCCGCTACGATCGTGGTGGGATGCCGCTGGCCGACCTGATCCAGGAGGGCAACCTCGGGCTCATGCACGCCGTCTCGCGGTTTGACTATCGTCGCGGGCTGCGGTTCTCGACGTACGCGTGCTGGTGGATCCGCCATGCGATCGGTCGCGCCCTCGCTGACAAGGCGCGTGCGGTCCGGATCCCGGTGCACATGCTCGAGGCGCAGCAGCAGCTCGAGAAGGTGCGCCAGGCGTTGGTCGGTGAGCTCGGTCGTCCGCCCACTCCGCAGGAGCTGGCGAAGGCCGCGCGCGTCCCGCTCGCGAAGCTCAACCAGATGCATCGCTACATCATGGGTCAGCCGATGTCCCTCGATCGGCCAATCCACGATGACGATGACCGTTCGTTCGGCGACACGATGGCTGATCCCGGTTCCGAGGAGCACTCGCCCGAGGACAACATGACCACCGAGACGCTGACCGGGCAGATCACCAAGCTGCTGCATCACCTGTCGCCGATCGAGGCCGACGTGCTGACCAAGCGCTTCGGACTCGGCGACGACGAGGAGCGTACGTTCCGCGAGATCGGTGACCAGTACCACCTGTCGCGCGAGCGGATCCGTCAGATCCAGAACTCGGCCCTCGACAAGTTGAAGCGTGCTCTCGAGCGCGAGCATCGCGGGCACGTCGAGATGTAATCGCGATTGAAAGCGAACTTGCCGTCGAGCTAGGGTCCCCGTCATGAAGACGTGGGCCCTGTTTGTCTTGGCGTTGTCGACGACGACCGCCTTCGCCGATACGAAGCCGCCGGGCAAGTCCGACGGCTACTCCGGGCTCGGTGCGGAGTCGGTGTCCGCGCAGGAGATCGCGAAGTACGCGGCCTCGCCACTGCCCGAAACGGTGACGCGCAAGATCCAGGCGATGATCGACGTGCGTGGGGCCGGCACCGGCATCCTGACGTCGAAGGGTGACCGCATGATCTTCTCGACGAGGATCACCGGCATCTCGCAGATCTGGAGGCAGGACGGGCCGATGAAGTACGCGCTCCAGCTGACCGGCGGTGAGGATCGCACCTGGCCGCTGGCGGTGACGCCGGACGACAAGTGGATCGTGCTCAACCGCGATGTCGGTGGGGCGGAGACCCCGGGTCTCTACGTGATGTCGATCGAGGGCGGTCCGCTCAAGACCATCCAGCACACGGCGAAGGTGCAGACCGCGCTCGAGTACATCACCGACGATTCGAAGTTCCTCTACTACCGCGCGAATGACCTCGCGCCCGATTCGTACGCGATCTATCGCTACGACCTCGCGGCGGCCAAGCGCGAGCTGGTGTTCGACCAGAAGGGCATCTGGAACATCGCCGATCACAAGGGCGACACCTGGCTGCTGATCAAGTCGCTCGGCTCGACGCAGCAGGAGGTCTATACGTACGACCTCAAGACCAAGAAGCTCGAGCCGGTCGTCGGCCAGAACGAGGTCGAGGAGTACGACGTCCAGTTCGGCGCCAAGCCCGGCCAGGTGCTGGTGATGACGAACAAGCCGAGCGACGTCCGCCGCGTCTATTCGCTCGAGGGTGGCAAGCTGACGGCGATCACGCCCGACCTCAAGTGGGATGTCGACAGCTTCTCGATCGACGAGCCGCGCACGCGCATCTACTACCACGTCAACGAGAACGGCTATGGCAGGTCGTTCGCACTCGACGCGAAGACCTATCGCCCGCTGCCGCTACCGAAGTTGCCCGACGCGGACAACGTCGACCTCGCCGGGGTGACCAGGAACGGCCGGTACGTCCAGCTCGCGCTCGATGGCGCGACGATGGCACCGCAGGCGGCGGTGTTCGACTGGCAGTCGCGCAAGGTCGTGACGTGGCGCCCGCCGATGACGCCGGAGATCGATACCGCGAAGTTCGCGAAGGCGACGCTCGAGTACTACCCGTCGCGCGACGGCACCAAGATCCCGATGTTCGTGCGCCGGGCGAGCTGTGCAGGGCCCTGCCCCGTCGTCGTCAACTTCCACGGCGGCCCCGAGGGGCAAGCCACCGCGGGCTTCTCCGGTGGGGCGCAGCTCTGGGTCGATGCGGGCTTCACCTTCGTCGAGCCCAACGTGCGCGGCTCCACTGGCTACGGCAAGGCGTGGTTCCACGCCGACGACGGCCCGAAGCGGCTCGGCGTGATCACCGACATCGAGGACGCCGCGAAGTACATCCGCGCCAACTTTGGCAAGGATGGGAAGGCTCCGAAGGTCGGCATCATGGGCGGCAGCTACGGCGGCTACTCGACGCTGATCGGGATGACGATGTTCGCGGGCGCGTACGACGCGGGCGTGTCGAACGTCGGCATCTCGAACCTGATGACGTTCCTGATGAACACCGCGCCGTATCGCCGGATCCTGCGGATCAGCGAGTACGGCGATCCCGAGAAGGATCGCGAGGCGCTGGTCAAGCTGTCGCCGACGACGCACCTCGGCAAGATCAAGGCGCCGCTGATGATCATCCAGGGCGTCAACGATCCGCGCGTCCCGGTCGGCGAGGCGCTGCAGATGTACAAGGAGCTCGAGAAGCGCCGGATCCCAGGCGGGCTGATCCTGTTCGCCGACGAAGGTCACGGCGCGTCGAAGCGCGGCAACATCGTCGCGACGATCGGTCACACGATCGCGTTCATGCAGAAGCACCTGAGGGCCCAGTAGCACCACTCCCCGCTGCACCAAGCGCCTCACGCTGGCTTGGACGCTCTCAGAGAATCAGCGTCGCGGGCGCGGACGCGTCGAGCCTGCCGAGCAGGAAGCGCACGAGCGCCTCGGTCTTCGGGACGAATGTCGCGAGCTCGACGTACTCGTTCGTGGTGTGGAAGCCGGCGCCGCGCGGGCCGAGGCCATCGATCGCCGGGACGCCGAGCGGTGCGACGGTGTTCGCATCGGAGCCGCCACCGAGCAGCGGGGCTTCGCCATCGCCGAGCCCACTCGCGCGAGCACACGCGGCGTACTCGTCGCGGAGTGCGGCCGACCACGTGGTGCGCTCGAGCGGCAGCCGGTTCGCGCCGCCCTTCGCCTCGAGCTCGACACCCGGCACGCTCCCTGCGGCTTGCTCGGCCGCCGCGCGCAGCTTCGCGACCAGCGCCTCGGCGTCGGCGACGGTCTCGTAGCGAAGATCGAGCTGGCAGCTCGCGTGCTCGGGCACGGTGTTCTTCGTCGTGCCGCCGGTGAACGTGCCGACGTTGACGGTGACACCCCGCGCGTAGTCGGTCAGCGCGTGCGCGAGCTCGGCGAACTTCGCGAGCGCGACGATCGCGTTCGCCCCGTCCTTGTGATTGTTGCCGGCGTGCGCGGCCTTGCCGTGCGCAGTCACCGTCATCGCGCCGACGCCCTTGCGGCGCGTGATGATCATGTCGTTCGCGCGACCCGACTCGAAGACCAGGGCGCAGGCGGCATCGGAGGCGAGCTCCTGGAGATACGGCGCCGAGGTGGGCGAGCCAACTTCTTCGTCGGACACGCACATCACCGCGAGCGGCAGCCTCGCCAGCACGCCGAGCTCGTCGAGGACGGCGAGCGCGGTGCGGATCACCGCGAGCCCACCCTTCATGTCGAGCACGCCCGGGGCGATCACCTTGCCGGCTTCTTCCTTCCAGCCCTCGAAGTGGCCGGGTGGGAAGACGGTGTCGTGGTGACCGACGAGCAGGATCCGCGGGCCCGGTGCGGCGGTCTTCCACACCAGGTGCTCGCCGAATCCCTCGACGGGGATCCGGATGCAGGTCAGCGACGGCAGTGCGAACGCCTCTTGCAGCATGGCGCCGACCCGGTTCACACCCTCGATGTTGGAGGTGAACGAGTTGACCTCCACCCAGCGGCGGGTCAGCGCGATCATCTCCGCTTCGCGGGCACGGATCGCAGCGAGGGTTCGGACTGGGTCGAGTGTTCCATTGGTGACTGTGCTCATCGGGTCCAGGCGTGGCATCTTCCCCGCGATGGCGAAGCGATTCAAGGCAGCAATCATTGGTGGGAGCGGCTACGGCGGCGCGGAGATGGCGCGTCGACTGCTCATGCACCCGGATGTCGAGCTCGTGCGCGTGGCGTCGATCGATCACGTCGGCGAGCCGCTCGGCGCGGTGCACCCGAACCTCGAAGGCGCGACCGATCTGAAATTCGAGGATCTGACGCCGGCCCAGGCCGTGGAGGGTTGCGATGTCGCGCTGCTCGCGCTGCCGCACAAGGTG
>JANNBP010000107.1:0-13249 GCA_031385555.1 Deltaproteobacteria bacterium | reverse complement strand
GGCGCGGTCGCCGAGATCCCCGCCACCGTCCGCGCCGGCATCGTCGAGCTGATCCAGGGCGCGCTGACGCGCGATACGCGACGCATCGTCCAGGCGATGAAGACGATGGGCTTCGTCGCGCGCGGTGCGAACGAGCAGATGTTCGAGCAGGTGATCGAGTACTTCCACGAGCGCTTCCAGGAAAACATCTCGCTCGACTCGCTCAACCTGAAGGACATCAAGTTCGATCCGCAGAAGGGTCTCGAGAGCGTCGCGGATCTCCGGAAGATGGATATCTCGCTGCGCGAGCTGTCCGAGAACTTCCATGTCCCGAAGGAGATCATCATCCTCGAGCGCACGCTGCTCCTGCTGATGGGGCTGTGCACCGAGCTCGATCCCACGCTCAACCCGATGACGGTGATCCGCCCGTACCTCGAGCGCTTCGTGCTCGGTGACGAGGGCGATTGGTCGGCGCTCCTGGTGGAGACGTCGAAGGATCTCGTCATGTCGATCACCGCGCTGCCGGCGGATCTCCGCAAGTTCATGCGGTCCGCGCACTCCGGCGATCTCCAGCTCAAGTTCAAGAACATCGAAGCGCCGGCGCAGCTGATGTACCGGCTCGGTCACCAGCTGATCTTCGCGTCGGTCGGCATCGCGAGCGCGGGCTTCGCGCTCGTGCTCGAGGGCCGCGACGATCCACGCGCCGAGTGGGGTTGGTGGGCGGCTCGGGTGGCGGGCGTGATGTTGGTGTGGAGCTGGTGGTCGTCGCGAAATCTGTTGAAGAAGCGGTAGCGCGCAGCTTCTCCCTCGTCTTCGCGTCGATCAGCCCGAAGCCGGTGAGCTCGACGGAGCAACTTGGCCGTGCGCATCTGCGGTGGCGCCTCGTGCTTGGTGGTCGCGACGATCGAACCAGTTCCGATCGGGAGAACGCACTGACGTGCGCGAGCAGGCTACGAGCACGGGTGCGCGGCAGCCCGCGGACTCAGTCATTCGCGGGCCCTAGCGAGGGAAGAGCCGCTCGTCGCCTTGGTACAACCCGAACAGCGTCGGCCGCACGGTGTGGCCATCGATCGTCGTCGGGGGTGGCAGCGAAGGCGGCTGCTTCCACTGCACCGTGGTCCCGACCAGCGCCGTGGCCTTCCATCGCACCAGCTGCCCGTTCGCCGCGCCGCCGCGCAAGCTCCCGAAGTCCTCACCCAAGACCCACTCGACGACGTTCGTCGATGCCGGTGTCCACGTCTTCCCGTGGTCGCGCGTCACGAATGCGGGCATCCCGCCACCGAGCATCCACGAGCACAGCCCCGTCGCCATGACCACGGACCGGGAGGCTCGATCGACGACCAGCGTGACCCGGCCCCGCACCTGCGGCATCGGGATGGGTTGCCACGAGCGCCAGTCCGTCGAGCGATAGATCGTCGCGTCTCCGCAGTCTCCGACCGCGAGCCAGACCTCGCGGTCGATGGCGACGATGCTCGTGATCGGCGTCGCTTTCTCCTCGAGACCGAGGTCGAGATGACGCCGCATCAAGACCTTCGACCACGCACCATCGAGGCGGCAGGTGGAGCCGCGCTCGAACTCGACGTGATCGCGCGTCACGCTCCGCACGGTGTCGCGCGATTGGCGCGTCCGCCCCTCGCACTCGGCGATGCCGGGCGTCGTGACTCGCCGCGATTGCTTCGACGCCAGGTCGAGCACCATCACGCTCTCGTCGCCCGAGTAGAACAACCGCTTGCGATCGGGGTGCAGCGCCGCGTGGCCGAAGTCGGCTCCTTCGATCGTGAGCGTCGCGAGCTTCTTGCCATCGCAGCCGACACGCCACACCGTGTTGCCGCCGCGCGGCCCCTTCGCCTCGTCGGTCTCGCGCACCGCGACCAGTGCCTGATCACCCAGCGCGTACACCGCGAGCTGCCGCGGTTTGCTATCGGTGACGAGCGGGCCGAGGTCGGCCTCCCACACGAACACGTGGCCGTCGGGGGAGAGCCGGATGGGGCACTGCGGTTTCGGCGGTGCCTCCTCGGTCGACGGCGGCGTCCAGGCAGGGTACGCGTTGGACCAGCACCCGACGAGCAGGAGCACGGCGAGGACGCGCATGGTCAAAAGCAACGTGCTCGCCATCGGCCGTATTCACCGCGACAGCAGCAGGATCAGGACGGCGATCGCGGCGACCGCGAGGGTGATCCCACCGACGAGCAGCAGGATCTTCTTCCAGTCCTTCGGCGAGCTTCCGAGCACCACCTCGGGACGCTGGCCGTGGACGATCGCCCGGTACGGCGACCCGCGATAGCGATAGGCGAGCACCCACGCCGGCAGCGCCACGCGCTTGGTGGTCTGGCGCTCGAGCAAGCACGCGACGTTGACCTTGCGAAACCGCTTGCCGGGGATGTGCGGCTCCACCTTGCTGCGTGCGACCGCTTCGATGGCGCGCAGGACGATCGCGCGCGCCGCGCTGCGCTGCGCGTCGAACGATTCGATCATCACCGGGACTTCCCCATCGATCGCCGGGGGCGCCCCCGGTCTATTGTCCGGAATCGGGTCGACGGCGATGGCGCGGCGCAGGTCGTAGAACGGGGTCAGCGCGGCGCACTCGCCGTGGTCGAGGCCGCGCGACGCCGGCACGCACAGGCTGTCGAACGCCAGCGCGAGCTGCCCGGAATGCGGTGCCCACGCCGACCGTTGCGAACCTGCATCCGAGTCGGCCGTCCACGCGACCTGCGCCCTGGCATCGACGATCCAGCCCGCCCAGCACAGCGGCTTGAGCGAGTCGATCACCGCCTCGTCGCGCAGCGCCTTCGGCGCGAACCAACCGCGGCGCCCGAGCCACCCACGCAGCGACGCCTCGGCCTCCTCGTGCGACACCGTGAACGGGATGCGCACCTCCGCGGTCTCGATCGGGTCGACCGGCTGCTCGACCTTCATGACCGCGCCGCAGAACCCGCACAGGGGGGCCTGCGCGCCGGCATCGAACGCGACGGCGGCATTGCACTCGACGCAGCGCAACACCTGCGCGCGGACGGTCGCTTCCCGTGCCACCGCAGCCACCGGGACCGGCAGCGCACAGATCGAACAGCGCAGATCGCCCTGCTCGAGCGGCGATTCGCAGCGGGTGCAACTCATGACCGTACCCCGACGAGGATCACCGCCGCGATCACCGCGACGGCCAACCCGATCGCGATCGCGACCTTCCACCACGCGAGCGGCGCCTTGCCGAACACCTTGCCGGTCTGCCCGTTGATCACCACCCGCAGCAGCGGCTTGTCCTGACGATACGAAAGCGCGAGCACCCAGACCGGCACGAAGATCGGATCGAACGATTCCCACTCCACCGTGGTTCGCCACGCCAGGTCGCTGTAGGAGTCGCCCGGCATGAACTTGCGCAGCCGGAGCCCGACCTCGTCGACGGCCTCGCCGCGCGACAGGATCTTGCAGTCGTCCGCGGCGCGCGCCCACTCCTCGGTGATCCAGCCCGAGACCAGCGCCGGCGAGTAGCGCCGCATCTGACGCAGATCGAACGGCTCGATGCACGCGAGCTCGGCATTCGGCAACCCGGCCGAGGCGCTGACCACGATATCGGCGACGTACCCGACGTGCTTGCCCGCGAGCGCGCGGTATTCGGTGCGCGTCACCGTGCGCGTCTTGGTGACGGTCTTGCCGTCCTTGTCGCGCTCCGTATAGGTCTCGGTCTCCTGGTAGTGCTCGCCGATCTGCGCCGAGTAGTCGGTGCGTGCGACGGCGGAGTACAGATACCCCGGGACGTAGACCCCGCGGATGTCGTCGACGGTGGCCCGCCGCAGCTTGCTGTCGACGAACATCGAGCGACTGCCGAGCCAGCGCTCGAGGGCGAGCTTGGCCACGCCGCTGTCGCCGGTGAAGGTCACCACGAACTGCGGATCCGGGCGGTTCGTCGCCGGCGGTCGCTCGACGAAGTTCGGGCTCGCGCAGTACGGGCACGTCTCCGTCCGGACGCCGGTGAACGCCAGGCTCGCACCGCACTGGCCGCACGAGAACGTCGACGCGTGCGTCTGGATCCCTGCCGCCGAGCTCACCGCGCACGATGGTAGCGTGCTCGTTCGCTCGGGAGTGGGAGATCGCGCGTGTCGGAAATTAGACTTCCGCAGGGTGGCGCTGCGAAGATCGAATGTGGAAGATGCGCGCCGTTGGCAGCGTTATGGCCAGCAATGTGTGTCTAGAAAGAGAAGTTCATGATCGCCGTCATCGGGAACATGCTTGCGGGCCTCGGAGTGCTGTCGCTTTTCACGGCCACGTTGCGACTGACAAAGCCTGGTAAGTAGTCCTAGACTGGACGCGTGGTCAGTACCGTCCTGCCGCGAGTCGCGCGGCCGCCAGCGACCAGCGAGCTAACCCTCGCGGACATCGACGCGGTTCGTCTCCTGCTCAGCGGGCAGTCCGTGATCGACTGGCACCGGCTGTCGTTCGCGGACCACTCCGAGGTCGATCGGTTCCTCCGGCTCAACGAGCTGGACCCCGAGTCCGACGAGGAGATGGGCCGGCTCGAGGACATCCGGGCCGATGCGGTGGACTACCTGTCGCGCGCGTTCGCGATGGCGATTCCGGACGAGGTCGCCGCGGACCTGCCGGCGCGCGATCTGTTCCTGGTCGCCTCGAGCCACGGCCCGCATCAGAAGTGGGCGTGCGTCGTGCTCAAGGTGATGCACATCATCCAGCACATCAACGGCCGCGCCGGGCTGCTCAAGATGAGCGTGTCCGACGAGATCATCTTTCGCGAGATCGAGCTCAAGGTGATGCAGGTGGTCGAGCAGCTGCGCGCCGCCGGGGCACCGCTCACCGAGTGGGAGTGGAGCCGCAAGCCGCGCGATTCGCAGATCACCAAGCTGCTCGCGAAGCGCTCCACGCTCGCCGCCAACATCTACGACAAGCTGCGGTTCCGCTTGATCGTCCCGGAGCCCGAGGATCTGGTGCCGATGCTGGCCACGCTGACGCGCCAGTTGATCCCGTTCAACTACGTGGTGCCCGGCGAATCGCTCAACCAGCTGGTCGATCTCGAGGAGGCGATCCGCAAGCAGATCACCAACCCGACGGTGTCGCAGGCGATCAAGATCCCCTCACTCAACGAGTTCTCGGGGCCCGAGTACCGGATCGTCAACTTCGTCGCGGATCTGCCGCTGCGGATCGAGCGACTGCTCCCGAAGAGCGAGCTGCCGTCGGACCTGACGCACGTGGTGTTCGTGCTCACCGAGTTTCAGATCGCCGACAAGGAGACCGCGCTGCGCAACGAGTCCGGTGCGTCGAGCCACGAGGCGTACAAGGCGCGCCAGCACGAGCGCGTCCGCCTGCGGCTGTTCCGCGACAAGAACGATCCTCTGCCGCCGGACTGACCGGCTCGTCAACGCGTCGCGAGCAAGTAACCGCCGACTCCCAGGCCCACCAGGACCAGGAGCAGCAGGATGATGCGATCGATGCGGAGTTTCTTCGGGGGAGGTCCACCAGCCATGCGCTGACGGTAGCACGCGTCAGAACTGGCGCGGCAACAGCTGCCGGAGATGCCTGTCGTCGACATCCGACTTCATGCCTCCGACGGTATCAGCCGGGCTTCGTCGCCCACGAACGCGAGGTCGGGACGAGCTGCCGCAGGTGCCAGGCGTGGACGAACAGCGCCCGCTGCGACAACCGTCGCCGCCGCGACACGGTGAGGGCGAACGCGCCGATCACGATGGTGAACACCAGGCTCGTGAACACCAGCGAGAGCTCCTCGAACATCCCGTGCGAGCGCAGCACGTCGGACTGGATCACCATCGAGCCGTTCGAGATCGCCCACGTGCTCGGTAAGAGACCGACCCACTCGAAGATGACCGGCAGCATCACCGCCGCGGCCGTCCAGATGGCGACCACCCAGAACCGATCGTTGAGCCACTTGATCTGCGTGATCCCGACCAGGAGGCCGGCGATCACCAAGGGCGTCAGCACGAAGGGACCCGCCACACGTGTGAACAGGATCGCGAGCGCGAGGTTGACCGCGAGCGTGACCGCCACCGAGGGCTTGCCGGCGCGGTAGTGATGGAACGAGGTGCCGATGCCGAGCGCGACGCAGCCGAAGAACGCACCGACCACCGGCCAGTTCTTGATCTCGAGGAACAGGATCAACGGCAGCAGCAGGAAGATCGACGAGTACGCGTAGATCGCCTTCTTGCTGCGGTCGCGGTTGATCCGCTTCTCGGCCTCGTCGAGCGACAGCTCGAGCTCCTTGGGGATCTCCTTCGGTGGCTCGAGGAGCAGCGAGCTGACCAGCTCCGCGGCTCCGAGCTGATCGGGATCGAGCGCGATCGCGCGACCGGCGGCACGCAGGGCGGTGATCCGCGCATCGGGATCGCCGCCCGTCAGTGCGTCCTTCGCGAAGATCAGCTGCTCGGCGGCGAGGGCGCGGCGGCGCACCACGTCGCGATCACCGTCGAGGTAGGCCTGCACGCGATCGGCGAGCTCGCGCGCGGTCGGACGCTCGTCCGGATCGTTCGCGAGCGCTTCGAAGCACGCGCGATCGAGCTCGGGCGGAATGCTGCGATCCGGGCGGCGCTTCGCCGGTGAGGCCTGCGGGGTGCTGAGCGTGCGGCCGATCGCGGACTCGCCGCGCGGGTGCAGCGGCTCGCACGCGAGGATCTCGAACAGGATGCAGCCGAGCGAGTAGACATCGGCCGGCGGTGCCGGCGGGATGCCCTCGATCTGCTCGGGTGGGATGTAGCCCGGCGTGCCGAGCAACGCGCCGCTCTTGGTGCTGTCCTCGGGATCCGGCGTCTCGTCGAGCGGCTGGATCGACACGCCCTGCTCGGTGTCGGGCGGATCGGCGAGCACGCGCGCGACGCCCCAGTCGAGCACGTAGACCTCACCGTAGCCGCCGCAGATGATGTTCGCGGGTTTCAGATCGCGGTGGACGACGCCTCGGTGGTGCGCGAAATCGATCGCGAGGCAGACCTCGGTGAACGCGCGCAGGAGGCGGTGGAGAGACTCTCCTTCGGAGATCAGCTTCGCGAGCGTCTTCCCCGCGATCCGCTTCATCGTGAAGAACGGCCGACCATTCCCGTCGACGCCCATCTCGTGGACCGGGACGATCGACGGGTGATCGAGGCGCGCCTGGATCCGGGCCTCGCGCAGGAACCGGAGTGTCGACTCCTTGCTCGGCGTCGGGTTGCGCATCCGCTTGATCGCGACATCGCGACCGATCCGCTGATCGTGCGCCGCGATCACCTCACCCATCCCCCCGCGCCCGATCGTGTGCCCCATCTTGTAGCCGTGATCCGGGAGGATCACCGTTGCGATCACCGGTTTGATGTCCGCTTCGCTCGCGCGCAGGGTCGGCGTGACCTCGGGGTTCTGCGGTCCTACCCCCTGGTGGGTATCGTCGGTGTCGTCGACCATGGCTCCATCGTATCAGCGTGGCGCGACGGGTACGATCTGCCGCAGCTGCCACGCGTGCAACTCGAGCTTGCGCGCGGCATCCCGCTGCCGCATCGCGAGCCCGCGGGTCAGCACCGCGACGACGCCGATCAGCGACACCAGCACGGCCGCCATCGCGAGCTGGACCGGCACGCTGGAGAACTGCACCACCGACGAGCTCAACGTCAGCGCGCCATCACGGAACGAGTACGTCCCCTCCAGCACCCCGATCAGCTCGAGCCCCCACGGCACCAGCACCGAGGCCGACAGGATCCCGGCGAGGACCGGGATCTTGCCGAACCGCGGATGCGACGCGTACGCCATCAGCGTCACCAGCACCAGCGCGGGCGCGATGATGAACGGCCCCGTCATCCGGCACACCACGCCGATCAGCAGCGCGTTGATCGCGGCGTTGAGATAGAGCGGCGCCGGCGTGATCTTCTCGTTGCGCAGCATCAGCATCACCTGGCCGGCGCTGAGCAGGGACAGTGCCGCGAACGCGATCACGAACGTCACGTCGCGCACGCCCGACCACAGCAGCAGCGGCACGAAGCCCAGGTAGCCGAGCACGGACAGGGCGGCGACCTTGCCGTGCGAGCGCGCGGTCTCGGTATCGACCTCCTCGAGGTGCTGCTCGACCTCGGCCGGCACCTCGTCGGGCGGCTCGAGCATCAAGCGGGCGACCAGGTCCGCGGCCTCGACGGACGTCGGATCGAGGGCGAGCGCGCGACCGGCAGCCCGCATCGCCTCGCGCCGCCCTTCATCCCCGGATCGCTCGAACCCGGCGCGCGCCGCGGTCAGGTGATGCTGCGCGAGCTCCTTGCGCACCGCGACGTCGCGATCACCGTCGAGGAACCCCTGCACGGCATCGCCGAGCGAGCGCGCCGTCTGCCAGCGCTCCGCCGGATCGGGACGCACCGCACGCTGGCAGATCCGATCGAGCTCCGGCGGCACGTCGGGACGCTTGACGGACGGCAGCCCGTGCTTGCCGGTGACGTGGAACGCGGCACCGAGCGCGCGGTTCTTCGTGTGTAGCGGCTCGCCGGCGCAGATCTCGTAGAGGATGCAGCCGAGCGAATAGATATCCGCGGCAGGGCTGACCTTGTCGCCGACGAGCTGTTCGGGCGCCATGTAGGCGGGCGTGCCGAGCACGGCCCCCTGCTGCGTCTCGCCACTCGCGAGCACCAGATCGTGGCGGCCACTCGGTGCGGCGATCTCGTCCTCGGCATCGGACGCATGCGCGACGCCCCAGTCGAGGATGTAGACCTCGCCGTAGTCGCCTAGCATCACGTTCGCGGGCTTGAGATCGCGGTGGATGATCTTCTTCTCGTGCGCGAAGTGCGCCGCGTTGCAGACATCGACGAACGCGCGCAGCAGGGCGCGGCGCTCGACAACGACATCCGCGACCTCGCCCGCACGCAGCTTCTTGAGCCGCTCGTGCATGTCGGTGCCGGCGAGCCGCTTCATCACGAAGAACGGCTTGCCGGTCTGGTCGAACACCAGATCGTGGACCGGCACGATCGCGGGATGCTCGAGCCGACCTTGCACGCGCGCCTCGCGAACGAACCGAGACAGCTCCTCCGCCGACGGGCTCGCGGTGCGGATCCGCTTGACCGCGACCTCGCGTCCGATCGTGTCGTCGATCGCGAGCAGCACCTCGCCCATCCCACCGTGCCCGAGCACCCTGTCGAGCCGGTACCGCTCGGTGACCTGTGCGGCGCCTGCGTCGGCGCCGAGCTTCACCGTCGGGCGGGACGGCTGAGGCCCGGGTGTCAGCGGAGCGAGCGCCGTCTCCGCGCTGCCTGCGTCGACCGGCTTGGCAACGCCGCGGATCGTCTGCGCGCTACCTCGAATCGTCGGGTCGGTCGGATCGTCCATCAGCGGACGATCCTACGTCAGTGACCGGCGAACTCGCGGACCTGCTTGAAGGTGAATTCGCCGTTATCGAGCAGCTTGATCTCGAGGTCGAGCGCCGACGGCTTCTCGGGGTCGAGCACGACCTCGGTGCAGTTGCCGCCCGGGTAGTACGAGGTCTTCGCGCGGCAGTAGCCGATCTCGGCGCGCTTGGTGAGGTCGAGGATCGACGTCATCACCTCGTTGTCGAGGATGCGCGAGGTCAGCTTCGCCGCACCGGCGGTGGGCGTCGCGAACCGCGTCACCGTGAACGTCGGCGGGCGCGACGGATCGACGAAGCCGGCGATCACGTTCTCGGCATACGAGCCCGGCTCCGGGTTGGTGACGAGGTTGTTGCCGACCTGGGTCGAGAACGAGTACCCGAACAAACCCTCGTTGCCGATCACGCGGGTCACGATCACCTGGTTCGCGATGATCTCGTGGTCGTCGTCGTAGCGGCTGACCACCGCGATGCCCATCCCGACCGTCGCGTGATCGAGCCGTGCGAACGAGCGCTCCTCGATGGCGCGCTTGTTCCACAAGCTGCCCCACACGCCCTTGAGCGCGCAGTTGAGCGTCTTCGGCTTGACCTCGAGCTTGGTCGCGACGCCGTCTGGCTCCTCGACCACCTGGCACGAGCCGTCGGCGTTGTCGGCGACCGTCAGGCGCGCCGCGAACGAGTCGTGGAGACCCGCACCGTCGAAGTTCGGCAGATCCTCGGCGTTCGCACTCGAGCGGATCTTGATCCGATCCGTACCCGGCTTGAGCGTCGCGACGATCTTCGTGCGGATCGCCGACAACATGGTCGCCGGGACCTGCGCCTTGTAGAACTCGAGGCGAACACCTTCGGCCATCGTCTTGCGCTGCGCGGGCGACAACGTGCCGGCCTTCTCGGCGGTGATCAGCGTCGACAGCTTGGAGCGCAGCGTGGCGTTCGGGGAGAAGTTGACGACGTCGTGATAGAACTGCACCGGCACGCCGATGCCGTCGGGCACGAGGTTGTAGCCGAGCGTGCGGCTGGGCGAGCCCACGTCGGTGGTGCGGCCGAGCAGCGTCTTGTGCTGGAGCAGACCGAGGTTCGCGGCCTTGCTGCCGAACCGCTTCTGCGCGGTGATGCACGAGCTGGCGGCACCCGGGCACATCTCGGTGAACGAGAACGGCTTGGTCTCCGGCAACGAGGTGACGGGCGTCCACGGCTTGTTCGTACGCTCGGCGAACTTCGCCTTGACGATCGCTTCGGTGGTCGGCTCGAGGATGAACGTGTCGGCCTTGACGATCAGGTGGACCGGCTTGTTCGCGAACTTCTTGAGCTCGACCTGGTTCGGACCCGCATCGCGGAGCACGAAGTTCGGGGTACCGCGCTCCTTCGACTTGAGGTTCACGTGCGACGACGCGTCCTGATAGGCCTTCGTGATCGTGCCGGCGACGACCGCGAGATCGAGCGGCAGATCGTCGAGCACGGCGATGTCGAGCGGCGTCAGGTCCTCGTGGTTCGCCGGGAAGATGCGGAGCATGCCCCACGCCTCGCCGAGGTTGAGCGGCAGGTAGTTGAGCCCGCCGAGGATCTGGTCGACGGTCGTGTTGTCCATCCCGAGCGTCTTCAGCTTCGAGCCGATCGTCGCCGTCGTCTGCTGCGGGCCCGTCGCGACGAACGCGAGCTTCGCGCCCGGGATCTTGAAGGCGGCCTTGACCGTCTTCATCGCGTCGAGGATCGTGCCCTCCGCGGCGACGTCCTCCGGGTAGAACTGGAAGCCGTAGACGACGCCGTCGTCGAGGCGATACGTCTGCACGGTGCCGGCGACGTACTTCTTGTTCTGGACCGAGTAGGTCGAGTTGTTGAAGGTCTCGAGGTCTTCCTCGAAGTCCTTGAGCACCTCCTCGGAGAAGTAGAAGTGGTAGCGCGCGCTGTTGGGCGTCTTGCCGTCGCGCTTGAAGTTCGCGTTCTGGAAAAAGATCTTCGGGGAGGTCGGCTTGCGGCGGTCGATCACGAACTTCATCGACGGGCCCTGGATCACCACCCCGCCATCGGCGAGGGCGAGCGCCTCGAACTGCGCCTTGCTGGTCACCTTGGTGAACGCCAGCTGGCTCGCCCCATCGGCCTTGCCATCGACCCAGTCCGGCCAGACCGTGTCCTGCTCGCTCGTCGTACAAGCGGAGGCGGCAGCTACCGCCGTCAGCGTGAATGCCATTACTCTAGTCGCGAACATATGCAGCTCGCTTAAGCACGAACTGGTCCAGTGAACGTTGTGCAACCTCGCCGGGTTAGGCCTCGAAACGCCCTCGACGAGACGAGCCGGCTGGTCGTGGCGCCGGCTACTTCGCGACGAGCTTGGCAAGTCGCGAGACCAGCCGTTGGGCTCGGCGGATCGCCGTCCTTTTGGTGAAGCTCACCCAGCTAGCCACCCTCGTCGTCGCACGACGTGATCAAGGCCCTAGCCGGAACCAGCGCTCGGTCGAATACCCACCGCTCTCCTCGATCCGGAGCTCGTCATCGACCCGCATTCCGAGCCCGACGAACGGGGGAAGCGTCGACCCCACCGAAGCTGTGCTGGAGGTGTCCGACTTCGGTCGGGCTACCGTCGAGATCGTGGACCACGACGATCTCGGACCACCACATGCAGACGGTGCTGGGGTCGTACGAGGGACCGCATTCCCGGTCGCTGGTGGTGTAGCTCCGGCTGACGATCACGAACGTTTCTCCCTCGACCTCGATCGCGTTCGCGCTGACCTGGAGCGCTTCGTCTTCCTCGTCGGTAAAGTCGCGAAGCCACGGAAACGCGGCGTCGGACGTGTTCTCGCCGCGGACAGGAGTCGCGGCCGTCTTCGCGACCTCGGCCAGCACGGGAGAGTCTCGATCGGGGAGTGGTGGGATCCCGTCACATCCCGAGACCACCAAGGCTGCGAACAGCACGATACGTGTCATCGAGGTACTCGCCTGCAAGCACCGCGCCGCGGCCAGGTCTGCGAAACCGCGATCCGGATCTGCCGGGTTCGCGACATCTGTTGCGGACTGCGCATCAGTCGCGTGATGCGGGCTACTTCTCGAACGGATCCGAGGGTGGGTATGCATTCGTTGCGCCTGCGAGCTGATCGGCGCTCTCGAATCCGTACTGAAGTAAGGTGCGCCATGCGCCTGCTCGCGATCGCCTTCGTCTTGAGTTGTGGCGGCTCCGGCGGTGAGCCCGCGACCGGCAGTGGCTCCGTGCGACCGGCGAGGCTCGGCGGTCCGTGCGACGCGATCCTGACGGCCGACGAAGTCACCAAGGCCTGCGGCACACCCGCCGTGATCGACAAGACGGGCGGCGAAGGCATGACGACGAAGATGGGCGAGCTGGGCTCGCTCGAGCACCTCTGTTACCGCGACATCACGTTCGCCGGCTCGAAACGCGAAATGGGTTTCGTCGTCAATCGCACCGCGCGAGCCGAAGGCATCGTCGAGAGCAATCGAGATCTATCGAAGCGCAATGGCAGCACGCTCCGCCCGATCAACGAGCACGGTCACCTGTTCACGATGAAGCCGGGTCCGTACGCGGAGCGGTCGGTGATCGGCGCCCGCGGTCACCTGATGTACAAGGTCACCGACGTCTACAAGACCGCCACGCACCTCTGCTCGGACGACGGCATGATGGCGATCGGACGCCTGATCGATCAGCGCGTCGATACACTGGATCGCTAGTGAATTCGCGCGGCGACCCGACGAGCACCGCGCACCTAGCGGCGCGACGATCCGACGTCAGTTGACGGGGACAGTTTCCTTGCGAGCGGGCGGCGGGTCGTCTGCCTTCTCGCGTGGCTCGCACACGATCTCGATCTTCCCGTCGACGAGCTCGACGTTAGCCACACCACCATCGACGAGCTTGCCGAACAGGATCTCGTTCGCGAGCGGTGCCTTCAACGTCGACTGGACGAGCCGCGCCATGGGCCGCGCGCCCATCGCCTTGTCGTAGCCGTTCTCGACGAACCAGTCGATCGC
>JANNBP010000070.1:0-1918 GCA_031385555.1 Deltaproteobacteria bacterium | reverse complement strand
ACCGGATCGTGAGGGTCGAGAGCTGGAGCTTCTTGGGCGGTGGACGTTTGAGCATGCCGACAAGGTCAGCAAGGAGCACGCCACCGCGGGCTGACTAGTACTACTCGATCACATCCGTGAGTAACCGCGTGGTGGATGGGCTGAATTGATCGCGCGCCCGCACAGAGGGCAATTCGGCAGCCTAACACTACTGAGTCAGCACCTCGACGCGCCGGGAGGATCTCCAAAGTTGGATCATGTCGATCGGTTACGTGCCGCTCGGACGTGTGGACTGGCGCCGAGGATCGAGGCGTGATCTTGTCGCGCTCGTGGACATCGAGATCGATCGTCTTTCGGAGCAACGCCTGCGGGACTACCTCGACGGCATTGGCGACATCCTCGGGACGCCGCAGCGACGCGCCAACTTCGCGAGCTACGCGTTCGGGCTGATCGGTGATGGCGATCGCAAGAGCATGGAGCCGATCGTCTCGCGCACGGGCGCAAGCGTTTCGCACATGGATGCCGCGCATCAGCGCATGCAAGAGTTCATCACCAACTCGGGGTGGGATGACCACGCGGTGCGGCTTGCCGCAGCTCGTCACGCCCTCGAGCCGATGACCAAGACGGCCGTTCCGTGGGCGTGGATCGTCGACGACACCGGCTTTCTCAAGCAGGGCAAACACTCGGTCGGCGTGCAGCGTCAGTACACCGGGTCCGTTGGCAAGATCGCCAACTGCCAGATCGGCGTCAGCCTCTCGATCGCGACGCCGCAAGATCACGTAGCAGTCGACTTCGAGCTGTATCTACCCACGTGCTGGGCCAACGATCCGGCGCGTCGCACCGAGGCCCGGATTCCCGACGACGTCGTGTTCAAGACCAAGCCACAACTCGCGCTTGCGATGCTCCGCCGGGCGGTCCAAGCGAAGCTGCCACGCGGCACTGTGCTCGCTGATGAAGGCTACGGTGGATCGTCGGAGTTTCGCGAAGGCTGCCGCAAGCTCGGTCTCGACTTCGCGGTCTCCGTCGCCGCGACGACACGCGTGTGGACCGTCGACGCGCTCGGTCGCCGCAGCGGTGATCCGATCGAAGCTCGGCGGCTTGCCCAGGGTCTCGCTGCCACCCGCGCATTTCGCAAGTACACCTGGCGCGAGGGAACGGCGGCGCCGCTTCACGCGCGCTTCGCCTTTGTCCGGGTCGTCCCCGCCGCCGATGACGGCCGCGAGCCACGCCGCCGCGATCGAGTCTGGCTCGTCTGCGAGTGGCGCGATGGCGACGACGCTCCGTGCCACTTTCACCTTGCGACATACAAGCGCATGCCCTTCGTCCAGCTCGTGCAACTGATCAAGGAACGCTGGCGCACGGAGCGCGTCTACCAAGACATGAAAGGAGAGCTGGGCCTCGATCACTTCGAAGGCCGCCGATTTCGGGGCTGGCATCACCACGTCTCCGTCGCCATCGCCTGTTACGCCTTCCTCGTCGCCGAACGAGCAAGGCGTTTCCCCCCCTGCGCCCCCTCGCTCTGGCAAGAAGCCAACGACACGGTCTCCGTCGCGGCCTGAGCGCCATTTTCACGACTCGGTCATCACCATCCGTCTCGCGTTCGCACGTGCGATCGCGCGGTGGCTTCCGCGCTGCCCCGTTTGCCACACCCTTCACCCGCTGCGATCACGCCATCACGCCGAGCCGCGCGCCAAGGAGCACTAACGCAGTAGTGCTAGAAGAGATGGTCAAGTGCGCCATGGCCGGGAACATCATGGCGATCGCCGGCATGGGTTTGAGCCGCTGATGTCGGCTAGTCGGCAAGTCGCCCGAGAGATCGCCGTCACTGCTTACATGCGACGTCTGCGCTGCCGCGATTGGCGGTGTTGTCGTCGAACGACAAGCGACTGTTCACAAAGTCGACTTTGAACGTCCCACCAGGACCGCTAATGGTCACCAT
>JANNBP010000071.1:0-43701 GCA_031385555.1 Deltaproteobacteria bacterium | reverse complement strand
CGACACCGAAGCCGACACCGAAGCCGACACCGAAGCCGACACCGAAGCAGCCGACACCGAAGAACCCGACACCGAAGCAGCACACCGAAGCACAAGCACCCGACACCGAAGAAGCCGACACCGAAGCCGACACCGAAGCCGACACCGAAGCCGACACCGAAGCCGACACCGGAGCCGACACCGAAGCAGCCGACGCCGAAGCAGCCATCGGCCAAGCAGACGCCGAAGCCGCGCTCGAAGAAGAGTGACGCACGTCGGAGGGTGATCGCGAACGTTCGCGAACGTCCTGGTCACGTTCGAGGGCGGCGGCACGTAGCCGGGACCGTGCATTGCACCGAGCGTGGAGATGGCCACACACGGGATCGCAGTCGCGGCATCGCAGGCGGCGCCGTGGCTCGAACGCCTGGCCCGCCTCGGCTTCGCCGCGAAGGGCGTGTTGTATCTGACGATCGGTGTGCTCTCGGCGCGGTCCGCGATCGGCGCCGGCGGGCACACCGTGACGGATTCGCACGATGCGATGGGGGTGCTGAACGGGACGTTCGGTCGCCCCCTCCTCGGGATCATCGCCGTCGGTCTCGCCGGCTACGGCCTCTGGCTGGTCATCAGCGCCCTCACCGATGCCGAGGCGCACGGCCGCGATGCGAAGGGCGTCGCCAAGCGGATCGGCGCCGCGGTTCGCGGCCTCGTCCACATCGCCTTCGCGGGGACGGCGATCAGTCTGGCGATCTGGCAGAGCGCCGGCAGCGGACACGACGAGAAGACGCGACACTGGACGGCGCGCGTACTCGATGCCCCCGGCGGCGTCTACCTCGTGTGGGGCGTCGCCGCGGCGATCGGCGGCTACGGTATCTGGCAGCTGTGGCGCGCGTGGTCGGCGAAGCTCGACGCGCAGCTCGATCTCGCTTGTCGCGAGGGCACGCGTCGGGTCGTGATCGCGATCAGCCGGTTCGGAATCGCCGCGCGGGCGGTCGTGTTCGTCACGATCGCGGTGCTGTTCGCGCGAGCGGCACTGACGCGCGATCCGAGCGAGGCAGGCGGCACCGGTGCATCGATGCGCCAGCTGTTCGGCTTCGGTCGCTGGCCGTTCGCGGTGATCGCCGCCGGCGTCGCCGCCTACGGCATCTACCAGTTGATCGAAGCGCGCTACCGCCACATTCGCGCGGCATGACCACGCGAGCAGGGTCGTGATCTCGTCCGTGGGGCCCGGATCAGGATTGCTCGAACTGCGCGGCTCGCGCCATCCGCGCGGCCCAGCGGTCGGCATGAAGCCTTCGGCGAACGCAGCGCGAGTCGCGAACTGCGCGGCTCGCGCCGTCCGCGCGGCCCAGCGGTCGGCATGAAGCCTTCGGCGAACGCAGCGCGAGTGGACTGCGACCGTGCCGTGCTGACCATGACTCGACGATGAAGGCCATCCCCTCGCGCAGCCGATGTCCGAGCTGCCGATGTCCGAACTGCCGATGTCCGAACTGCGGATGTCCGGACTGCGGATGTCCGGACTACGGATGTCCGGACTACGGATGTCCGGACTGCGGATGTCCGGCCTGCGGATGTCCGGCCTGCGGATGTCCGGCCTGCGGATGTCCGGCCTGCGGATGTCCGGCCTGCGGACGTCCGACGTGCGTCAGACGCGGGCGTTCGGTAACGAGTGGCGCGCCCTAGCCTACCGACGCGACATTCGTGATGTGCTTGGTCGCGGAGCGGTCGACGACACCGCCGCCGACCTTGGCGAGGTTGACGTTGACGAGCTTCGAAACACCGGGCTCTTGCATGGTGACGCCGTACAAGTTGTCGGCAGCCTCCATGGTGCGCTTGTTGTGCGTGATCACGATGAACTGCGACCGATCGGTCATCTCGCGAACGATCTCGTTGTAGCGATCGACGTTCGCTTCGTCGAGCGGCGCATCGACCTCGTCGAGGATGCAGAACGGCGACGGCTTGATCAGGAAGATCGAGAACACCAGGGCGACGGCAGTGAGTGCCTTCTCGCCGCCGGACAGCTGGTCGACGGTGACGTTCTTCTTGCCGGGAGGTTGCGCAAAGATCTCGACGCCGGCCTCGAGGATGTCGCCCTCCTCGCTCGACAACGAGAGGTGGGCGTGGCCGCCGCGGAATAGCCGCGGAAATACTTCCTTGAACGTGGCATTGACGCTGGTGAAGGTGTCCTTGAACAGCTTGCGGCTGGTCTTGTTGATCTTGTCGATCGCCTTCGCGAGCTGGTCGACGGCGCGGTCGAGATCGATCTGCTGCGCAGACAGGAACTCGAACCGCTTCGAGACATCGGCGAACTCGTCGATCGCCGTGAGGTTGATGTCGGTGCCCATCCGCTCGATCAGCTCGCGGAGCTCGGTGAGTCGGTTGTCCTCGGCGTCGCCGACGAGCCCACGCTGGTGGTAGTCCGGCAGCACGTCCGCGATCTCGAGCTGGTACCGCTCGGAGACTTGCTCCTCGACGACCTTGCGGGTCATCGAGATCTGACCGAACCGAAGCTCGAGCGACGTGAGCTCGTTCTGGAGTGCATCCGATTTCACCCGCAGCTCGCGAACCGCGAGCTCGATCTCGGTGAGTGACTCGAGCCGTGTGGTGTACGCGATGCGACCCTCCTCGAGGGTGCGGGACTCGGCGGCCTGCTGCTCGCGGGTGAGCGCGAGCTCGGTAGCGAGCTGTTCGCAACTCTCGCGCAGCGCAGCGGCGCGGCGCGCGGAGTCATCACACTCGGTGCGCAGCCGGTCGACGCGGGCGGCGAGCTCGGCGTCGGTCTGCGCGAGCCGGAGCGTGGCGGTCTCGACGGCGGCGCGCTGGGCTTCGGCCTGGGCCGCGCGGACGCGGACCTCGGTGAGCGCTCGAGCGAGGTCCTCGAGACGCTCGCGGTGACCGCCGAGCAGCGCGATCAGATCGAGCTGGGTGGTCTCGGCGACACGCTGCTGCTCCTCGGCAAGCGCGAGCCGTTCGCGATGCGAGACTTCGTCCGACGTGATGCCGGCGAGCCGCTCCTCGAGCTCGATGTGCTCGCGCGACAGCATGTCGAGCCGAACACGCAGGCGCTCGAGCTCGCCGCGCACGCGGGCATCGTCCTTCTCGTGACCGACGATCGCGACTTCACCCTCGTGGACCTGCTTGCGCAGCCCCTCGATGGCCTTGGTGACCTGCGCGAGCTCGGTCTTCGCCGAGTGCAGGTGTTGTTGCGCATCGGACAGCTGATGCTCGAGGGTCCCGACCAGCTCGTGGAGCTCGCGGATCTCGCGCTTCTGAGCGAGCACACCGGCACCCTGCGCCTCGCGCGAGCCGCCCGACACGATGCCGTCGTCATCGACGATATCGCCCTCGAGGGTGACGAGCCGCTCGGCGAGCCCGCGTTCGTGCAACGCGATCGCGCGCTCGAGGTGATCGACCACGACCGTGCGGCCGAGCAGCCGCTTGCCGACCGACTCGAAGCCCTCGGCGAAGCCGACCAGGTCGGCCATCCGACCTAGGACGCCTTCCTCGAGCACCACATCATCGCCTGCGTTGGCGAGCTCGCGACCGGCAGCCGGATCGTGACTGCGGTCCTCGAAGGCGAACGCGCCCGGCGCATGGCTCGACACCGGCGCGGACGTCTCGGCGAGGAACATCCCGGCGAGCTCGGACACCAGGGCCTCGTCCTCGACGAGCTCGGCGTCCATGCGCAGCGAGCGTGCGCGAAGCTCCGCCCCGATCGCGAACACGGCGCAATCCGCTTCGAGGCCGATCTGCAGCGAGCCATCGATCGCGGCGACGACGGGTGCGTGCGTGTACATCGCATCCGCGAACAGCGTCTGCGCGCGCAACGCCGCGCCGACCGACGCGATCTCGGTATCCGCGAGCGCGGGCTCCGAGATCAGCGCGTCGACGTAGCGGGCCCGAGCGCGCAGGCTCTCGCCGAGCGAGGCAAGCGTGCCGTCGGCGATCATCCCCTCGATCAACGCATCGACATCCGGCAAGCCAGTGAACGACGTGACCACCTCGAGGGCGGCTGCCAGCGCCGCATCCGCCGCCAAGCTGCGGGCGCGCAGGGAGCGTCCCGAGCGCGCGAGCGCCGCGTCAGCACGCAGCCCGGCGACCAGCGTGCGTGCCCGCATCTCGGCCGCGACCTCGAGCGACAGGTCCTGGCCCGCGCGATCGACACCGCGGTCCACCGGTGAGGCGGTGGGCGAGCTGCCCCCGGCAGGCCGGAACGCCCGCGCGTGCGGCGCCGACAGATCACTGGTCGGGTTACCCTCGCCCTCGAACTTGTTGGCAGCGCCAAACCGCGGCTCTCCGAAGTGATCCTCTCCGGCGAGCTCCGGCACGCCGGCCGATGCGTCGACTGCGACGGCAGCCGACGCGGACCGCACGCGACCGATCAGCGGTACGAACGCGCTGCGTCCGCCGCGCTCTTGCTTGAGGTACCCGATCGCGGCGGCGCCGACGCTGGGCTCGCTGACGAGGACACCGCCGAGCCGGTCGCCGAGCGCGGCTTCGACCGCGATCTCGAGCTTCTCGGGGGCGCGCACCACGTCCGCGACGACGCCACGGACGAACGTGCGCTCGGTGAACGTGCCCTGCATGACCGCACGCGTGCCGCGCGCGAAGCCCTCGTACCGAGCCTGGATCTCCTCGAGCGCCTTGAGACGCGAGCGCCGGCGGTTGAGCTCCGTGCGGAGCGCCTCCACCTCGGACTCGCCCTTCGCGACCTCGGAGGACAACAGCTCCCTGCGCGCACCGAAGTGATCGTTCTGCGTCCCTAGATCGAGCCGCGTCTGCCGCAGCTCGGCGAGCACGCCATCGACGCGGCGGAGATCGCGCTCGAGCTCTTTGGCGTTCTTCGACATTCCCTCGACTTCGCCGCTGACGCGTTCGAAGCGACCGGTGGTCTCGCCGCGGCGTTGCGCGAGTGCCTCGAGCTGCGCTTGCGACGTGGCCGACCGCGTCTTGCAATCGGCGATCGTGCGCCGCGCTTCCTCGAGCCTGCCCTCGGCGTTGACGAGCATCTGGCGGGCCTCGCTCGCCGCCGCCTCGCGCTCGCGAACCTCGCCCTGCTCCTTGCTGACGTCCGCCTCGAGAGCTTCGAGCTCGGTGCGCCGCTCGTTCAACTCGAGCTGCCCCTGCTCGCGCCGTAGGGCCACTTCGTCGATCTCGGTGCGCGCACCGGCGACGCGATGATCGAGCTCGTCCGCCTCGCGCAGCTCGAAGCCGATCTTGCTGTCCCCGAGCCGGATCTTGTTATCCAGCTCGTAGACCTTCTCCTGCACGCCGACCAACCGGCGCTCCTCGAGCGCGAGCTCGGCACGCTCGGTCACCACGGTGGCGTCTTTGACTGCGAACTCGGTGCGAACAACCTCGAGCTCGCCCCTCACCTCGCCGAGCCGACCGCTCACCAGCGCGTGCTCGCCGGCAAGCTCGAGCCAGCGGTGGGACGCTTTCCACAGCTCGATGTCCTTCATCTCGGTCTTGTACTTGCGGTAGCGCTCCGCCTTCTGCGCTTGCCGCCGCAGCGTGCCCATCCGCTTGTCGAGCTCGCTGACGATGTCCGAGACGCGCATCAAGTTCTGGCGCGTCTGGTCGAGCTTGCGCTCGGCCGCCTTCTTCTTCGACTTGAACTTCGTGATGCCCGCGGCTTCCTCGATGATCGCGCGGCGATCCATCGGGCGCGCGCTGACGATCTGGCCGATCCGGCCCTGCTCGATGATCGCGTACGCCTTGGTGCCGACGCCGGTGCCGAGGAAGAAGTCCGTGATGTCGCGCAGGCGGCACGGTGACTTGTTGATGAAATACTGGCTGATCCCATCCCGGTAGAGCCGGCGCGTGATCGTGACCTCGGTGTACTGCGCGAACTCGAACGCGGGCGGCTTGTCCTCGAGCAGCTCGGCGACCTCCTCCGTGGGCGAGGCGATCGCGTTGCCGTCCTTGTCGAGCCACGTGCCCATCGTCTGGGTCTGCGACTCCGCAGGTGCCTGGATCTGCGGCGGCTCCTCATCCGCCTCCCCCGTCAACGCTGCGAGCTCTTGCTCGTCCTGCAGGGTCTGCCGGCCGAGCTCGAGGGTCTCGTGCGAGAACCCCACATCGTCAAAGGTCAGCGAGACCTCGGCCATCGGCGCGGGCCCACGGCTCTCGGAGCCGGCGAAGATGACGTCTTCCATCGCCTTGCCGCGCAAGTGCTTGGCGCTTTGCTCGCCCATGCACCACCGGATCGCATCCACGATGTTCGACTTCCCGCACCCGTTCGGCCCCACGACGCCGGTGATCTGCTGGCCGATCTGGACGACCGCTCGGTCGCAGAACGACTTGAAGCCGATGATCTCGACTCGCTTGATTCGCATGATTCGGCCCAGACACTGCACCAACCCCCTGACATTCAGAGGGACGGTATTGAACCGAGGGACGTGCTATCACCGCGTGCGTGCGCTGGGTCGTGCTTGTTTTGGCCTTTCCGGCAGCCCTGGCCATCGCTGCCCCGCAGGTCGAGATCAAGGCGCAGACCCGCGTCAGCCTCGACAAGGTCAAGACCCGAGCCGACGGCAGCGTCGAGGTGGTTGGCCAGCTGGTCGACAAGCTGACGAGCGATGGCATCGGCGGCCAGAACGTCACCATCCAGGTCGGCGCGGATTCGCAGGTCACCCACACCGAGCCCGACGGCCACTTCCGCAGTGTGTTCAACGTTGTCCCGGGCCCGTTGCCCATCGAGCTGCGCTTCAACGGTGCTCACCTGCTCGAGAAGGCCGAGCCGGTCACGATGGTCACCGATCCGTCGCGCGCACAGGTCCAGCTCACGCTGACGGCGTCGGAGTCCCCCCAGGGCGTCAAGCTGGAGATCCGGACCATCGTCGAGGACACCGCGACCTCGTTGCCCGTCCAGCTCGCCTACGGGGTCGCCGTCGACGATGCCGAGCTCAAGCCCGGTCAGACCGTCGATTCGAACAAGCCAATCACGCTCGATCGCAAGACCCTCGGAGGCGCCGGTCCCAAGCGTGTGCGGGCGACGTTTCCCGGCGACGATCGCCGCCAGCAAGCGACCGCCGAGACCACGTTCGAGCTGACCTCGACGACCGTCACCACCGCCGTGATCACCAGCTCCGCGCTCGCGTTCGAGGATGATCTCGAGGTCACCGGCAAGGTCGTCGATCAGGATGACAAGCCCGTCGCTCGCGCGGCCGTCGCGCTGCTCTCCGGCGATCGCCGCCTCGCGCAAGGCGCCACCGATGAAAACGGCGCGTACACCTTCAAGGTCGAAGCCGAGGTGCTCGCCGCCGGCGTGACCCCGCTACCCCACGATTTCGGCATCCAGGTCCAGGCCGACCCGCCCTCCTCTTACATCCGGGCGTCGCGCTCTAACCCGACGATCGTCAAGGTGCTGGCTCCGCAGCCGGTCCCGGTCTCGTACACGATCGCCGCGTTCATCGCGACCGCGCTCGCCGCCGCCGGCTTCTTCATCGCCCGCGCGAAGCCGTGGAAGCGGTTCCAGCGCGCCAGCCCCGCCGCCGACCAGACCAACGTCGAGCTCGGCGACGACCGCCCACTGACCGGCGGCCTGGTCGCCAACAAGCCGGGGCTGGTCTCGACGCTGCGCCGCCCCAACGACGACAGCTTCTCCGGCGCCGTGCGCGACACCGTCCGCGGTCGCCCCGTCGAGGACGCCGTGGTCCGTCTCTATCTCGGCGATCAAGAGCGCGAGGCAAGCACCGCCGCCGACGGCACGTTCTTTGTCGACAAGCTCGCGATGGGCGACTGGAGGGCCGAGGTCGCCGCGCCCGGCCACGTCACCGAGAAGTTCAGCGTCTCGATCCCGCACCGCGGCGAGCTCCGCAACGTCCGCATCGATCTGGTCCCGGTCCGCGAGCGCGTGTTCCAGCTCTACCGCCGCGCCGCCGAGCCCTCGCTTCCGGAAGCCCGGCTGTGGGGGATCTGGTCGCCCCGGCAGATCGTCGATCACGTCCGCGCCAAGCGCTCCAGCCCGGCGATGATCGAGCTGACCGACTTCGTCGAAGAGGTCTATTTTTCGCCGCGCCTCGCTCCCGAGACCGTGTTGCCGCAAGCGTCAGAGCGCGTCGACCGCGCCATCCGCGAGCGCGCCAGGGTATAAGCATCACCTCCTTGAGAATGGTTACCGAGTAGTGCAGCCCACCGAGCTTCTGCAGTTGGGGATCGCCCTCGTCGCGATCGTGTTGATCCTGTTCTTGCTTCGCCGTGCCGCTGCGCGCAGCAAGGCCAAGGGTGCGACGAGTGCACGCGAGCGCCTCGAGGCCGAGGTCAAACCCGAGCGAATCCGCAAGCGTCCGCGCAAACACTACGGCAAGCCCGGCGAGCCCGAGCCCGAGCCCGAGGAAGACGAGGAGGAAGCCGAAGCCGAGCCCGCGCCGTTCGACGACTCGCCCGAGCCCGTGTCCTCGGATGCCGAGGCGCGCGACGCCTACAAGGCCGGCCTCGCGAAGACCCGCGGCGGCTTCGTCGCCAAGCTCGGAAAGCTGTTCGGCAAGAAGAAGATCGACGCCGCGACGGTCGACGAGCTCGAAGAGGTGCTGTTCACCGCCGACATCGGCCCGCGCGCCGCCGACCGGATCTTTCAGTCCGTCAAGAAGGGCTTATCGAAGTCCGACCTCGAGGACTCCGACAAGATCTGGAAGCAGATCCGCCGGACGTCGCGCGAGATCCTCGCCGTCGACGCACCGGTCCTCGATCTCACCAAGTACAAGCCGTTCGTGCTGCTCGTGCTCGGCGTCAACGGCGTCGGCAAGACCACCACGATCGGCAAGCTGGCCGACAAATGGGCCAAGGAAGGCAAGAAGGTCCTGCTCGCCGCCGGAGATACCTTCCGCGCCGCGGCCACCGAGCAGCTCGAGGAATGGGGCAAGCGCGCCGACGTTCCGGTCGTCAAGGGCAAGCCCAACGGCGACCCGTCGTCGGTGATCTTCGATGCGGTGAAGCGCGGCGTCGACGAGAAGTTCGACATCGTGATCTGCGATACCGCCGGTCGCCTGCACTCCAACGCCGGCCTGATGGACGAGCTCAAGAAGGTCCGCCGGGTCTGCGAAAAGGCCATGCCGGGCTGCCCCCACGAGGTCTTGATGGTCCTCGACGCCACCACCGGCCAGAACGCGATCTCGCAGGCCAAGACCTTCAAGTCCGACATGGAGATCACGGGAATCGTCCTCACGAAGCTCGACGGCTCGGCCAAAGGTGGCGTGGTCCTCGGCATCGCCGACGAGCTCAAGGTTCCGGTCCGCTTCGTCGGTGTAGGCGAGAAGATCGGCGATCTGAGGCCCTTCGACGCCGCCGCGTTCGTCGAGGCGTTGTACGCCGACGGCAGCTCCCCCAGCGCCTGAAACGCAACCGGGCCCGATCGCCCGGTGTCGCCACTCGTCAGCAACTCCCTCGCCCATTTGCTTGAGTGGGAAAAAAGGCGCGTGTTATGAACCTCCTACGAATGCGGGGACCCAAATCCGTCCGTCGAAGCGTCTGGGTGGCCATCGTGTGTGCCGTGTGTTTCACGGCAGGCACTTCGCTCGCTCAACCTAAAAAACCTGCGCCCGCGCCTACCAAGCCGGCTGCCCCAGCAAAACCGGATGGTGAGATCGAGATGGGTGGCGATGAAAAGCCAGCCAAAACCCCCGCTGTCGATCCGAACGAGATCGACATGGGCACCGACGAGCCCAAGCCCACGGACCTCGCGACAGACATGGCAGCGTCGGACAACACCGCCGCCAATGTGAAGAGCGGAGCCGTCGGCAAGACGCCGCTGTCGTGGTCGGACATCATCACGGTCGTCCGCAAGCCGTTCCTCAAGGTTCGCCGCACGGAGCTCTATCCGTTCGTCGGCACCACGATGAATGACAACATGGTCCGCCACTACACCGCTGGTGGCGAGCTCGCGTACTACCTCACCGACGTCCTCGCGATCGGCGTCGAGGGTCTGTACTACCAGCGCGCGTTCCGCGAGCCGTTCGATCTGGTGGCTCGCCAGGCCCGCCGCCTCCCCACCGTCAACGAGTACAAGTGGAGCGCTGCGCTCAACTTCCACTACGTGCCGGTGTACGGAAAGTTCGCGGTCCTCGACAAGAAGATCGTGACCTGGGAAGTCCAGTTCGTTGCCGGCATCGGCGCGGGCCAGTCGGAAGTGATTCCGCGCGACACCAAGTTCCCCGGCTTCACGAACTTTCTGATCCAGCCGAACATCGGCGTCGGGATGCGCTTCTTCCTCGCGAAGTGGCTCACCGTCAACGCTGGCATTCGCGACTACATCTTCATCGACAAGTTCGAGCCCACGAACCGTGAAGTCGGCATGAACGACACCGCGGAATTGGCCAAGGCGAACGCCGACAGCACGTTCATCAACAACGTGATGTTCCAGATCGGCGTCAGCTTCTGGCTGCCCACCTCGTTCGAGTACACGACCTTCCGCTGAGGCCCTTATGAACTTGAAGCACATCATCCTCGCAGCGTCGGTCGCGTTGACCTTCGTCTCGCCCGGTCTCGCGCAAGCAGACGGCGGTGGCCAAGGCAACGGTGAGGCGCGCCGCACCAACGATCTCGAGAAGCAGCCGGCCGTCCGTCAGCGCAAGCTGCTGGTGTCGGGTCGCTTCGAGCTGGCCCCGCTGTTCGAGTCGACGATCAACGCCGACTTCCGCCACATCATCGGCGGCGGCGCGAAGCTCGAGTACCACTTCGGCGACAAGTTCTCGATCGGTGGCATCGTCGTCGGTTCGACGGCGATCAACACCAAGCTGGTCGAGCGCATCATCCCGACGCTCGAGACCAACGTCGACGATATGACGCGCGAGCCGAGCCAGGACGAGTTCAAGCTCCGGCTCAACGAGATGCCGGTCCACGGTGCCGCGTACGCGAGCCTGACCCCTTGGTACGGCAAGCTCGCCGCGTTCGGTCAGGCGTACGTCGCCTTCGACTTCTACTTCCAGGCCGGCGTGTCGTTCGCCAGCCTCAAGTCGAATTGCCCCACCAACATCTGCGACGACACCCACCCGGGCACCACCGATCCGGCCACGATGGCACCGGCGGATCTCAACCCGAACAACGACGATCCGCTCAACAACGGTAGCCGCTTCGGCCTCTACCTCGGCGGCGGCATCCACGTCTTCCTGAACGACTTCATCGCGCTCGACCTCACGGTTCGCGACTACGCGTTCTCGGACAACCCGTCGGGCGCCGATGTTTCGGGGCCGCGCGACGGTCCCGATGGCGCGGTCACGTCGGACGACAACCGCTTCGTGCACCACCTGTTCTTCGGTGCCGGCGTGTCGATCATGTTCCCGACGAAGGTCAAGCGAACCAACTAATCCGGTTCGTCTCGACGTATGCGGCGCCCTCGTGGCGCCGTTCTCGTTTCAACCCACAATCGACCACGGTGAGCTTCATGGCCCGACGCGAGCCGAGCGCTCCGTGGCCGTGCACGTGAACCAGAACGCAACCGGCAGCCGATCTGCTTGGTCGAGTGTCTCTCCGATCAGGGGCTGCAGTAGTCGGTGGAGCTCTGCGCCCCTTCGCGGAGGCGGATGCAGGTCGACACCGTCTGATCGTCACGCTCGAAGGTCACGACGATCTGCTCGCCGAGGTCCGCCGGCACGGGATTTGTGGTCTCGACCGCACCGTCGATGGTCGCGGTCGCGATGATGCCGACGCCACGATCGCGGTTGAACACGAACACGGTCGCCTCGGAGTACTTCGCATCCGGCGGGTACTCGAACGTGGCGTGCGAATCGGGCCCCCCCAGCCCCTCGACCCGGAACGTCATCCGTGACGGATCCGGGGGAGGGATCGGAATCGACGGCGTGACGCAGCCTGTAAGGCTAACGGCGAGAGCGAATCCGAGTGCAAGCCGGCCAACCGGCAAGCGCGCAGCACCGAAGGCGATGCGTAGGTTGATCAACGCGCGCATGATTCCAGGTGAGTGCAGCAGCAAGGGCTGATCCATCAGCAGCGTACCGGAAATCGCGTAGATACAGGAACACCCTGCCAATTTCGTTGGCAGGGTGCCTCGTCAGGTGCCGCGAACTGTTACGGGCTGACGCTCGGCCAGGCCACGAGTAACGGGCGAAGCTGGCGTTGGGCGCCATCACGCTCGATCGTCAGGATCGGTCGGCTACCGGGGCTGGCGTTGTAGATCCGCTCCTGGAGCTCGTTCGCAGAGTCGACGCGATCTCCGTCGACGGCCATCACGATGTCGCCCTCCTTGATGCCGATCTGCTGCGCCGGGGTGTTCGGCAGCACGGTATCGACCACGGCGACTCCCGTCTCACGCGAGAATACGTACCGGATCCCGAGAAAACCGTGGTCGGGGGGCGCTGCCACCTCGACGACTTGTCCTCGAGAGCAGGACGACCGCGACGACATCGTGTCGGCGACCTGCATCGCCATCAAGGTGGTCGCGAGAGCGAGACCGGAGGCAACGCCGGCCATCGTACAAACGACGGCCACGGTACCGAGCCCACGGCTGCGTTCGTTCGGAAGCAAAGCTTCGCGCCGAAGGGCGGGCAAGTTCACGGTCTCTGCGGCGGGGGGCAGGTCGCTGGTCGTCTCGTCAGACATCGATGCCTCGCGTTGATCGTTAAAACTAGAGCGTTGGAACCAGTATGCGCGCAACACGCGGACATGACCACGGTGAAATGCGCGCCCTTCACAAAAGTATGGATCGACTAGATCAGACAACCGTCGAGGGGTCACAAGCGTCCCAGCCCTCGATCGTGAAACGCCTCACGCTCGATTCACCGTCGACGAACCAGTGGTACCGTCGGCTCCGGAGCTGTCGGGGTGTCTCAGAGTCCTCGTCCACGACGACGCCGTAGATGGCTCGCCGCCATCGCGCTGGTCTTGATCGTCCTGCTCGCGAGCGGGTACATCGTGGCGCGCGTCTCGTTCGAGGGTGCCGCCCTGGGCGACAAGATCGCGACAACCCTCAATAAGAGGATGCGCGGTCGGATCGAGATCGGCGCGATCCACTGGGATCCGTCGGCGATCAAAAAAGCTCTGACAGGGGGATGGGTCGCGCTGACCTTCCAAGATGTCCGCGTGTGGGACGATTGCGCACTCAACAGCGGCGCCGGCGCCCTCGACGAGGTTCGTCAGGGAGATCCCAACGAGGACTGCACGCTCGACGACCAGCCCGACCCCGATCCGGCCTCGACGCGGCGGCCACGCAAGCTGCTGCTCCAGACCGAGAAGATCACCGGCGAGGTCGACATCCACGCCCTGATGTTCGGCAACCACGACTTCGTGATCCGCAACCTGTGGGTCCACGGCGGCGAGGTGATGATCGAGCAGACCCGCGAGCCGTATCCGCTGCACGCGTACGACCGCACGATCGTCTCCATCCTCACCGCGTTCTATCCGCGGATGAAGGCGGGCTTCCGCGCCGGCATCTACGCCGATGCGCCCGGGCCGATCTTCGATCTGCGCGACATCCACATCGAGAACCTCAACGCGACGGTTCACATGACGCCGAACACCAGCCTCGGAAAGATGTGGGGCTTCGGCACGACCGCCCGCATCGAGGGGCTCGACGTCGACGCCAATCGCGACGACCTCAAAAATAACTCGTACCTCTACATGGACCCGGTCGATCCCCTGGTCGCGAAGTTCTACGTCAGGCTCGAGGCGACCGCGAAGCAAGGCATCGTGCGGCTGTGGGACGACGGGCCGCGCGAGTCGTTCCGGATGCCCAAGCCCGGCGAGGCGTATCCCCCGCCCGGTCGCAAACCGCACACGACCTACGAGATTCCGCTCGCCGACATCAAGCTCAACCGGCTCGCCCAGCTGCCCGGTGAGTGGGCGCGGCGCGACTTCGTCGCGAACACGCTCGAGCTCGACGTCCAGGCGAAGACGGTGCCGTGCGTGCACGAGCGGTGGCCGACGCCCGATCCGAAGCTCGGCGCGACGATGCACGTCACCGGTGAGCTCTACAACTACTGGGATCGCCCGTACGACGGATCGTGGGGCCTCAAGGTCGACGGCAAGGGCCTCGGGCAGACCGTCCGCACGTGCGTCAATCGCGACTTCGGCGGCGACAAGCTCGAGGGCACGATCACGCTGACCGGCCCGTTCGTCGCGAACCCGAAGATCGGGTTGTCGATGACCAACCTCGACTACGACGTCGAGCTGTCCTCCGACGAGGAGCCGCTACCGCTGACCCTCGCCGAGGTCGAGGGCTCGATCGACATGGTCAACGAGCAAGGCTCCCTCGACAAGACCACGGCGCTGATCCGCGGCGGCAAGGAGCCCGGCGAGGTCGTGGTCGCCGCGACGTTCGGCGTGTCGCCCTTCAACGCGCGTGCGCACGTCGAGATCGTCAAGCCGATCGATGTCGCGAGGTTCCTCCCCGATTCGCTCGAGCCGGTCGGCACGTTGGTCCAGGGTCGGTTCACCGCCGTCGGTGACTCCGAGGTCGCGTTCGCGCTCGAGGACTTCGATCTCTCGCTCGGCCGCACCGCGAACGAGAAGGCCGTGCGGGCGTACAAGGGCCGGTTGTTCACCAAGGATCAGTTCGACACGGTGAAGCTCCAGAAGGTCCGGATCGAGGCCGGCCGCACGCGCGCGACGGTCGACGGGACGATCGACGCCCTGCACGACTTCAACTGCGATCCGAACAAGTACTGCAAGGGTCACGACTCGTGCGCGCCGTGCTCGGTGACCCGCCTCGAGATCGAGGGGTGCGCGCCGGACCTCGGCTACTGGCTGCGCCGGTTCGGCCTGCCCGCCTTCGTCGAGAGTGCGTGCAGCAGCCAGAGCTTGCAGGGTGCCCCGATCGTGATCACCGGCCCGTTGACCAAGCCGAAGCTGAACGTCGCCACCGAGCTCACCGGCTTGCCGTGCGTCGACAAGCTGTCGATCCTCGACTCGCAGTTCGACTCCGCGTCCGGGGTACTCGACATCCGCAGGATGAAGACCGGCGCCCTGGGCGGCACGCTCGAGGGCAGCGGTCGGATCCGCACCGGTGACACGCCCGTGATCGAGAAGTTGAACGTCTCCGGTCGCAAGCTCGACCCACAGAAGATCTGCGGCCTCGGCACCCTGGTGAAGGGCACGATCGATACCGTCGACATCGAGCTCGCCGGCACGATCGTCAAGCGCGAGCCGCTCGACTGGCTCAATCTCGCGAAGGTCCACGCCCGCGCCGACAAGCTCACGGTGCTCGGCGAGAAGTTCACGAACATCGCGATGTGCGTCAACCGCAGCGACGACGGCCAGAAGTGCCGGCCGCGCAAGGACTACCTCGACGCCGACGATCTCGCGCAGTGCGAAGCGGGCAAGAAGTCCGGGTTCTGTACGGTCGCGACGGCGACGCGCGACGGCGGCGGCATCGTCGACGCGACCGTCGCGCGCCTTCCGGCGATCAAGAAGGGCAACACCACCACGCCACCGCGCTTGACGGGGACGGTCGCCGCCGCCCAGGTCCCGGTCGCGATCCTCGAGCAACTGCTGACGCCGACCCCCGCGCCAGTTCCCGGCGCGAAGACGCCACCGAAGCCGCCGGAAGCGCCGTTCGCCGCCGGCGGCGTCGCGTCGATGACGTTGCACCTCGAGGGCTCGCCGGACGCACCGCAGGCCACGGGAGCCGTGCAGTTACTGCGCACGTGGGTCGAGGGCTCGTTCCTCGGCGACATGCAGATCGCCGTGACGCCCGGATCGATCCGTACCCCCGCGGGCACCATGCCGGGCATCTCGTTCTCGGGCACCGCGCTCGCGGGCCGGTTGTCGGTGGCGGGCACGCTCGGCACGCAGGCGCCCTTCCCCGTCGAGCTCACGCTCGGTGGTCGCCGGATCGATCTCGATGTCCTGCTCGATCTCAAGAAGCGCCTGCCGCTCCCGATCCCGATGCCGATGCAGGCCTGGGTCACGGGCACGGTCTACGTGCGCCACGAGCTGCGGCCGATCAAGCCCGTCGAGCCGGTCGCGTGGATCGAGCTGACCGAGCTCGCCGGTGTGGTCACGCACACGGGTGCCGATGGCCGGTTCGTGCCGCTGACGATCAGCGCGGTCGATCAAGATCGCGCGAGACAACCCGCGGTGTCGCTGCGCGTGACGCCGTCGTCGATCGACTTCGCGTGCCGCGACAAGACGGGCGCGCGCTTCGACTGCACCACCAAGCTCGCGATCGGTCCGCAGGGCGGCAAGGCCGCCGGCACGATCGACTTCAAGGGCCGGGTGACACCGCAGGAGGTCGCGATCCAGGCGGTCGGCAAGCTCGACCTCGCGGCCCTCGAGCCGGTCCTCAAGGGGCAGTTCTCGTGCATCTCCGGCACCGCGAGCGTGTCGGCGTCGATCCAGGGCAACTACAAGAAGCCGAGCTACGAGGCCGCGCTGACGATCAACCGCATCGAGGTCACTCCTGTCGGCGGTGACGACACCATCCTCGAGGCCGAGAGCGGTCTGATCAAGATCGCGAACGGCAGCCTCGGCTTCACCAACGTCAAGCTGCGCGTGCGCGACACCCATCGCGATCCGGGCAATCGCGACATCGCCGGTCGCTCCACCACCGACACCTCGTGCGCGGGTCGGGCACGCGCGACCCCGCGTGACGAAGCCGGCGAGTTGTTCGTCAAGGGCAACATCGAGCTGGACGGCTTGACCCCAAAATCGTGGGGCGTCCTCGTCGAGGGCAAGCTATCGGGCAAGATGCTCGGCCTGCTCGCGAAGGAATACGTCTCGCAGGCGAGCGGCCTCGCGCGGATCGAGGGCGATCTGCTGCTCACCGGCAAGGGCACGCGCCCGACGATCGCCGGCACGTTGGTGTTCGATCCGCCGCCGCCGTGCAGCGCCCCCGACGCGAAGCCGGGCGATTGCCTGCGCGCCAACGAGCTCGCGCGGCCGATCGCCGTGTTGCCGCGCCTGCTGCGGAAGGAGATCGCCCTGCTGCGCGGCCGCATCGAGATCGAGACCGAGACGATCAACGACGTGCGCTCCTACAAGCTCAGCGTGCTCGACGATCTCGTGCTGCAGATCGGCGGCGAGGGCCGCGTCACGGCGATCCGGAACGGCCAGGCCGAGATCCGCGACGGCAACCTCGCCAAGCTCGACGTCGAGCTCGACGCCAACGCCCTCGCGTTCCAGCAGCCCGGCAAGCTCGATCTCGTGATCGATGCGAAGCGCGTGCGCATCCTGCGCGCCACCGGCACCTCGAACCTCTACATCAAGGGTGACCTGACGATCGCGGACGGATCGTTCCGCCAGGACTTCGACATCCTCGACAACAGCATCAAGGCGCTGCGCTCGAATGCGCCGCCGGCGACCCCGATCTGGGAAGCCTCGCCGCTGATCGGCAACGCCGAGCTCGACATGACCCTCGACGTCCGCAAGTTCTCGCTCAAGAGCAACATCACGACGATCGACATGTCCGGTCGCCTCAAGCTCACCGAGACGCCCCGCGATCCGAGGCTCGCCGGCACGATCCGGATCGACGGCGGTAACTTCAAGATGCCCGGCATGCGCGCCCGCTTCACGCGCACGCGCGGGGGCGTGTTCTTCGAGGAGGGCTCCAGGGCCGGCAACCCGGAGCTGACGATCACGAGCGAGGCCGACTACCGCGACCTCAGCGGCCAGGATCACGTGATCACGCTGGCGATCTCCCAGCGCGTCGACAACATCAAGTGGGACCTCACCACGTCGACCGGCTACAACAAGTCGCAGACGGTCGCGCTCCTGCTGCTCGGCCGCAACCCGGAGCAGCTGCGCCGCTCGCTCGGCGATCAGATCCTCGGCTCCGACATCAACAACATCGACCCGACCACCAACCCGACGCAGGGCTTCGCGGATCAGATCGTCAAGGATCTCGCCGGCGACTGGGTGAGCGATCTGCTCGAGAACTCGCTGACGCGGATCACGGGCCTCGACGTGCTCCGCATCGAGGTCGGTTTCGGCTCGATCGGCCTGCGCGTCGAGAAGAAGCTCCCCGGGCTCGAGAACATGAACCTGATCGGCACCGCCGAGCAGACGATCCGCGGCAACACGCTCAACGTTCGCACCGAGCTCAAGGCGACGTACCGGATCAGCGTCCAGGGCGGCTTCCTCGGCAAGTACTTCAACGACCCTGCCGAGCAGGACATCACCGACTACAGCACCCGCATGGTGTTCCGCATCCTCCCGTGATCATGCGTCTCGCCCTGCTCTGCTTCGTCGGCTCGTTGGTGTGGACGCCGCACGTCCGCGCGCAGCCCGAGGCCGAGCCCGCACAAGCGCAGGTGCTCACGCCGGTCAAGTTCGATCCGACCACCTGCAAGCCACCGGAGGTCGACAAGACCAAGCCGAAAGCCGGCTCGGATCAGGTCAAGTCGATCCCGATCTCGCTGACCGACTTCGACATCACCGGCGACCTCGTCGATCCGGCGGCGACGGTGCGCGCCCTGCTCGCGCCGGCGCTCCAGGCGCACAACGTGCTGTCCGAAGACCTCCGCACCCACGCGCGCGATGCCGCGGCGGCGATCGGCTACCACCTGGTCGGGCTCGGCACCCGCGACACGCCCGACGGCAAGCACGCCGTGCTCGCGCTCCAGCCGATGCCGATGATCCGGACCGCCGAGGTGGACATCGATCAAAAGTTCCTCAGCGTGTTCGACACGCCGCTGTTCGAGGAGTCGGTCAAGCGCCGGATCCAGCTGCGCCCCGGGACGTACCTGCCGTGGGATCCGTTGCAGAGCGCCTGCGAGATGCAGCGCGAGCAGCGCCGGATCGAGGAGTACCTGCAGAGCGAGGGCTACTTCGACGCGAGCGCGATCGTGGTGCCGAAACGCGAGGGCAATCGCGTCACGATCGTGATCCGCGTCAAGCTCGGCAGCGCCTACAAGCTCCCGATCGACGACGAGCACATCCTGATCACCAACAGCGCGCGGCTCCCCGTCACCGGGAAGGAGATTCGCGAGGCGTTCCGCAGCAAGCGATGCGTGTTCCGCCAGTTCCTGTGCGTCAGTGCGCGCTTCACCAAGCTGACGCACACCGCCGGCATCGAGAAGGTCACCGAGTTGTTCCACCGCAGTCAGTACCCCGGCGTCCGCGTCAACAGCACGCGGCTCGACTGGGATCGCGCGAGCCACACCGTCAAGTTCCGGCTCACGATCGAGCCCCGCCGCAAGGTCGACGTCGCGTTCAAGGGCATCAAGCCCGTGACCGACGACGTGCTGGCCAAGCAGCTGACGTTCAACAAGGCGCAGAGCGCCGACGACGTCGAAGCCGAGGCCTCGGCCCGTGCGATCGCGGCGTACCTCCAGACCCGCGGGTTCTTCGAGGCGCGCGTCACCTGGTATCGCGACTCCTACCGCGACCAGAACCTCGACCTCGTGGTGTTCCAGATCGACGCGGGTGCCAATCGCACGGTGCGGCAGGTGATCTTCAAGGGCAGCCTCGGGTTGTCGCCAGATCGACGCAAGGCCGAGGCCCAGCTGCTCGACGCGATCGCCACCAAGCCGATCGGCACCACCGCGAAGCTGCTCGGAGCGAAGGCGACCGCGACGTCGGTCGACCTCACGGCCGATGTCGGCCGCATCCAGAACCTCTACAAGCGGATCGGCTACCGCGATGCGCGCGTCGTCGTCAGTGCGGCCACCACCCCGATCGCACTCGGCAGCTCGGCCCTGACCGCCGCGCTGCTGTCGGCCGATCGCGACGACGACATCTACGTCCAGTTCGCGATCGAGTCCGGGCTGCCGACACTGCTGACCCAGGTCAGCGTCGTGTTCGGTTCGACCGACGAGATCAAGTCGCCTGACCAGCTCGAGCTGTGTCGCGAGATCTTGCAGGACCTCGCGGTCCTCCACAAGGCGCCTTCGCTCGCCCGGCCGGTCAACAACGTCAGGTGCATCGGCACGGTCACCAACCAGGCGTTTCGCGAAGGCGACCTCGCCCCCAATCGCGATGCGCTCAAGCAGCTGCTGTTCGAGCGGGCACGGCCCCGCGCGGACGTCGAGGTCGATTGGAAGCTCGGCACTCCCCGCCGAGCGCACGTCAGGTACGTGATCAAGAACCCGCAGCAACTGAAAGTCGGCAAGGTGATCCTCCGCGGCAACTTCCGCACCCGCGACTCGATCATCCGCGGCGAGCTGGTCCAGGCGAACTTCCGCGAAGGTCAGCCGCTGACGTCGGGCGCGCTCGCCGAGGCGACCCGCCGCCTCCGCAACACCGGCTTGTTCGAGACCACCAACATCCAGCTGCTCGACATCGACAAGACCACGGCGGGGTCGCTGAACACGGTCGTCGAGGTCACCGAGCGCTACGACTACCCGGTGGGCCTGGAGGCGAACCTCGGCTACTCGAGCTTCAACGGCGTGTTCGTCAGCTTGTTGCCCTCGATCAAGAACTGGTTCGGCACCGGGATCTCGCTCGACACCCAGGCCACGGTCGGCTTCGACCCGAGCGATGCGGTCGCCGGCAACCTGACGTTCAAGCAACTCTCGTTCGATGCCACGCTGCGCATCCCGCAATGGATCTCGCGGCGGTGGCACGTCCCGCTGCAGCCGCTGATCGAGATCAACGGCTTCATCCGCCGCCAGGACACGCCGCGGTTCGGCGTGCTGCGCACCACCGGGTTCACCACCACGCTGTCGCGCTCCCGATCGTTTCCTCGCACCGAGACCTCGGCAGCCAACGCCGTGACCGGCGGCTTCAACTACAGCTACCGGTTGCGCGCCCGCAACGTCGACGCGCTCCGCCCGATCGGCGCCGACGACGACGACACGCAGGTCCCGATCGACACCACCACGGGCTCGGTCGGCGCGTTCATCGAGTGGGAGCACCGCAACGATCGCTCCGGCCAGCTGTCGCCGCTCGCCCCAGAGGCGGGGTTCCGGATCGAAGGCCAGGTGTCGTTCGCACACCCGATCCTGTCGTTCAACTTCGGTCAGGACACCTTCGTCAAGGCCTCGGGCGCCGGGTCGAAGTACTGGCCGCTCGGCACCAACCTCGTGCTGCGCGTCGACGGTCGCTACGATCACGGCTTCCCGCTCGGTGGTGCCGCACTGCTCCCCGAGGTCGAACGCTACTTCGGCGGCGGCGACTCGACGATCCGCGGCTACGAGGACGACCGCCTCGCGACCGAGCTGATCGAGGTCGCGGTGCCGCCGCTCGACAACATCACGCAGATCCGCGTGCTCCCGGCCGGCGGCAACATCCGCGCGATGTTCTCCGCGGACGCGCAGCTGCGGATCTACAAGCTGTTCTCGACCGCGCTGTTCTTCGACGCGGGCTTGATCACGAACCAATGGTCGACCGTGACCGCCGATGACATCCGCCCCGCGATCGGCATGGCGCTGGTCCGCATCGTCACGCCCTTCGGCGCGTTCGCGTGGGAGCGCGCTGTTCCCCTGCGGCCCCGGCTCGGCGACGATCCGCGCGGTCGCTGGCACGTCAGCTTCGCGGCGCGTGCACAGTTCTGATGCGGGACGATTTTCAACCCGGGGCCACGCTGGGCCGCTACGAGATCATCAAGAAGCTCGCGGTCGGCGGGATGGCGCAGATCTACCTCGCGCGCGTGCGGGCCACGGCCGGGTTCGAGAAGCTCGTCGTGCTCAAGCGGATCTCGCCGCTGGTCGCCGAGGATCGCGAGTTCGTGCAGATGTTCCTCGACGAGGCGCGGCTCGCCGCGACGCTTCGCCACCCGAACATCGCCGACGTGTTCGACGTCGGCGAGGACGCCGGTTCCTATTACTTCGCGATGGAGTTCATCCATGGCCAGGACGCACGCTCGGTGCGACTGGCGGCGAAGGAGCACGGCCGCGCGATTCCTCTCGAGATCGCGCTCGCCGTCATCTCGGGCACCGCGTACGCCCTCGCCTACGCGCACGCGAAGGAAGGCCCCACCGGTCCGCTCGGCCTCGTCCATCGCGACATCTCGCCGAGCAACATCCTCGTCTCGTACGACGGCGCGGTGAAGCTGGTCGACTTCGGCATCGCGCGCGTCGGCAATCGGATCTCGCAGAAGACGCGGACACGAACGGGAGTGCTCAAGGGCAAGGTCCCGTACATGTCACCCGAGCAGTGCCACGGGCAGCCGCTCGATCGCCGCTGCGACATCTTCTCCCTCGGCACCGTGTTCTACGAGCTGACGTGCGGCGTGCGCCCGTTCGACGGTCACAGCGAGTACGACACGCTCGAGATGATCGCGCGTGGTCGGCTCCAGCGACCGGCCGTGCACGTCGCGAGCTATCCGCCTGCCCTCGAGTCGATCTTGCTGCGGATGCTCGCGCACGAGCCGGCGGATCGCTATCAGACCGCCGACGACGCCCTCGCCGACCTCGAGCGGTTCACGAGCGACCACGGGCTGCTGGTCTCGGAGCGCGTGGTCGCGAAGTACATGCGCGAGCTGTTCGCCGACGAGATCGCGGCCTCCGAGCCCCGCGCGCCCTCCCTCGGTCCGCCGGCCCAGCCAGAGGAGCTCCAACCCCTGCTGGAGATGCCCGAGCTCCAGGTCTTCATCAAGCGCCCGGGGAGCTCGCCGCCGGTAGAGCCGCCTCGCCGCCCCGCGGCGCCCACGCGTCCGCCGCACTGGCCCCGTGTCCCGATGCCGGATCGCACGCGGCCCGTGCGTCCGCGCGCCGCCACGTTCCAGGACGAGTCGCCGACGTTGCGCCCCGCCGACTTCGACGACGAGAACCCCACCGAGCAGAGCTCGCGAGCCACGGCCGCGCGGTCGCTCGCGCACCTCGTGGTCAAGCACCCGGTGATGGATACGCTGCGCGACGGCGAGTTGATGGTCGACCCGGTGATGGCCCGGGCGCACGAGATCCTCGACGACGTCGATCGCGAGGCCCCGGACCACGAGACGCTCGAGGACCGCGCGCTTCGCCGGATCGACGAGCTGGCCGCCCGCGCGACCGCGTGGCTGGCGATCGGCGAGCTCGAGTCGGCGGTGATCGCCGCCGAGCTCGCGTTTCAGGAGGAGGTCGCCGGGCCGCGGGCCCAGCGGGCCCTCGATGCCGAGCTGCCGACCTTCCAGGCCGCCTTCGAGGGGTATCTCGGCGATCTCGAGCGCACGGCGATCCTCGCCCGCGCCTTCGACGAGCTACTCGCGCTCGACCTCGATCCCTGGATGCGCCACCTCCTGACGCGGATCGCGCACGACCACGAGGGCGTCCTGGTCTCGGGGCTTCTCGAGGATCCGGTCCTGGACCGGGTTTCCGTCGCCCGCTGGCTGTGCCGGCTGGCACTGCGCAAGATGATCGTCCTCGCTTGACGTGCGGGGGCCCGATCCGCAAGATGCGCCCCTTATGGGACGCAACGACAATCGCCGCACCTTGAAGATGAAGCGCAAGCGGAGCCAGGCCAAGCTCAAGGCGCGGATCAAGCGCAAGATCGTGGCTGGTAAGGCGGCTGCCAAGAAGCCGGCCGCTCCTGCAAAGAAGAAGTAAGCGGAGCAGCGAAGAGAAGTAGGAGGAGAAGAAGAGAAGTAGGAAGAGAAGCAGGCAGAGAAGCAGGCAGAGAAGCATGTAGAGTGTCTGCGTGACGCCCGCTGACTCTCGCTGCGTGATGACGCAGATCGTGATGCCGATGCACACCAACGGTGCGGCCGGTGTCCTGTTCGGTGGCTACATGATGCAGTGGATCGACGTGTGTGCCGGCGTAGCCGCGATGCGCCATGCTGCAGGTGCCGTGACCACCGCTTCGATCGACCGGCTCGACTTTCTCTCGCCTGTCCTGGTCGGCGAGATCGTCGTCCTCCAGGCCCAGCCCAACTACGTCGGCCGCACCTCGATGGAGGTCGGCTGCCGGGTCGAGACCGAGGACATGAAGACCCGGTCCCGGCGCTACGTGACCAAGGCGTACCTGACCTTCGTCGCCATCGACGACAAGGGTAAGCCACGCGTGCTCGACCCGCTGGGCGCAGCCGACGATCACGATCGCCGGCGGTCCGCCGATGCGCAGAAGCGACGGGCCGAGCGCCTGCGTGCGGCCGGAAGGAATCCGTCATGATCATCGATCGAGGCACCTGGGGTCGGTTGCGGGTCACCGGTGGCGATCGCGTGCGGTTCCTCCAGGGGCTGACCACGATCAACGTCGAGCTGCTCGGCGCTGACGGTGTGCACGCGTGGGGCGCGATCCTCAATCCCAAGGGCCGCGTGCTCTCGGTGATCGACATCGCGCGCGCCGGCGACGCGCTGATCATCTCGTGCGAGACCTCGCTCGCCGACGCCACCCGTGCGCTGCTCGAGCGCTACGCGGTGATGGACGACGTGGTGTTCGAGCCGCTCACCGGCCCGGCGCACCAGGTGTGGAACGCCGTCGGCGACGTGTGGACCGCACCGATCGTCGAGGGTGCCGGCGCCGGCGCGATCGCCGAGACCGAGCCCGAGGCCGAGCGGATGAGGATCCGCGCCGGCTTCGTGAGGTATGGCGCGGACGTCGATGACGACCACTTCCCGTTCGAGACCCCGCTGGTCAACTTCCTCGATTACGAGAAGGGTTGCTACGTCGGCCAGGAGCCGGTGTTCCGCGTCCACGCGCAGGGCAACGCAGCGAAGGCCCTGCGCCTGCTCGTGATCGAGGGCAGTGCATCGATCACACGTGGCGCCGCGATCGATCACCCTAACAAGTCGGGTGCGGGCAAGGTCACCTCGGTCGCCGTCGATGGTGACCGCGTGCTCGCGCTCGGCTACGTGCATCGCACCGCGTGGGAGCCCGGCGGGACCGTCCAGATCGAAGGTCGCGCAGCGGTGATCCACGCGCTGCCGATGGACGCCGCAGGATCAGGATCCGGATCCGGATCATGATCCGGACCATGATCCGGATCATGATCTGGACCAAGCTGCTCGCGGCGCTGAGCGGCTGCAGCTTGCTCACCGACAGCTTCGTCACCAACGAATTCTCCGGGGACCCGTATCCGATCGAGGTCGACACCACGACCGGCGCGGTGCTGATCGGCGTCCGCGAGGGCGGCGCCGACGATCGAGTCGGCGTCCTCGACGTGTTGTCGCCGGTGACCCTCGTCGACCCGGGTATCGACGCCACCCCGATCATCGATTCGAGGACGCTGACGCTGCTCGGGCTGCGCTCGACCGGGACGCTCGATCTGCCGCGGGCGAAGCTCGTCGCCAGATCCATCGTCCGGCTGCATCCGTGCGACGACATCGCCTGCAAGATCGGGACGGCCGGGATCGAGCGCCGCTACGAGGCGATCATCGGCGCCGATGCCCTCGCCGGCGACGCGTTGCGGCTGCGGATCGGTGACTCGCGCGTGTCGATCCTCGCGGATGTCGCGGGTGGGGAGATCGAGCGCGGCGAGCAGTGCGATGCGGTGTACTCGTCGCCCTATCGCGGCGGCGGCACGCTGGTGGTCGCCGGCACCGAGCTCGGCTTCTCGGGTCGGCGAATCACGATGCCGACGTGCCTCGGCGCGAACCCGGATCCTGCGCTGCCCCAGAGCCAGCGCGGCACCGATGCGCTGATGTTGATCTCGACGGCGATCGGCCCGTCCCTGCTCGGCGAGTCTGCCTACGCGCGCTACCGCATCGTCAACCCGACGATGCCGGAGCTCGCGACGCTGCCCGACGGCACCGTGTTCCTCGCCTCGGGACCGATCGACGGCAAGCTGGCATCGATCCCGAACATCGCCCTCGTCGCACGCTCCGGCTCGACGCCGCGCGCACCGTGCCGCCACGTCTACGCGCATCACCTCCTGCTCGAGCGCAACTGCCTCGCCGGCGACGATTGTCCGTGCGAGGACGACGGCAGCGGCGGCTTCTGCGCGCTGCCCGCGTTCGTCGAGCTCACCCCGCTGGCAGGTGTGCCGATGCTGGTCGTGTCCGACGACAACCCCACACTGCAGGCGCTGCGCGCCGAGCTCCGCCCGAACCAGGCCGAGGTCGACGGCATCCTCGGCACCAGCGCTCTCGATGCGCTCGAGATGGATATCGACTACCCGCACGATCGCGTGCTCGCACGCTGCACCACCGAGGCCTGCAAGATGCGCGTCGCCCTCCCCGACTCCGCCGATCGTGCGCGGGTCCAGCGCTGCGTCGACGTCAAGTTCTAGTCGGACCTCGCCTAATCATCGAGGCTGGTGATGTTCGCGAGCACGTCGGCGGGTGCGCCGGTCGCGACGATCTTGCCACGCTCGATCCGCACGACCTGATCCGCCAGCACGCGCGCCTCGGCGATCGAGTGCGTGACGTGCACGAGCGGGACGCCGAGCTGCTTGACCTCGGTGCGCACCAGCTCGATCAACTGGTGCTTGAGCTCGCGATCGAGTGCCGAGAACGGTTCGTCGAGCAGTACCAGCTCCGGCGAGCGAGCGATCGCGCGAGCCAGTGCCACGCGTTGCGCTTCCCCACCCGAGTAGGTCCGCGGTCGGCGATGCGCGAGGTGCCCGACGGCGAGCTTGCCGAGGAGTTGCTCGGCACGCGCGATGCGGTCCGGTCTCAGCATGTCGCGCGGCATGCCGTAGGTGACGTTCCGGATCGCGGTCATGTGCGGGAACAGCGCGAGGTTCTGAAACACGTACGCGAGCCGCCGGCGGTGCGTCGGCACGTCGACCTTGGCCGCGCGATCGAACCACACCTGGCCCGCGAGCTCGATGCGTCCCTGATCCGGCTGCGCGAGCCCGGCGAGGAGCGCGAGGATCGTGCTCTTGCCCGATCCGGACGGCCCCATCACGCACGTGATGCCCGGTGGACAGCGCAGCTCGACATCGAGCTGGAACTCCCCACGCCGGAGCGCGAGCGTTGCGACGAGGCCACTCATCAGATCCTGTGGACGTGCATCCTGCGCGTCAGCTTGTTCGCGAAGTACAGCAGCGACACCCCGAGGATGGTGGTCGCGAGCGCCATCCCGAACACGTTCTCGTCGTGGCCTCCGAGCATCTGATCCATGATGTAGATCGACGCGGGCGAGGTGCCGTCGATCCGCGCTCCGGCGACCATCAGGGTCGCGCCGTAGTCGCCGAGCGAGCGTGCGAAGCCGAGCATCGCGCCGGCGATGATGCCGGGGGCCGCGAGCGGCAACACCACGGTCAGGATCACGCGCGTCGGGCTCGCGCCGAGCGTGCGCGCCGCGGAGATCAGATTCGGATCGATCGAGTCGAGCCCGATCCGGATCGAGCGCACGACGAGCGGCAACGAGCCGACCGCGGCTGCCAGCACGGCGCCTTCGAAGTTGAAGATGATCGTGCGGCCGCCGAACATCGCCTTCCACGCGTCGCCCACGGCGCTGTTGTTCCCGACCAGCACGAGCAGGTAGTAGCCGAGCACGGTCGGCGGTAGCACCAGGGGCGCCGAGATCACGGCATCGAGCAGGTCGCGCGCGGGCATCCTCTCCCACCGCAGGAGCAGCGCGAGGGAGATGCCGACGATCAACGTCAGCAACGTCGCGATGGCGGCGATCTGGAACGACAGCCACAGCGGCGCGAAGTGCATGGGGTCAGTGCGGGATGTGGATCACGAACACGGTGCCCAAGCCGGGGCGCGATTCGACGTGGATCGTCCCGCCGTGGGCTTCGACGGCGAGCTTGCAGAAGAACAGACCAAGGCCGCGGTTCGCACGCGCTGCGGCGCGCCGTGCTTCGACCTGGAAGTAGCGTCCGAAGATCGCCTCGCGCTCGGCGGCCGGGACGGCGGGACCGTTGTTGCCGACCGCGATCTCGAGATACCCCTCGGAGACGTCGCTCCGCTCCACGGTCAACGCCGTCACCGACAGCACGCCGCCGCGCGGTGCGTAGCGGGCACCGTTGTCGAGGAGGTTCTCGAAGATCCGCCCGAACAAGTCGCGGTCGATCGAGAACTCGAGCTCGGGGTCGCAGGTGAGCTCGTAGCTCAGCTGCCGGACCTCGATGTGCGCGCGATTGCCGGCGCGGGCTCGCTCGATCAGCTCGGCGATCTTCGTCGGGGTACGGTTGACGCGGAGGATGCCGTCCTCGAGCTCGTCGACATCGAGGATCGTCGCGACCAAGCCGAGCGCCTTGCCGACCAGCGTCGTCGCATCGTCGAGGTAGCCGAGCGCCTCGTTCCGCGTCGGGGCGTCATCGGGGATGATCAGCTCACGGAGCAGATCGAGATATCCCTGCACGCCGGCGAGCGGGCTGCGCAGATCGTGGACGACGAGCGCCGCGAGGACGCGCTTCTTCTCGCGCAGCTCCCGCGCGCTATCGAGATCGGGTGGTGCCGTTTCGAGCCGAGGCGGCATTGCTATCCGACCACACGGTTGCGACCACCTTCTTTGGCCGCGAACAGGTGCGTGTCGGCTTGCTTGATGAACTCGAGCGCGTCCTCGATCTCGCCGCGCAGACTCGCGACCCCTATCGACACGGTGACGGGGATCGCCGCATCTTCGAACTTGAACTCCGCCGCCTCGACGAGCTTGCGGACCTTCTCCGCGAACTGCATCGCGTTGTAGTGATCGATCTCGGGCAGGACGATCGCGAACTCCTCGCCGCCGTAGCGTGCGAGCACGTCCTCGCGACGGATCCGCGTCTTGATCACCGACGCGAGGTGCTTGAGCACGTGATCACCGGCGAGGTGGCCGAACGAGTCGTTGACGCCCTTGAACCGATCGATATCGAACATGATCAGCGACAGATCGCGGCGATAGCGCAGCGCCCGCCCGATCTCGCGCTCGAGCGTCTCCACGAAGTACCGGCGGTTGAACACCTGTGTCAGGCCGTCGACCGTGGTGAGGCGGTAGATCTCCTCGTGGTAGGCGTTCTCGATGTTGTTGCCCGACAGGAACTTGAAGATGCAGCGACCGACCTTGATGAAGTCGCCATCGCGCAGCACGTACTCGTCGATCATCTCGTCGTTGACATAGGTCCCGTTGGTGGACCCCATGTCGCGGAGCATGATCGCGTTACCGGTGTTGATGATCTTGCAGTGGTTGCGGGAGACCGCTTCCTGATCGATCTGGATGTCGGCTTTGGAGGATCGGCCGATGATGATCTGCGGCCGGTTCAGGTTGAACTTCTTGCCGAGCTCGAGGCCGTAAATGACGACGAGACACGCCTCCTTCGCGACGGGTCGGTCGCTGATCTTCGAGATCGCGGTGACCACCGTCTTGTTGCGCCCCGTATCGCTCACCCAGAGACGATCGTAACAGAAATCGGGCAGTTCAACGCTCGTCGTCCATGCATTCGAGCTTGTCGTCGGACCCGCGGCGACACAGCAGCGCCTCGACAAGTTGATAACCACCGCGGACAAATCGGTAGTGCTGCAGGAGTGATCTGCCACCGTGTAGGTTCCAGTAGCCACGCACGTCGCTGAGGCCATCCTCACCACGCGTGGAGAGTGGCTCGAGTGCGGCCGCCGCGAACGTGCCGGCGTAGCGCGCGCACGCGCGATCCGCGCGCGCCGGCAGGAACACGTTCCAGTAGCAATTACCTTCGGACGTGCACATCGCGCGATCGACCACGATCGACTCGACGCTACCATCGCCATCGAGGTCTCGATCCGCGTGCTCGACGCGCGGCGATGCGCCCATCACGCCATCGCGCCCGGGCGTGCCGCACGCGCCGACCTGGATGGAGGGCAGTGGCATCTCGCGCGGTGTGGCCGGCTTCTTTTCCGGTCGACATGCGACGAGCATGAGGAGGGTCAAACGTGCAACTCGCAGAGCGATCTGACCGTACACCACGGCCTCCAGGAACATCCCAAACGCGGGAAAGATTCTTGTGCCGACGCCAGGATGCGGTTTACATCCACCCTCGATGCGACGCAGGACCTATCTCCTCGCAGGCTCGGGCGCGCTCGCCCTGGGCTTCCTGGTGCTCGGCGGCGCAGCGTCGTCACCCACCGCACCACCCACCGCGCGGCTCGGTGGCGCGCCGCTGCAGTCACCCGAAGAGATCGCCGCGTTCCAGAACCTCGCGCTGACGACGCCGCTCCCCGCCTCTCCCACCTCTGCCGCGGCACCCACCGCGATCAGCGGGCCCGCGCCGACGGTCGATCTGTCGACGATCGAGCTCGACGGCGATCGCTACGTCGCGAAGCTGTCCGATGGCCATCGCGCCACGCTGACGCTCGAGCCCGCGCTGCAGCAGCTCGCCGAGAAGCTGCTCGACGAGGGTCGTGCCCCACGTGGGGCGATCGTCGCGATGGCTCCCGACGGCCGCATCCTCGCCCTCGCCGGTCGCCGCACCGACAGCCACGAAGGCGGTCGCGACGGCACGTCCGATCCCAGCCTCGCGACGTCCCCGTGGGCTCCCGCGGCGAGCGTGTTCAAGCTGATCACCGCGAGCGCGCTGCTCGAGGCCGGCGTCGGCACCGATGACAAGGTCTGCTTTCACGGCGGAGTCCGGTCCGTACTCGAGAGCAACCTGCGCGACAGCAAGCGTGACTCGCGCTGCGAGACGCTCGGCTTCGGCGTGGCTCACTCGAACAACGCGATCCTCGGCAAGCTCGCGTTCCAGAAGCTGCAGCCGAAGACGCTCGCGGGCACGGCCGCGAAGTTCGGCTGGTCCTCGCCGATCGGCGAGCTCGCCGGGAAGGTCGGCGCGATCGAAGTTCCGCCGGGCCACGATCTCGACTTCGCGAAGGTCGCCGCCGGGTTCCAGGCAGACAGCGGTGGCGCGAAGTTGTCGGTGATCGGTGGTGCGATCGTGGCCGCGACGTTCGCGGGTGATGGCAAGCAACCGACGCCCACGTTGATCGCCGAGATCGACGGCACCAAGCTCCCCACGCCCGCCAGTCATCGCGTGATCTCCGCGGCGCATGCGCGCGAGGTCGCGAAGATGATGATCGGCACCTGCGAAGAGGGCAGCGCCGCGAAGTCGTTCGGGCGCGGACGCAAGATGCAGACGGCCGGCAAGACCGGCACGCTCGCGAAGTCCGAGCCGTTCTTCATGGAACACTCCTGGTTCGTCGGCTTCGCGCCGGCGGAGCACCCCGAGATCGTTGTATCGGTGCTGTTCGGGAACAGCGAGAACTGGCACCTGAGGGGGCAAGAAGCCGCACGCCGGCTGATCGACCGTGCCACCAAGCGTGAAAAAGATCGCGGACGCACGAAGCCGCGCAGCTAGCTCCGGGGAAAACCGTGTGATTCGGTGGTAGAATGCTGCAATTACGTCGGACGCCGTCACGGCCGATGTGGAGGGGATACTCGATGCGTAGTCTGACTTCAGGTGCGGTGCTCGCTGCCCTCACGTTTGGTTCGCTCGTCGCCGTCGCGGAGACGCAGGCCGAGCTCGCGAACAAGCTCAACGAAGATGGCAAGGAGCTGATGTACGCGAACAAGTACGCGGAGGCTTCGGGCAAGTTCCGCGAAGCGGTCGCGCGCGTGCCGGAGGCGAAGTACTTCTTCAACCTCTGCACGTCGCTGTTCCAGGAGGGCAAGTTCAGCGAGGCCCTCACGGCGTGTAACGCGGTCGAGAAGAACAACCCCACGGCCGAGCTCGGCGGCAAGGCTACCAAGCTCGCCGGTCGCATCAACGACGAAGCGAAGTCGCAGGGCCTCACCGTCACTGCGGCGGGTGGTGGTGGGCTCCCCGACTGCCAGAGCAACCCAGGTGCCGCCGGGTGCGCGCCGCCTCCCGACATCTGCCAGACCAACCCGGGCGCCCCCGAGTGCCAGCCGATCGCAGCACCTCCGCCGGTCAACCCGGTGGTCGGTCGCCCGCCGACCGGCACCGGTGTGTTCGCGGGCACCAAGGCCGGCGACAACAAGTACATCTGGACCGTCGGCGGAAACTTCTTCGGCGGTGGCGGCACGATCGGTCAGCCCGACGTCTATGGCAACACCGCCGTCGGCTTCGAGCTCCACGGCAACTACCTGTTCAACCCCGCGCAGCGGATCGGTACGCAGGTCTACCTCCAGTACGCACAGTTCTCGCAGAACCAGGACGGTAGCGGCGGGAACATCGGGTTGACCTCGGTCGATCTCGGCATCGGTCTCTACAAGCACCTGTGCCCGCGCGGCACCGAGCGGCTTTGCCTGACGCCGATGATCGGCGCGCAGCTCGCGCTCTACAGCCCGGAGTTCGATCAGTTCGACGGCGAGGCGCAGTTCAACTACGCCGCCGTCGGTGTTCGCGCAGAGCTCGGCCTCGAGTATGCGTTCGGCGCGCGGATGGAGCACGTGCTCAGCCTCAAGGTCGGCGCCAACGGTTACTCGGGGGTATTCTCGGACCCGGGGATGGATGGCGGAGCCACCGCCGAGGACGTCGGCCTCGACAAGGGCGGCGGCTACGGCTACTTCGGCATCGGCTACACGCACCGGTTCTCGACGCCGCTCGGCTCGTCGCCGTTCGTCACGCTCGAGTAACTGAAACGAGCGCGATTCGTCGCACATCCAACCGCCCTGCCCGAGTGCAGGGCGGTTCGCTTTTCGGACCGGCAGTCGGGATTCGACGACGTAAAAACGGCTATGGTCCGCGCCAGCAGTTTCACGAGGGAGATCAGCATGACTACGAAGACCGCGAAGCTCACACTCCCCGACGGCAAGGAAGTCACGCTTCCGGTGGTCGTCGGCACCGAAAACGAGCATGCCGTCGACATCCGCGCGCTCCGTGGCGAGAGCGGATACATCACGCTCGACAGCGGCTACATGAACACCGGCGCGACGACGAGCGCGATCACGTACCTCGACGGCGAGCAAGGTATCTTGAGGTACCGCGGCTACTCGATCGAGGATCTCGCCGAGAAGAGCGACTTCGTCGAGGTCAGCTACCTGCTGATCAACGGCAAGCTGCCCACCGTCGAGGAGCGCAAGACGTTCTCGACGCAGCTGACGCGCCACTCGTTGATCCACGAGGACATGCACCACTTCTTCGCGGGCTACCCGCCGACCAGCCACCCGATGGCGGTGCTGTCGGCGATGGTGACGTCGATGTCGGCGTACTACCCCGACAGCCTCGATCGCAACTCGGCGATCGATCTGCACATCACGCGTCTGCTCTCGAAGGTCCGCACGATCGCGGCGTTCGCGTACAAGAAGTCGATCGGCCAGCCGCTGATGTACCCGAAGAACTCGCTCAAGTACTGCGCGAACTTCCTGCACATGATGTTCGCGGTGCCGAGCGAGGACTACGCGGTCCCGCCGATCCTCGAGAAGGCGCTGAACCAGCTGCTCATCCTCCACGCCGATCACGAGCAGAACTGCTCGACGTCGACGGTCCGCATGGTCGGCAGCTCGGGCGCGAACGTCTACGCGGCGATCGCCTCCGGCATCCTCGCGCTGTGGGGCCCGCTCCACGGCGGCGCCAACCAGGCCGTCATCGAGATGCTCGAGAGCATCAAGAAGGAAGGCGGCGACGCGAAGCGCTTCGTCGACGACGTCAAGAACAAGCGCGGCGGTAACCGCCTGATGGGCTTCGGCCATCGCGTCTACAAGAACTACGACCCGCGCGCGAAGATCCTCAAGAAGATGTGCGACGACGTGTTGCTCCAGCTCGGCATCAACGATCCGATGCTCGACATCGCGAAGGGCCTCGAGGAGATCGCGCTCAAGGACGACTACTTCATCTCGAAGAAGCTGTACCCGAACGTCGACTTCTACAGCGGCATCCTCTACCGCGCGATGGGCATCCCGACCGACATGTTCACGGTGATGTTCGCGCTCGGCCGGATGCCCGGCTGGATCGCGCACTGGAAGGAGATGGTCGAGGACAAGGACACCAAGATCGGTCGTCCTCGCCAGATCTACACCGGCCCGACGCCGCGCAAGTACGCGCCGATCGCCGACCGCTAAGCAGCGTCGCGCTGGCGAGGGCCGAGCCGACGATCAGCGGCTCACTTGCAGCCCTTCGACTGCACCTGACGCTTGTAGTCGCCCTGCACGTTACCGGGCGGATCGTAGTTGCAGACCCAGATGTCCATGCCGCGGCAGGTCGCCTTGCCGCAGCCGACGGCGGTCGTGCCCCGCCACACCACCTGCGTGAAGTGGCCGGTCGACATCGAGAAGCCACCGCGGCTGAAGTCGTAGTCTTTGACCTCGTCGTACCACATGGCCGCGACGGCATCTCCGTCGAGCGTGCCCGACGTCCCCGCGGCGAGGTTCTCGCCGTACGGACCGCCGCTGTGGTCGAACTTGCAGCCATCGGCCTTGAGGGAATTCGCCCACGCTTGCGCGACCTGCTCGAGCTTCGGCGACCACGCCAACGACGCAGCGCAATGATCCGCGCGGTAGCGATTGTGCGCGGCGAGGATCTGCGAGGCGTCCTTCGAGAGTCCTGCCGGTTGTGGTTGGGGAGGCGGTGGCGGCACGGGACGTGGCGGCGGTTCCGGGCGCGGTGGAGGTTCCGGACGCGGCGGTGGATCGGGCGGCGCCTTGGTCGCCCAGGGATCGGGATTGTCGGGCGCTGGCGGCGTGGGTGGCCGAGCCGGCGGTGGCGGCTCGGTGGCGTAGGGATCCGATGGCGTCGCGGGTGGCTGCGGGCGGTTCGGATCCATCGGCTCGGTCCACTGATCACCACCAGGCGGCCCCTGGGGCTGCGTAGGCTGTGCTGCCGGCCCCGCCGGCTGCTTGTCGGGGTAGATCGGGCCGCACGCGGCGACGACGACAATCCAGGTGAGGCGCTTCATTCGTGCTCCATACGGCCATAACGATCATGGCACGTCTGCGGCGCACGGGCTGGGCTTGAAACTTGGGGACGACCGGTCCAGATTCTGCCCGTGAACACGATCGTTGCGGAGACCACGTCGTCGGCCACCACCGACGGCATTCGGGTGCGCGTGCAGTCACAGTACTTGCCCGAGCAATCCGAGCCAGCGAGCGATCGCTACGTGTTCGCGTACACGATCACGATCGCGAACGAGGGCAAGCGCACGGCGCAGCTCCGCACGCGGCACTGGATCATCACCGACGCGCGCGGCTCGGTCGAGGAGGTCCGCGGCGACGGCGTCGTCGGCGAGCAGCCTCGCCTTTCCCCCGGTCAGAGCTTCCAGTACACGTCTGGCTGCGTGCTGACGACAGCCGTCGGGACCATGCACGGCACCTACCGGATGTGGTGCGACGATGGCAGCAGCTTCGACGCGGTGATCGCGCCATTCTCCCTGGCCTCGCCGTTTGCGGGTCGGGACGAGCTCAACTGACCGCGGTTTCGGCTAGTTACCCGCGCCGTCTGATGTAGGTAAAATGGTGCAAAACAAAACGCAAAGCCTTGGTCTAGGCTATGCGTCTAACGCTTTGTCCGTGGCGAACATCCCCCCGAAGGCGATGACTCATGCCGAGCGCGAAGCTGCGACCGCGAATGCGCTCGTGGATGCCGCGAAGGCGGGAGACCAACGCGCGTTCGAAGCGCTGGTGACGCGGTATCGCAAGCGCATCTTCGCGCTCGCGCTCCACATCACGGGCTCGGCGAGCGAAGCCGACGACATCACGCAAGAGGTCTTCCTCAAGGCGTATCGCGCGCTCGCGGACTTCGAAGGCCGCAGCCAGTTCTTCACGTGGGTGTACCGGATGACGGTCAACCGCTCACTCAACGCGCGCCGCGATCGCGCCCGCCGCGGGGAAGCCGACCTCGAGGACCCTCGTATCGAGATGGCCGTCGCGGTCGATGCGCGCAGCAATCCGAGTCGCGCCGCCGAGCTCCGCCAGACGTATGTGCGGCTGCTGCGCGCGCTCGATGCCCTCCCCGCCGACATGCGCACCACGGTGATCCTCGTGTCGCTACAGGGCATGGCACACGGCGAAGTCGCGATCGTGCAGAACGTCAGTGAAGGCACGATCGCGTGGCGCATGCACGAAGCGCGGCGCCGGATGCACGAAGCGATGGCGCCCGAGAAGTTGCAGCGCAAGCGCGACCTCTCCGCGGATCTGATGCGCGCGCTCGGCGAGCACGGGCTGCTCGTCCCGGTGATGCCCAAGGGTCGCGCGTAAGGTTTCGTTGGTCGCGGCGGAATAAATTTCAGATCGCATCGATCGCAGGCACGTTTTCGCTAGCGATGAGAGCGCTGATCGCCGCCAGCTTGCTGGCTTCCATGTTGTCGCCTGCACCGACCCACGCCTTCTGTGGGTTCTACGTGTCGGGCTCGAACAAGAAGATGTTCAACGACGCGACGCAGGTGGTGCTGATGCGCTCGGGGACGCGCACGGTGCTGTCGATGCAGAACGACTATCGCGGGCCGCTCGAGGACTTCGCGATGGTGATCCCGGTCCCGGTAGTACTCAAGGCAACCGATGTTCGTGTCGTGCCCAAGACGGCGTTCGATCACCTCGACTCGCTCGGCTCGCCGCGACTGGTCGAGTACTGGGAACAGGATCCCTGTCCGCCTCCGGAACCTCCGATGCCAACGATCGCAGCCCCGCGCGACTACCCGCAGCGTGGGGGCATGCCCGGGAGCATGCGCCCGATGCCGAAGCCGAGCAGTGTCGACAAGTCCGAAGACGAATCACGTCCGGAGCGGCAGCGCCCTGCCGTACCGCCCAAGCTCGCGAGCTTCGCGGTCAACCCGCAGACCGTGACCGCGGGCGTGGCGACCAGCCTGACCTGGACCTATAGCTTCGCGAACGAGCCGTGGCCGCCGCCGGCGTGCACCGTTGATCATGGCGTCGGTCAGGTGTGGCCGGGCGCGCAGAAGCCGCTGACCCTCGATGCGAGCTCCAACCTCACGTTGACCTGTGCGAACCAGGCCGGCAAGGACAGCAAGGAAGCGCGCGTCAACGTCGTCAAGATCGAGGCGAAGTTCGATGTCGCCGAGTACCAGATCCTGATCCTGTCGGCCGCCGAGGCCACGGGCCTCGAGCAGTGGCTCAAGCTCAACAACTACAAGATCCCCCAAGATGCCGAGCCGTTGCTCCGGCCGTACATCGAAGCCGGCAGCAAGTTCTTCGTCGCGAAGGTCAACCCGAACAAGGTGAAGATGGTCGATGGTCGCGCGGCACTCTCGCCGCTGCGCTTCCAGTACGACAGCGAGGAGTTCTCGCTGCCGATCCGCCTCGGCATGGCGAACTCGTCGGGCAAGCAGGACCTGATCGTCAACATCGTCTCGCCCGACAAGCGCTACGAGGTCGCGAACTACAAGAACGTCATGATCCCGACGAACTTCGATGTCAAGCCGGCCGTCAAGGAGCGGTTCGGTGAGTTCTACGCCGCGCTGTTCGACAAGACGCTCGAGAAGAACCCCGGCTCGGTGGTCACCGAGTACGCGTGGACCTCGCAGCCCACCGCCGTGCAGCAGGGCATCTACGGCGTGACCTGCGATCCGTGCCCCGAGGTCATCCCCGATGACCAGGACATGATCCAGCTGGGCGGCGACGTCATCGGCGGCGCGGTCAAGCAGGGTGGCTTCGTGCTGACGCGCCTGCACGCCCGCTATGGCAAGACGGACATGAAGGACGATCTGCGGTTCCGCGAGGCCAAGCCGATCACCGGTGGGCGCGAGGTGTGGAGCAAGAACGGGCTCGAGTACGGCGCGCAGCCCGCCGCGCAGAACAACTTCCAGGCGCGCTACGCGATCCGCTACTGGTGGACCGGACCGATGAGCTGCCAGAACCCGAGGCGCGGGGTGTGGGGCGGTCCGCCGACCGGCGCGAGGAATCAGGTCATCGCGGCGAGCAGGACCGCGTTCGCACCGCGCGGCAAGCTCCAGCTCGCGGGCGTGATCAAGCGCGACCTCTGGGAGCTAGGCGTCAAGAAGTACGTGCCGCAACCGGCCGCGAAACCGCCCGCCACGCCGACGACGAAGAAGGTCATGTGGCTTGGAGCCGGCGGGCTCGCGGCGCTGCTCATGATCGGGCTCGGATCGCTGGTGCGACGACGCCGTCGTGACTGAGCCGGCAACCGGTGCTCGACGACGTCTCGCTGGGGATCCGGATGTGAAGTGATAGCGTCACCATCATGACCTGCGACATCGTGGCGGTCTGGGCGGAGATCGATACGTGGCTCGCGAGCCACGCGCCAACCACCCTCGCCGCGCTCGACGGTCCGGTCTCGGACGAGACGGTCGCGGAGGTCGAGCGCGCGCTTGGCCGGGCGCTGCCACCCGACGTCCTGACCTCGTATCGAGTGCACGACGGTTACGCCGGGCTGACCGACTACGAGTACATCTCCCTCGGCGCCGGACTCGAGCTCTGGCAGTCACAGGTCAACAAGACCGGCCCGGTTCGGGTGACGGCCAGCTCGAAGATCAAGCCGGTGTATTGGCATCCTGGCTGGTTCCCGGTGGCGATGGACAGCGGCGGCAACCTGCTGTGCGTCGATCTCGATCCCGGGCCTGCAGGCACGTTCGGTCAACTCGTGTGGTGGGAGGTCCACGAGGGTCCGTTCGTCAGCGAGCATGCAAGTTGGGGCGGTTGGCTCGATCGCTTCCGGCGAGGGCTCGCCGCGGGCGAGTTCGGAACCGACGAGAATGGCCGGATCGAAGCGAAGGTGCGCTGACCTCAGTCGAGCATCATCGGGCCGCCCTTTTCGAGCGCCTTCTTGTACGCCGGGCGAGCTCGACAGCTGTCGACCCACTGCTGGATCTTCGGCGACAACGTGAACTGCTTGCCGCGCGAGAGGATGCCCTCCATCGCGTAGATCATCTGGAAGTCGGCGATCGAGATCTCGTCACCGGCGAACCAGGCGTGCTTCTCGAGGTGATCGCCGATGAACTTGACGTGACGGGTCAGGTTCGGGTCGATGAAGTCGCCCGACACCTTCGAGACGATCGCGTTGGTGATCGGCCGTACCAGGAACGGCGCGCCCGTCTTGATCTTGCCGAAGATCAGCTTGAGCAGCAGGAACGGCATCAACGAGCCCTCCGCATAGTGCAGGAAGTAGCGGCAGTCGCGCGCGGCCTGGGTGCCCGCTGCCGGCCGAAACTTCCCGAACCGGTCCGCGAGGTGCTCGAGGATCGCGCCCGACTCGGCGTGCACCGCGCCGTCCTCGACGACCACCGGCGACTTGCCGAGCGGATGGATCTGCTGGAGCGCGGGCGGTGCGAGGAACGTCTTCGGATCGCGGTCGTACTTGACGAGCTCGTACGGGACCTCGAGCTCTTCGAGGGCCCACAACACGCGATGCGAGCGCGATTGATTCAAGTGATGGACGGTGATCACACCCGGGCTGTTAGCACGATCTGTGTGGGCAGATTGCTTGCACGGCGTCCCGGGTCGATAGAGATTCGGCCCATGCGAGGATTCTTCAGACTCGGGCTCGGGCTGCTGCTGGCCTCTGGCTGTTCGCTGCTGCCCAACTCCAAGGAAGCCGCCTTCCCGACGGTCGAGGTGCAGGGCGTGCGTCCGCCCCCGCAACAGCGCATCGTGCTGCTGCCGTCGACCATCGTGATCTCCGACAAGATCCAGTTCGAGCTCAACAAGGCCGACGTCAAGTCGGTCTCGTTCCCGCTCCTCGACGAGGTCGTCACGGTGATGAAGGCCAACGGGCAGATCGAGCTCGTCCAGGTCGAGGGCCACACCGACACCACAGGCGCCGCCGACTACAACACCAAGCTCTCGCAGCAGCGCGCCGAAGCGGTGATGAAGTACATCGCGAGCAAGGGCATCCCGGGCTCGCGGCTGACCGCGAAGGGCTTCGGTCCCGACAAGCCGATCGCCGCCAACGACACGCCGGACGGTCAGGAGATGAATCGCCGCGTCGAGTTCAACATCGTCAAGCAGGGCCCGATCAAGACGATCGTGACGGACTAATCATATGACCAAGCTCATCACCATCGCCATCGTCGCCTCGCTCGCTGCCTGCAAGTCGGGCAACCCGCAGCTCCGCCAGGACATCACCGCCGCGGTCGGCAGCACCAAGCCTGGGCTCGACCAGTGCTACAACCTCGCGCTCGCCCGCAATCGCCGCATCGGCGCCGGGTTCTTCACCGTCGACGCCGTGATCGAAGGCGCGACCGGCAAGTTCAAGGACGTCGTGGTTCGCCGCGACGAGATCCAGTCGCCGGAGGTTCGCCAGTGCGTCGTGATGACGATGCGTTCGCTGGCGGTGAAGCCGAGCGGCCAGACCAACACGCAGGCCTCGTTCGCGTTCCGCTTCACTGCCACGCAGGCCCAGTGACGAAGACGCCCACGCGCTCGGTGACCCACGAGGACATCGAGATGCGTCGACTGTCGTCGATGGGGCTCGAGCTCGAGGAGATCGCGATCGACAACGTCGTGCACTTGCCCGCGCTGATCGAGCTCGCGGAGGATCGTGGCCGGCCTTCCAGTCACTATCTCGCCGCGGTCGCGCTCGCGACGTCGGACGACGAGGACAAGCCGTATCGGGTCGAGCCGTCCGCTCCGATCACCGTGCGCGTGTGTGCGGGTAACTGCCAGCGGTGGGGCGCGCTCGACGTGCTCGATGCACTGGTGGAACGCTGGCAGACACGCAAGGACGTCGCGATCGTCCCGGTCAGTTGCCTCGATCGCTGCGATCAGGCGGCCGTGTGCCAGATCGAGGGAGCCCATGGCACGCTCGTCGTCGCGCCGGCGACCCCCGCGAACGTCACCGAAGCGCTCGATACACTTCTTCACTGACGTCGCACGTGTCGCACGGCACAAGTTCAGTAGCGACACTAGAGGCTTGGCGCTAGCCTGCGAAGCACGTGCTGAGGCTGTCCAAGGTCAACAAGTACTACAAGGTCGGCACGCACAGCCTACACGTGCTGCGCGACATCGAGGTCGAGGTCGCCGACGGCGAGTTCGTCGCGATCATGGGCGCGTCGGGCTCCGGCAAGTCGACGCTGCTCAACATCCTCGGCATCCTCGACGAGTACGACTCGGGCGAGTACTGGCTCGGCGACACGCTGATCCGCGATCTGTCGGAGAAGCGCAGCGCGCACTACCGCAACCGCTTCATCGGCTTCGTGTTCCAGTCGTTCATCTTGCTGCCGTTCAAGACGGCGCTCGAGAACGTCGCCCTGCCCCTCTATTACCAGGGGGTCTCCCGACGGAAGCGCAACGCGATCGCGATGCAGTACCTCGAGCGGGTCGGCCTGCGCGACTGGGCCGAGCACGTGCCCGCGGAGATGTCGGGTGGTCAGAAGCAGCGCGTCGCGATCGCGCGATCACTGATCGGCAAGCCGCGCTTGATCCTCGCCGACGAACCGACGGGCGCGCTCGATAGCGAGACCAGCAAGCAGATCATGGATCTGATGACCGAGATCAATCAGTCGGGCATCACCGTGTTGATCGTCACCCACGATCCCGAGGTCGCGGTGCGTTGCCAGCGCACGATCCGGCTCAAGGACGGCAAGGTCGTCACCGACGGTGACGTCGCCGCGCTGTCGAATCCACGGATGGCCGCGGCCGTCGACTCCAAGGTCGAGGCCTGATGCTCTCCTGGGATCGCTGGCAGGAAGTCTTCGACACCATCCGCCGCAACAAGCTGCGGACCACGCTGACGTGTATCAGCGTGGCGTGGGGCATCTTCGTGCTGGTGTTCCTGCTCGGGCTCGGCAACGGCCTCGACCACGGCATGCGCAAGAACTTCGCGAAGGACGCGACCAACGGCGTCTGGATGTGGGCGAGCAAGACCAGCGTGCCGTACGGCGGCTACGACATCGGTCGCCGCATCAAGTTCGAGAACGTCGACTACGATCACGCGAAGGGCGTCAAAGGCATCGACCGGATCGCCGGCCGGTTCTTCGCGAACGGCGTGGCGATCGTGCGCTACGAGGACAAGTCGAGCAGCTTCGAGATGACCGCGACCCATCCCGATGCGCTGTACCTCGAGGCGCACACGATCACGCAGGGCCGCTTCCTGACGCCGGTCGACCTGGTCGAGCGCCGCAAGGCCGTGGTGATCGGGCACGTCGTGCAGCGGTTCCTGTTCGACGACGGTGCCGACCCGATCGGCAAGTGGATCTCGATCAGCGGCGTACCGTTCCAGATCGTCGGCGTGTTCTCCGATGAAGGAGGTGACGAGGCCGAGCGCCGCCTCTACGTCCCGTTGACCACCGCACAGCTCGCCTTCAACGGCGAGAACAAGCTCAACATGCTGCAGTTCACCGTCGGTGAGGCCGGGCCCGCGGAGGCGCAGGCGGTGATCGATCAGGTGATGGGCCAGCTCTCGGAGAACCACAACTTCGATCCGACGGACAAGCAGGCCGTGCGCGTCCGCAACAACATCGAGGGCTTCAGCCGGTTCCAGAAGCTGTTCTGGATGATCTCGGTATTCGTCACCGTGATCGGGCTCGGCACGCTGGCCGCCGGGGTGGTCGGCGTGTCGAACATCATGATGATCGCGGTGAAGGAACGCACGAAGGAGATCGGGGTGCGCAAGGCGCTCGGCGCGACGCCGACGTCGATCATCATGATGATCATCCAGGAGGCGGTGTTCCTGACCGCGCTCTCCGGTCTCCTCGGGCTAGCGGCCGGCGTCGGCATGCTCGAGCTCGCCGGCATGGCGAACAGCGACTTCCTCGTCAACCCGAGCGTCGATGTCTCGACCGGCATCAAGGCCGCGCTGTTCCTCGTCGCTGCGGGCGCCCTCGCCGGCTACTTCCCCGCCCGCGCCGCCGCCCGCGTCAACCCGATCCACGCACTGCGAGATCAATAGATGTTCGATCTCGACAAGTGGAAAGAGATCTTTGCGACGCTGCGCAGCAATCGCCTGCGCACGTTCCTCACCGCGTTCGGCGTGTTCTGGGGAATCCTCATGCTGATGGCGATGCTCGGCTTCGGCTCGAGCATCAAGAGCGGCAGCCAGAAGCAGATGCGCGGCATGGCCACCAACATGCTGTTCATGTGGGGCCAGGTGACGAGCGAGCCGTATGAAGGGTTGCCGCCCGGCCGGCAGGTCCGGTTCGACACCGATGACATCGGCATCCTGCGGCGGCTGCCGTCGATCGAGTACCTCGCGCCACGGCTGTCGCTCGGGGGCTGGCAGAGCAGCAACATCGTCAGCTACGAGAGCAAGAGCGCGACCTACACGGTGATGGGCGACTTCCCCGAGCTCAAGCACATCGTCGCGTTCCAGTACGACGCGGGGAGGTTCGTCAACGAGCGCGACATCGCCGAGCAGCGCAAGATCGCCGTGATCGGCAAGGCCGTGCGCGAGCAGCTGTTCGATCCGGCCGAGACTCCGATCGGCAAGTACATCAAGGTCGGCGGTGTCTACTTCCAGGTCGTCGGCGTGATCGGCACGCTGCGCAGCGGCCAGCAAGGCGATCGCGACGCGAACACCGTGTTCCTGCCGTTCACGACGATGAAGAACGCGTTCAACATGGGGAACCGCGTCAGCTTCTTCGCGCTCACCGCGAAGGCGGGCACCGATGGCCCCGAGCTCGAGCGCCAGGTGCGCGAGGCGCTGTTCAAGCACCACAAGATCGCACCGACGGATCAGCTCGCCGTCGGCTCGTTCAACATGTTCGTGATGTTCGGCAAGATCGACGGCTTCTTCCTCGTGCTCCAGCTGATCAGCTGGCTGGTCGGCGGCGCGACGCTGTTCGCCGGCGTGGTCGGCGTCTCGAACATCATGCTGATCACGGTCAAGGAGCGAACCAAGGAGATCGGAGTTCGCAAGGCGCTCGGCGCCACGCCGTTCTCGATCGTCTCGATGGTGATGAAGGAGTCGGTGGTGCTCACCGCGATCGCCGGCCTCCTCGGCATCGCCGCAGGTGTCGGACTGCTCGCGGCGGCGGAGGCCGTGCTCTCGATGATGCCCGACTCTCCGCTCGGTCCCCCGATCGTCAGTTTGGGGACGGTGCTCCAGGCCGTCGTCGTGCTCGTCATCGCCGGTGCGTTTGCCGGCATCATGCCCGCCTCTCATGCTGCTTCGATCCGTCCGATCGAGGCGCTGCGAGCGGAGTGAGGTCTGTATGAAGAAAATCCTTGGCTGGTTCTTCGGCTTGCTCCTGGTCTTCCTGATCCTCCTCGCGTTCTTCACGCTGTGGAGGAAGTCGCAATCGAAGACGACCCTCTACGAGACGGAGAGCGCGG